>JAIELQ010000005.1 GCA_019752815.1 Patescibacteria group bacterium
AAAGCTGACGAGTACGCATCAACGGGTGCGATGCCAAAGAAAATCTTCTCCATTGCGCCAGCGCCAATGATTGAAGTGCCAGATTTGATTGAACCACAACGTGAATCGTTTAAGTGGTTTGTCGAGACAGCCTTAAAAGAAATCTTTACTGAGTTTTCACCGATTACTGACTACTCAGAGAAAAAGTTCGAACTTAAGTTCAAGAAATACGAACTGGGTGAACCAAAGTGTACTCCAGAGTACGCCAAGGAAAACAAACTAACCTACGACGCACCACTGCGCGCGCAGGTGATTTTGAAGAACAAAACTTTTGAAAGTGAAAAAGATCAGGAAATGTTCCTCGCTGACATGCCGGTCATGACCGAAAACGGAACCTTTATCATTAACGGTGTTGAACGTGTGATTGTACCCCAACTCGCTCGTTCATACGGTATTTTCTTTACGGCCAATGAAGTAAAGGGACGCACAATGTTTGGTGCCAAAATTATCCCGGCTCGTGGAGCCTGGGTGGAAATTGAATCTGACGTTGATGGCGTAATTTACGTTAAAATCGACCGTAAGAAGAAATTCCCAATTTCATCACTCCTTCGTGTCATGGGTGTTGAAAAAGAAAAGGACATGATTGAAATGATGCAGGGGGTTGAGCGTGGCGAAGAATACATGAAGGCCACTATCGCCAAAGACCCAGCTAAATCAGTTGATGAATCATTTATCGAAATCTACAAACGTCTCCGAGACGGTGACCTTGCTACTGTTGATTCAGCGAAAGAATTTGTTCGTTCACTCTTTGCCCCAGAGCGATACGATCTCTCTGAAATTGGACGACACCACTTTAACGAACGGTACGGACGTCCAACTGATAAAAAAGCGACAGACGAACGCACTGTTTCAACCGAAGACGTTAAATTGATTTTGACTAACATTGTGGCGATGAACCATGATGTGATGGCGCTGCCTGATGATATCGACCACCTCGGGTTCCGTCGCGTCCGGTACTTTGGTGAAATGTTGCAACAACGTGTTCGTGTTGGTATGACCCGTATGAAGCGTAACATTCAAGACCGAATGTCTACGATTGAAGCCGAGACTTCACTCCCAATGCAAATTTTAAACCCTCGACCACTCCAAGCTGCTATTAAAGAATTCTTTAGTACCAACCAGCTCTCACAATTCTCACAACAACAAAACAACCTCGCAGAAATTGAACACTTGCGGACACTGTCCGCGCTTGGACCCGGCGGACTCACACGAGAACGTGCTGGTTTCGAAGTTCGTGACGTTCACACTAGTCACTACGGACGGCTCTGTCCTATTCACACTCCAGAAGGACCAAACATTGGTTTGATTCTTCGTCTCTCAATGTATGCCAAGGTAAACCGTTTTGGTATTATCGAAACACCATATGTTCGCGTAGAAAAAGGTATTGTGACTGGTGAAGTAACGTACATGAACGCTCATGAAGAAGAAAAGTACACTATTGCACATGCCGCAGTAGAACTTGATAAAAACGGAAAAATTGTTAACGACCTCGTTGAAGCCCGTAAAAAAGGTGATCCTCGAACCGTGCCTCGAAAAGATATTGAATACATGGATATTGCAACGAACCAAGCGTTCTCGATTGCGACTTCAATGATTCCATTCCTAAACCACGACGACGCCAACCGTACTCTCATGGGTTCAAACATGCAGAAACAATCAACACCATGTTTGATTGCGGAAGCGCCGATTGTAGCAACCGGTGTAGAAGCCGTAGCTGCCCGCGACACAGGTCGTGTAGTGTACGCACTTGAAGCCGGAGAAGTTATTGAATGTGATGCAGAGCACATCGTCGTGAAAAACAAAGAAGGCAAGAAGAAAGAATACCCACTGACAACCCTTAAGCGAACAAACGACTTCTCTGCTTTTTACCACCGACCAGCTGTCACTGTTGGTAAAACAGTAAAGCGTGGCGATTTGCTTGCTGACACTACTTCAACTGACCAAGGACAATTGGCAGTGGGACAAAATGCTCTCGTGGCCTTTATGTCATGGAACGGAGCTAACTACGAAGACGCGATTGTTATTTCAGAACGTCTGGTAAAGAAGAGTAAGTTTGCAAGTATCCACATGGATGAGCTCGAAGTATCAGTTCGTGATACCAAGCTAGGTCCCGAAGTAACTTCAGCTGATATTCCAAACGTTTCAGAAATGAAACTGCGTAATCTCGATGAAAACGGAATTATCCGTATCGGTGCCGAAGTTCGTCCGGGAGACATTTTAGTTGGTAAGGTAACACCAAAAGGTGAAACCCAACTAACACCAGAAGAACGACTCCTACGTTCAATCTTTGGAGAAAAAGCGAAGGACGTAAAGGACACCTCACTACGTCTTGAAGCTGGAAAGCGTGGGCGAGTGATTGGCGTAAAAATCTTCTCTCGTGAAAACGGCGACCAACTTGAAAGTGGCGTGATTAAACGAATCCACGTAACCGTTGCCCAAGTGCGTAACATTTCAGTGGGTGACAAACTCGCTGGACGTCACGGTAACAAGGGAGTTATTTCTCGCATCTTGCCAGAAGAAGACATGCCGTACACCGAAGACGGACGCCCAATTGATATCTTGCTTACACCGCTTGGGGTACCTTCACGTATGAACCTTGGACAGATTCTAGAACTCCACCTCGGAATGGCTGCTAACACCCTTGGATACCAAGCGGTAGTACCTCCATTTGCGGGAGCCAGTGAAAAACATGTTAAGGCTGAATTGGTAGCAGCTGGTTTACCAGAAGACGGTAAAATCCAACTTCGTGATGGACGTACTGGGGACCCATTTGCACAACGCACTGCCGTGGGGATGATGTATATCTTGAAACTCCACCACATGGTAGAAGACAAGATCCACATGCGTTCGATTGGACCGTACTCTCTTATTACGCAACAACCACTCGGTGGTAAAGCGCAGGTGGGAGGTCAACGATTTGGAGAAATGGAAGTGTGGGCCTTACTCGGTTACGGTGCTGCCTACACCCTTCGTGAAATGCTCACCATTAAGTCAGACGATATTGTCGGACGCTCTGCTGCTTTTGACTCAATTGTGCGTGGTGAAAAAATTGGTCACCCACATACTCCAGCAGCCTTTAACGTATTGGTAAACCAACTACGGGGATTGGCGCTTGATGTGAAGTTAACCAAGGATGAACCAGTTCGCCCACGCCGTGATCGAGAAGAGTCGTCTTATGAGCCTGCATAATTTTTAGTAGTATATGTCAACATTTTCACCTAAGAAGCCAACTTTGACTCCAAATCAGTTTACTGAGATTGGTCTTAAACTTGCTTCGCCTGAAACAATTCTTGAATGGTCATACGGGGAAGTAACAAAACCGGAAACCATCAACTACCGAACGCAGCGCCCTGAAAAGCACGGACTCTTCGACGAACGTATCTTTGGACCAGTAGAAGACTACGAATGTTCTTGTAAAAAATACCGCGGTATTCGATACAAAGGCATCGTCTGTGAGAAGTGTGGAGTAGAAGTTACTCGCGCTATTGTACGACGTGAACGTATGGGTCACATTGATTTGTGTGTACCGGTATCTCACATTTGGTTCTTGCGCGGAGTGCCATCACGAATCGCGTTGATTCTTGGTATTACCGCTGCCTCAATCGAAAAAGTAATTTACTTTGCTGGGTACATTGTTACCAAAGTAAGCGAAGACGAACGAGGACGACTCCTTAAAGCACTCGATACTGAATTTAAAGCCAAACTTAAGGATCTCCAAAACGAAGATGCTAAAGAAGCACTGAAGGTGCGTATGGAGGACATGAAGAAGGAGATTGAAAGCATCGCACAAGGAATTGTGCTTGATGAAACAACCTTCCACAAATACTCGGTGAAATACAGTACGTTGTTCGAAGCTAAAATTGGTGCGGAATCTATTTTTGAACTCTTCAAAAATATCGACATGCCAAAACTGTTGGCTCGATTGGAAACTGAGCGCGAAACAGCTGGCGCAATGGAACGAGCGAAATTGGACAAGCGCCTTTCACTCGTACGCGGGATGATTCATGCTGGCGTTAAACCAGAATGGATGTTCCTTACTCGTATCCCAGTTATCCCACCAGCGATTCGCCCAATGGTGGCGCTTGAAGGCGGACGTCACGCGTCATCTGACCTTAACGACCTCTACCGTCGCGTGATTAACCGTAACAATCGTTTGAAAAAACTGATTGATATTATGGCACCGGACGTAATTCTTCGTAACGAAAAGCGTATCTTGCAAGAAGCGGTTGACGCCCTTATCGACAACTCAATTCGTCATGGTAACGCAGCCTACTCAGCCATGGGTCAAGCACAACGTCGGCCACTTAAATCACTCTCTGACTACCTAAAATCAAAACAAGGATACTTCCGTCAGAACCTTCTTGGAAAGCGTGTGGACTATTCTGGACGTTCGGTAATTGTTATTGGTCCTGACTTGCAGCTTGACCAATGTGGTCTGCCGAAGCACATGGCGCTCGAACTCTTCCGTCCGTTTGTTATCGCTGAGCTTCTTAAGCAAGAACTTGCGTACAACATCCGTGGAGCAGGACGTTTGATTGAAGACGGAGTACCAGAAGTATGGGCGATTTTGGAAAACATCATCAAACATAAACACGTACTCCTTAACCGTGCGCCGACACTGCACCGTCAAGGTATCCAGGCGTTCCGTCCGGTATTGATTGAAGGTAATGCGATTCAGGTGCACCCACTCGTGTGTCGCGCGTTTAATGCCGACTTCGACGGTGACCAGATGGCTGTTCACGTACCACTCGGGGAGGAAGCACAATTGGAAGCCCGAGAGATGATCTCAGCCAACAAGAACATCCTCAAACCAGGATCGGCTGAACCGGTTGTATCTGAAAAACTTCTTGATATGGCACTCGGTGCCTACTGGATGACCAAGGTGGTTAAGGGTGCTCTCGGTGAAGGCAAAGCATTTGCCTCACCAAACGACGCTATTAACGCCTACGACTACGGTATCATCGACTTCCGCGCAGTGGTAAAGGTACTTGCTACTGATACAGAAAAATACAAACAATTTGAAGGTAAGGTATTTGAAACAACTGTCGGACGTCTCTTGTTCAACTCAGTGCTTCCAAGTGATCACCTCTTCATTAACGACGTGGTAGTCCAACGAATGCTCTTTGATATCATCATTGATATTATCGACGACCGTGGTCCAGAAGCCGTGCCGGCAATTGTCGACAAACTTAAAAAACTTGGATTCAAATACGCTACACAATCTGGAACAACCTGGGGTATTGATGAAGTAAAAGTGCCAGTGCAAAAAGCTGCCATTGTTGAAGCGTCACGTGAAGAAGAACGAAAGGTATTTGCCTTCTACGATGAAGGACTTATCTCTCGTGATGAACGTCGCCGCATGATTGTGTCTATCTGGCACCGCGCGAAAACTGAAATTGAAAAAGTACTGCCAGAAACACTGGATGAAACTGGATCAGCCTACGAAATGTGGAAGTCTGGTGCTCGTGGATCTCTTGGTCAAATTGCCCAGATGGCCGGTATGAAGGGTCTTATCGTTAATACCCGAGGTGAGACATTGGAATTCCCAATTCTTTCTTCAATGAAGGAAGGTATGACACCGATTGAGTACTTCAACACTACTCACGGTTCTCGTAAGGGTCTTGCTGACACCGCGTTGCAGACTGCGAAGGCAGGGTACCTTACTCGACGTCTCTTCGTAGTGGCGCAAGACGCGATTGTAACGGAAATTGATTGTAAAACTAAAGATGGTACCAAGATTGGTCGCATCAGTGCCTCTGGTATTGAAATTGCCTTCAGTAAAGCGATCAAGGGACGTATCCTCTCACAAGACGCAGTGGACAGTAAGGGCAATGTTATCTTCCCTAAAGGTCACTTGATGTCACGACGGGACGCGATTGCGGTTGAAGGTTCAACCTGTTCAATGGTTGAAGTACGTTCACCAATGACCTGTAAAACACTTCGCGGTGTGTGTCAGAAGTGTTACGGAATTGACCTCACAACGAACCAGCTCATCGACATCGGTGAAGCGGTCGGAACGGTAGCAGCGCAAGCGATTGGTGAACCGGGAACTCAGCTGACGATGAACACCAAACACGCCGGAGGTACTGCCTCAGCCGGTGGAGACGTAACCTCAGGTCTTCCTCGTGTAGAAGAAGTATTTGAAAAACGTCAACCAAAAGTGCCTGCCATCGTCAGTAAGTGTGAAGGTCTCGTCGTAGACATTCGTACCGAAGGACGTGAAAAGGTAATTGTGGTTTCTCCAGACATGGGTGCCAAAGGTGCTCCAAAGAAAAAAGATAACATTGAATACCCAGTTCACTACCGCCGTCAGGTGATTGTGAACAAGGGAGAGACTGTTATCTCAGGACAACTCCTCACTGATGGTTCAGCCTTGCTTCCAGAACTCTTCAAGTTCGGTGGTCAAGAAGTAGCTCAGGAATACATTATTTCTGAAGTAAACAAGATTTACGAACTCCAAGGGGTAACGATTGCGCGCAAGCACATTGAACTTATCGTGAAACAAATGATGTCTCGCGTGAAAGTAAACAGTACTGGTGACAGTCACTTTACCAACGGTGACGTAGTTGAAGAATGGATCTTTATCGAAGCCAACAACAAGTTGAAAGCCGAAGGTAAAGAAGTGGCCAAGGCCGACCGTTTGATTCTCGGTATTACCGAAACATCTCTCTCACGAAAGAGTTTCCTTTCAGCAGCGTCTTTCCAAAACACTACTCGAGTACTTATCAATGCTGCCGTTCGTGGTAGTGAAGATAACCTTGCCGGTTTGATGGAGAACGTTATTATCGGAAAACTTATTCCAGCTGGATCAGGATTTAAGGGAAGTAAGAAGTATGAGATGATGCAGCAGCTGCAGGGAGGAGCCACCCGCATCGACCGCGAGTAGGAGAAATTCCACTACACACTCATCTGCGTTGTTGCGACTGCGAAGTTAGACGTTCACCGTACAAGGAGTACGGCTCACGCCCAACTTCTTGCGCGCCTAGCATCTGAGCACGTATTGAAATTCCTTTAATTGACGAAAGAGAGTAGTCGACAATTTAGAGAAAACAAAAACCGCCTTCGGCGGTTTTTGTTTGTTTTTAAAAAAGAAAAACCCGCACCATGTTACTGAGCGGGTTTCGCTTAGTTTGGTGCGGGGGATCAGTGCTTCTTGATGTCCGTGTCTTGCTCGACCGCCTGCTTCTTCGTCTCGTTCTGGGCCTCAGGGCTGAACAGAAACTCGACATCAAGACGGGGACGACCGTTGCCGAGATCGACAGCGACCGTGTACCGCTTTGTGACATCTTCGTATTTGATCCGTTGCCCATCGTCTTCGCCAAAACCAAAGCTCGATGGTGGAACTCGGTACGTGTGACCGACATTGGTCGAGATTTCGATGGTTTTGCCATCTACTTCGGGGAAGATGTGCTTGATGATGGCGCCTACCACGAATGGCGAGATGTCTGCCCAGTCGAATGCATCGCCGATCCCCACTGAAATCTCATACTGCGAGAGTGAACCGGAGCTGACACCTGGAATTTGCTCCAGCGCCTTGGATAGGGCGAGGGCAACAGCACCAGGTTTCTTTTTCTCGTCGAGCGACGAAAAAAAGTTGTCTTGGCCAAAGCCATAGTGTCGCACAGGGCACACGTCGCGAACGACGTGATATGAGCGACGGGTCGGGTTCGGATGCTGAACCATCTTGATGTGTGCTTTGATGTCGATGTCCACAGGCAATCTCCTTCTGTTGTATAGTGAACTAATGTTCATATAGTATTATACACAAAAAATAAAATAAGTCAATAGCTTACGATACTCCCAGCAATCAAGTATACTAGTGGCAATCATGGCATCAGGGGACGCGGTACAGCAGATTAAGGATCGGCTCAATATTATTGATGTGATTTCACCGTATGCGGAGCTAGTAAATGAGCCCCACTTTGTTTCTTGCAACTGATGATTTTATTGTTGGGCGGGTGGTAGAATTGGAGTAGTATGAAAGACTTTAAACACTGGGTTGGCGTTAAGGAAAAACTCGATAGTTTACTTCATAAACCACCATTTGTGAGTGAGGGTGATATGTGGTGGGCGAGTATTGGTGAAAATGTCGGTTCGGAAATCGGTGGCAAAAGTGACCTGCACTCCAGACCGGTTATTATTTTGCGTAAGTTGTCCCATGGATTTTACTTTGTGATACCAACAACTACCAAAACCAAAGACGGTAGCTGGTATTTTTCCTTCACCCATGCTGAAAAAGTAACGACTGCCTGCCTTCACCAATCAAGAGCAATCGACTATCGCCGACTGTCCTCAAAGTTAGGAACGTTAGCCGAACAAGATTTTGCAGATTTAAAGAGTGCGTTTAGAAATCTGTATAAACTCTAAACAATATTCCCCGCCTCTTGCGAGGCGGGGCCGCGGGAAAACCCCGAATGTAAATAAAGTATAGCCAAATGGATAAAATATGTCAATATTTTACCTAAAATTGCTCCATCAGGTATACTACTAGCAATTATGGCATCAGGGGACGCGGTTCAGCAGATTAAAGATCGGCTCAATATTATTGATGTGATTTCACCGTATGCGGAGCTGACAAAGTCGGGGCGGCATTTTGTGGCGCGGTGTCCATTCCATTCGGAAAAGTCACCATCATTCCATGTGTCACCAGAACGCGGCACCTATCACTGTTTTGGCTGTGGGGTGGGGGGAGATATTTTTTCGTTTATTCAAGCAATTGATGGAGTGGAATTCAAAGATGCACTCAAGACCCTCGCCGAACGTGCGGGTGTTGAACTGGTGCCAGAAAACCCACAAAAGAAAACCGAACGCGATGAGTTGGTGGCCGTCATTGAAGCCGCTACAAGCTACTATGAGAATCAGCTACCTAACATGGTAGATGCGACAGCGTATTTAGAGCGTCGTGGTGTCACTAAAGAAACAATTAAAAAGTGGCGCATCGGGTATGCTCCGGGTCCGCCGCTTGCTGGCTGGCGCGAGCTCAAGACCCATTTGATTAACGAGAAGTTTTTACCGGGCACGATGTTAAAGGCCGGCCTAATTAAAAGTGCCGAAGGTGGCAAAGAACCATTTGATACATTTCGCGACCGTATTATGTTTCCACTGCGTGACCAGGCGGGGCGGGTAGTGGGTTTCTCGGGAAGGATATTGGCAAAAGATACTGATGCGCCGAAATACGTGAATTCACCGGAAACTGAGCTCTACCACAAATCAGAATTACTGTACGGGTACGATATGGCGAAACACGGTATTCGTAATTTAGGTTTTTGGATTATTGTCGAAGGGCAGTTTGATGTGGTGATGAGTCACCAAGCAGGGTATACCAATACCGTCGCTGTTTCAGGGACCGCATTGACACTCCATCATGTGCAGTTGCTGGAACGACTTTCAACCAAGGTCGTGCTCGCGCTTGATTCAGACAAAGCCGGAATTGCCGCCATGAAAAAATCTGCTGACCTCATGCTACGGCGGGGGATTGATGTGAAAGTCGCTGCTATGCCTGATGGCGCCGATCCGGCTGATATGATTTTGGCTGACCCTAAATCATTTAAAACTGCTGTGGGACATGCGGTCCATATCATCGAATTTTTACTCGCGCATTTACGCAAAGAAAATGCCGATGACCGAGCGTATAAATTAAAAGCCACGGCCGAGGTGATGCCGTTTATCACCCTCATTCCTAATATGATTGACCGCGATCATTTTGAAGGCGTGACTGCAACAGCGCTTGGCACAACCAAAGACGCTGTACATGCTGAGGTGTTGCGGTTGCTTGAGGAACAAAAGCGCCAACCGGTGCAATACAAAGAAGTAACTGTAGAAAAAACACCTACCCCACAAAACGAAACTATGACCGCAATTTTACGCAAAGAGGGTACCCTCCATTATCTACTGGCTGCGCTGACTATTGTGCCTGAACCAGTGCGAGAAGTCTTGGAGCGAGAAATTGCGGTAATTGTGAGTCCCGAGGTATTAGAGAGTGAGCGCATAAATGGCAGCGCCCACATATCGAAACTGACCTTCCAAATCGAGCAATTTATCGAAAAAAGTAGTTACCGATTGCAAATTGAAGAGTTCACCCACAAGCTCAACCAATTGCACAAATTAACGGTAGAAGGGAAGTTGGCCCAAGAAAAAGCCCAATTGAAGGAGATTGAAAGTTCTGGACAAGGGGACACCATGCCGGTGTTGCTTCGAGTAAATGAGCTACGGCGACAACTCCAAGCTAATGAGTATCAAGTCTCAATATTTCCAAAGCTCTAATTGTTTCTTTCTTAGTTAACTTTTTTAAAAAAGAAAATCCCGTAGCATGTTGCTGAGCGGGATTTTAACAGGAAAACGGAGCGTCACTCGACGTCACTTATTTCACAAAATTTTCTTCGATAAATTGGGTCATGCTGGAAAGAGCTGCGCTGTCTTTGTGAGGATGTTTTTGCTCAAGAACAACGTAATCAAAGGAAATGACTATACTGAAATACTCACGTACTTCTCCTATGACTTCTTCGATCAACAGTACCATATAGGGGAGTGGCCTCTTTTTGGCGCCTTTCTTGTTGACATAAATGTGATGAAGTTGATTCAGACGCACGCCCTCACCAGCAAGTACCTCTTTGAGGCGAAGAGTCTCTTCACCCTTAGGTCCAAGTGCCTTCGCGCGACGTAAGGCATAATGGATGCTTTTAGTGGTCATCATTGGCATGGTGCTTTTCTCCAGCTCTAGTCGTTTACTGAGGCGTTTCTGTTAATGTTTATATAATAATGTAATACATTAGTCAATGAGTAGTATTTTTAGGGAAAACTACCCCGTAAACACTGGACATTTTCAAGTTTTTCTGTATAGTATCAGGTACCTATGGCAGTCAAGAAAAAAGCCAATTCAAGCAGTAAAAAAGCGGTCAAAACCGTTAAAAAAGTCACAAAAAAACCGGTAGCAAAAAAGACTCCAAAGAAAGTCGTTGCACCAAAAAAGATGGTAGTTAAAAAACCAGCGGCCAAGAAGGTAGTTAAAAAAGTTACTAAAAAAGCGACTCCTCACAAGGCAGTGGCTAAAAAAGTCGTATCAAAAAAACCAGCCAAGCAACCTGTAAAAAAAGTAGCGGTTAAGCAACCAGTTAAAAAAGTTGTCACCAAAACCAAATCAGCACCGGTAGTCAAAGAGGCTCCAAAAAAAGTTGTTCCAGAAGTTAAACTTAAATTAACCAAAAGTGAAAAGGTGTTGGAGCTTAAAGCAGCTGAACTCATGAAGCTTGGTCGTGAACGTGGGTATGTTACCTATGACGAACTTTTACGCTCATTTCCTGAAATTGAAAAAGACGTGATGTTCCTCGATGACCTGTACGAACGCTTTAGTGTGGCCGGTATCGATGTGTTGAAGTCAGGTGGTATGTTGGGTGATGATCCGGCTGAAGAATTATTGGCTCAGAAAAATGCCTTCAAGCGTAACGACAGTAGTTACGACTCGATTCAAATGTACCTCCGTGAAATCGGACAGTACCCACTCTTAAATGCACATGAAGAACGAGTGCTCGCCAAACGTATCGTTGATGGTGATGATGAAGCCCGCAACCTCCTTGCTCGGGCTAACCTCCGTCTCGTAGTTTCCATTGCGAAAAAATATGTTGGTCGTTCCCCTGACCTGACACTCCTCGACCTCATTCAAGAAGGGAACCTTGGACTCTTCAAAGCCGTTGATAAATTCGATTTTACCAAAGGCTTTAAATTTTCAACCTACGCTACCTGGTGGATTCGCCAAGCGATTACTCGGGCGCTCGCTGACCAGTCACGAACGATTCGTATTCCAGTGCACATGGTTGAAACGATGGCTAAATATAAACAGGTGTCACGCCGATTATCACAAGACCTTGGTCGTGATCCAATGCCAGAGGAAATTGCGACCGAAATGGGTGTTGAGGTAGAGAAAATTTACCAAATCGAAAAAATTAGTCAGGACACCATTTCGCTCGAACTACCAATTGGTGACGAAGACGATAACTCACGCTTATCTGACTTTATCGCTGACGATAAAATTACCGCACCCGACCAGGAAGTATCACACAGTATCTTAACTGATCAGATTACCGAGATTCTCGATACACTGTCTGAAAAAGAACGGAAAATTCTTGAGATGCGTCACGGGCTACTTGATGGTACGTATCATACGCTCGAAGAAGTAGGGAAGGAATTTGGCGTAACACGAGAACGTATTCGACAGATTGAGGCGAAGGCTCTCGAGAAGATACGTCAACACGAAAAAGCGAGACGTCTCAAGTCATACTAAGAGGAGCTTCCAAAACCCACGCATCTGCGGCGTTGTCACTTTCACTCAAGTCCTCACCGTACAAAAAGTACGGCTCGAACTTTCGCTCGGTGACACCTTGCATCTACCCACGTTTTGAAACCTCATCGGAGACGGTGTAGTTCAGAAAAACAAAAACCGCCTCACGGGGCGGTTTTTGATTAATTGTAAAAAAGAAAACCCCGGCGAACCGCTAGGGTTTCCGGAGTTGCTGAACCTGAAAAGATCAGGTGAGCGTGGGGTAGTGCTTGTCGAGATCGGCGTCGATTTCGGCGAGCAGAGCCTGTTCGGTTTCGGGACTGATGGGCGGCAGATTTGCCACGTCAGTCTCAAGAGTTTCTTCGTTCGCTTCGAACCGGTCGAACAAGTCACCCATCACGGTTGCGATTGCGTCAGAGGTTTCGGAATCAATCGTCTTCATTTTCTTGCTCCAAGTTGGTTATGCACTTTTACTATAGTAGCACAAATAATTATAAAAGTCAATACAGTGTTATTGTAGATAAATTAATAGGTTAGAGCTATTCACTAAAAGAGTAATAAAGTGGTCGGTATTAGCTTGGGGTTTGTTACAATATCAACATGACGAACAAGTGGTTCTTTTTGTTGTTTATTTCTATCTATACGTTATGTACGGCACTGATTTTGGTGTGGGCCGATGCTTCGTTTTTGATCGTAACCGCACTGCTGTTTGGAGCACCGATTTTTGTGCTTTGGAATCGACTGCAGCTGAAATCCCATCTTGTGCCCTTGGTGGCCACCTTTACCTTGCTTACGACCGCCATTATTCAAATTTACGCTTATAAGAGTGGTTTGTGGTACGAACTGTCACCATTATCGTTTGCTGTGTTTGGCGGGGCACCCCTTGAAACCTACATCTTTTCGGTGCTTCATATTTTGTATTTGATACTCTTGTATGAGTACTTTTTTGACGACGGTACGAGCACAAAACGAACTAGTATTTCTCCGCGCGGACTAGGAATACTGGGTGTTATGTACGCATTGATTCTCGGTATTATTTACACTGACTCGACGATATTGGTGTCGTACCCGTTTGCGTTTTTGTTGGCGTTCATGAGTTCATTGTTTGCGGTGATGATACTAGTGCGCAAAAGTATGCCGCCACTAGCGTTGTTTAAAAAAGCGGGGTTGTTTGCTGTTGTCACGCTGCCACTGTCATTAATTTACGAATGGATACTCCTCGAAAACGGCATTCGCTTGTTTGCGAACGTAAACGAATATATTGGATATTTTGAATGGGACTATCAGGTGATCCCGGTTGAGCAGTTCCTCTTACTACTGATTGTACCGTTTGGGTTGGTGATGTTGTATGAAATGTATATTGACGACAGTCATTAGAACTCCCAAAACTGGTGAATGAAGAAACGAGTGAGAAATGCCAGGGCATTTCGCAAGAGGTTGCCAGCTATTTTGTAAAAATAGCGACAACCCGTACAGCTTCTGTAAGAAGTAGCGATTATTCTGAATTTATGTTGCTGGAAAATAAGGAGCTTGCGACTATATTTTCTGTATGCAGAGCCGAGATTTTTCCTCCTAAGGAAAATCGCTGGACCGCATTTCGTTGCTTTCTCACCCCTAGCACTGCACTCAGTTTTGGAAATTCTAAAAAATTAAGAGGTCCGAGTACTGGTTATTTGTGACTACTGGCAGCGAGTTCGCCCTTGAGGATGATGGATAGTTTCGGGGTAATCAATTCGTTTTCAGTAACGTGTTCAAGTACGTGTTCGGCTACCTTGTGTACTGTTTGTTGGGCTAATTTTTGGGAAAGGGCATCAATAATCTGAACATTGTTATTGTAGATGGCCTGCATTTTTTGCTGGGATTGATTACGGAATTCTTCGTATAGTGATTTGGTGTGATTAATTGCTTCGCTGGTAAATATACTGGCGTGATTGTTGCCTGAAAACGACTCTAATTCTTTGAGGACCTTGCGGGCAATAATCGTTTGCGCGCGGTAATACATGTAGTTATTTTGAATGTTTGTGAACACTGTCTCTTGACCGAGATATTTTTTAAAGAATGTAGCCATTCGCTCGAATACGTCTTTACTGTCTGTATGAATCGACATATTTGAGTTTAGCTCACCGGCTGAGATAGACTCGTGTTGAAGTTGTAATTTACCGGTGAGTCGCTTGAATACCGCTTCGTTAACTTCGTCGTGATGATACAGTTCTTTGAGGTGACGTTTTTCAATACCAATGGCAAATAATCGTAATACTTGCACTGCAATCGCGTCTTTGGCACTCTTAGACAAGCTGTCTACCATGGCACATGATTCAGTAAATAATTTGGTATGCTCTAATTGCAGTGTGTGGGCCAGGTCTGCCTGAATGTAGCCGCGTTCTTTATAGATTTCAAGCTTGTCCGACACTTCTTTGTGCATGAGTGCACGGGCCTCTTGGTACTCAATTTGTTCAATATCAGTCAGTCCATCAAGTTTAAGCTTGCGCATAAACCACTGCATAGTTGGAGCTTTGATAAAGAGTGTGGCTGCAATACATCCAATCGTGAGCGATAACAAGAAATCACGCACACTCATATCGAGCGCCCAATTCGTGAGAGTGAAATCAGCCGGGATGAGGAGTACCATTGTTACCGCGAGTGCGCCACGTAGTGATCCCCATGACAGAAGGTGTTGCCAGGAAAGGGGGACTCGTTCCTTGGCAGGGACGGTACGGTTAAAGATACCTACGAGCGGGTAAATAGAGATTGCCCGAGCCAAAGCCACTATAATGATAGTACAAAGTACTACAAAAAACATTTGTGAGTTAAGTGTTGGGCCAGAAACAAACAGTACACCAATCAAAATAAAAATCAGTGAATTAGCAAAAAATGCTAATTGACCCCAGAGTTTTTCGACGAACTCTTCCGCGCGCGGATGAATTTTTGGTCGTCCGTAGTTGCCCAAGAGGAGGGCTGCAACTGTCGTCGCAATAATCGGTGAGAGCGGGAGGTGAGTGCCGGCGATTGCGAGGTGGTGTGACAAGATTTCTGCTAGAATAAAGGTAATGTGCGCGAGTACAACAGTCAGCGTAATGCTGGCAGTTTCATTTTCCCGGGTTAAACCAATGAGGTAGGAAAATACAACTCCACATAAAATTCCAAATAACACTCCGCCAATCATCATGGAACTAAAACTAATCACTCCGGCAATAACGGTGTCGTAGCCGTGGAAACCAAACTGGGCAATTTCGAGCAATACGAGGAAGAGCGCTACTGCAGTGGCATCATTAAACAGACTTTCACCCTCAAAAATAAGTGACAAACGGTTGGGTGCACCAAACTCTTTAAAAAGTGCAAGCACGGCTACTGGGTCGGTAGCTGAAATTAAAGCACCGAAAATTAACGGAATGATAAACGGCACTGACATTCCAAAAAATTGCAATAGGTAGAACAATGGTATCGCTATACAAATGGTAGAAATGAGCAATCCTACAATTGAGAGGATTAAGACAATTGGCGTTTCCTCAACGAGTCGTCGTACATTAATATTGTAGGCTGATTCAAAAATCAGTGTTGGCAGCAAGAGAAAGAACAAAAGTTCTGGTGTGAGCTTGAATTCAGCAAAAAAGTGGAAACTCGGGATAGTAGCCAGCAAACCTAATCCCATCCCAATTATTACCAAAAAAACCGTATGCGGTAGCTTAAACCGTTTTGCCCAGAAAATGGCGAGACTGGAGATTCCCAACATTGAAAAGATTGCGAGCGTGGCATTGGCGGTAAGCATAAATAGATTACGAATTACATAATAGGGTGCTACTATACTCCTGTTATATTTGCCTGGCAACCTCAGTCTATAAAAGTACAGATTCTAACCTAGATTTTGCCTGAGTCAGTAATTTGGAATCCTTTGGCTGCTGAGGGTGTTACGAGATAGGGCCTTAGTGGTATACTTCTCGATATGTCTCTACTGCAAGAAAAGAAGCAATTGCTTGCCAAATTCACCACCGCCTACAATGCACTCAATACTGCTCAAAAAGAGGCAGTTGATACCATCGAAGGTCCGGTGATGGTAATTGCCGGTCCGGGAACCGGAAAGACGCAGATTTTGACGTTGCGCATCGCTAACATCTTAAAGGAAACACAGTCAAACCCAGAAAATGTTTTGGCACTGACGTTTACTAATTCTGGTGTCCGGGCAATGCGTGAACGTCTTAAGACATATATTGGGGATGATGCCTATCGGGTTGGTATCTATACCTTCCATTCATTTGCGGAACACATTCTCAAGAAATTTAGCTCATATTTTCCGTCAAGAGAATTTGCTTCAGTCATTACTGAACTAGAAAAAACAAAAATTATTGAGCACATTCTGTTGCAGCATGATTTTCAAAAAATTGTTTCTGCCTATGATAGATTCAGTTCATTAACACAAATTGTCGGGGCAGTTAATGATATTAAACAAGAAGGGTATACTCCAGCTGAATTTTTAGAGCTCATACCTGCGTGGGAAAAGACACAGATGGAGTCAGAAACCATGTTCTACAAACGGGCAACTGGAAAGTTTAAGGTTGGTGATATAAAACCGACCGAAAAGACAAAAGTGGAAGATAGGGTAGCCAAAGTGCACGAATTGGCTACCGTATTTTCAGCCTACCAACAAGAACTGACCAAACGTAATCTCTATGACTTTTCGGACATGATCCTGACGGTACTGGGAGAGCTCGAAAAAAACGAAAATTTAAAATACGATCTCCAAGAGCAATTTCAGTACGTGCTCGTAGACGAACATCAAGATACCAATGACGGTCAGAATAAACTCATTGAATTTTTAACCGACGCCGAACATTTAAATGGTGCGCCAAACCTGTTTGTGGTAGGGGACGAAAAGCAGTCAATCTATCGGTTTCAAGGTGCGAGTGATCAAACGTTTTCTTATTTTAAAAATCACTACCGTGATGTGAAAGTGGTGAAGCTTGAGCAAAATTATCGCTCAACTACTCAGGTACTGGATGGTGCACATAATCTCATTGTACATTCCTTGCCTGACGCAACTGAGTTGCATGGTAATTTAGCAGTCGACTATCCCGTTTCGGTAAAGGAGTTTTCCGACTATAAGTTTGAACTCCTCTTTTTAGTGAGGGATATTGAGATGAAGTTAAAAGCAGGAGTGCCAGCTGATGAGATTGCGATTATTTATCGTTCCAATAAACATCTGCTTGAAATTAAAAATTTATTTCAACAGTTTAATATTCCCTATACCGTGTTGTCGCGCGACACCCTGCTTGACGATCCCGCTATTATCATGCTGGTTACCTGCATTAAAGTAATTGCCAATCCGTATGATAACGAAAGTCTCGCTCGGTTACTATTTGCTGATTTTTTAGGACTTGATTCACTCATGGCGGCGAATACATTACAAAGTTACCGCTTAATCAGTCGAGATAAGAATAATTCGCAAGCGCTGATTGATTACATTAAAACTGATGAAGAGTACCAGGCAGTCATAGAAATGATTACTCATTTACATACCTATGCCGCTAACCATCTTTTCTCCGAAACATTTAAAGAAGTGCTTCATCGAAGTGGTTTTCTGACTTGGGTGCTACAAAAAACTGATAGTAGAAGTGCGTTGCGAAAAGTAGAGGTTCTGTTTAACCAGGTGCGTCAGTTAGCAGAGCTGTCTCCAATGTATGGAATAAATGATTTTGTCGAGTTTGTCATGGCGTCACTAAAATACAATCTTAAAATTGAGGTAGCGGCTACGACAGTAGGTAAGGGTGTTCAATGTATGACCGCCCATAGCTCCAAAGGATTAGAATTTGAATCGGTGTATCTCATGAATACTACCCGCAGTAACTGGGAGAAGAGCCGAGGATTTTCCGGCATCACATTACCACTCAATCGATACGCCGGTGAATTAGATGACGAACGTAGACTCTTTTATGTGGCGGTGACAAGAGCCAAAAAACATTTGGTGATTACTTCATCATCCCAAGATTGGGGTGGTAAATCACAAGAGCCAAGTCAGTTCATCAGCGAGCTAGGAGTCGACTCTTCAGAGGCATCACTCACCGAATCATTTGAAATTGAGAACGAAGCTGAATTAGTCCGATTCTTTTCTAACGAATCGCTCAAGGATTCGGTATTTACTGTAGATTACTTAGTTTCCAGATTCAAGGAAGAAAATTTGAGTGTTACTGCACTTAACAATTACATTGATTGTCCAATCAAATACCTTTTTCGAAACCTCATTCAGTTACCTGATGTATATACTCCTTCACTGCGATACGGAAATACGATACACCAGGCTCTCGAAAATTTCTTTATAGAATCAAAACAAGCAAAAAGTATTCTTCCGCGAGAGCGTTTACTCAATGAATATCAAGCAGCAATTGATGTCTCTGGTTTTTATGATGCTGAGTATGAACGCTTTTTACTCAAAGGGAAACAAGCCTTGGGAATGTATTACGATTATTACCACCATAACTGGAGTGTAAAAATTGATATCGAGGAATATATTAGAAGTTCTATTGAAGTACATGGTACATCCCTAACGCTTAGTGGAAAAATTGATAAAATTGAATATCTTGATGAAGAGGGGGTGGGGAGTGTGCGCGTTATTGACTACAAAACCGGTAAACCGTTTAGCAAAAAATCATCTAAATCACAAAAACAGGGGCTTGAGCGACAGATTAGGTTCTACCATTTATTACTTCAAGGGTATAAAAATGGTGCCATCACCATACACGAAGCAGTGCTAGATTTTGTAGAGCCAATTGATGGTAAGGAGTTTGAACAAAAAACTCTGCAGGTAACAGAAGCAGATATCATTGAATTGAAGGGGGAAATTAGTACTATGACGGCAGAAATACTCAGTGGTGAATTTCTTACTAAAGGTTGCGGTAAAAAAGATTGTGAAGCCTGTCGATTTTGGGAAGTACTACATGCAAAAAACAAACAGTAAACTGCGACACTGTAAACTGTCGGGACCTTCCCGATAGATAAGTACATTTTGAGAATTAAAAAACCACGTGCACGCACGTGGTTTTTTAAATATTTAAGCGTGTTTTATGAGCCAGCCTGACCGTCAAGTTGGGCAACCAAATTATCGATAATTTGTTTAACTACCGTGTATGGTTGTGCGCCATTGATGACTGCCTGTTGTCCGCCAACAGTCACAATCGAGTACGGGGTTCCTTGGGCGCCAGCAGCCACACCTTCGTTGATTGACTGGGCAACTTTATCTTTGAATTTGCCGCTATTTAGACATTCGTTGAACTTTGCTTTATCAGCACCAGCAGTTTCAGCAAATTCAGGTAGACGAGTCATGTTGGTAGGAGCGTTAATCTCTCGTTCATTGAAGATGAGATCAGAGAATTTCCAGTAGGCATCACCTCCAGCGAGTTCACCTACGCAGTAGGCCGCTTCTGAGATGCGTGGTGCATTTGGGTGAAGTTGTTCAAGGGGGAATTGGCGGTAAACCCATCCAACTTTTCCGGTTACTCCGTATTCTTCCATAATTTGATTCATGGTGTCGTGGAAGTTTTTACAGAATGGGCAATCATAGTCAGAATATTCGATAACTAAAATAGGAGCATTTGGGTTGCCGCGGATGTAGTCAGTGTCGTCAACTGGCCGGACGGTGGTTTCTTTCGTAGTTTCAGGAGCTGCATCTTTCGTGACGGCAGCTGGTTGGGTGTTGCCTGAGCCACTAAAGAAAATAGCCGCTGCAATCATCCCAAAGCCAATAACGATAGCTACGGGAATAGCAATAGATGGGGTTGTTGGTCGTGGTTCCATAAATAGTGAAATAGTAATAAGTAAATAAAATGGCGTAAAATCGCTCACACAATTATACACCATTGTACGAGTAGTGCGTATAATTGTGGTATACTTTTGGGGAAATTATGACTATTTTTGAGGCTATTATTCTTGGGCTCGTGCAGGGTGTAACAGAGTTTCTACCGATTTCGTCGTCGGGGCACCTCATTTTAATGCGCGATTTACTTAATCTTGAAGTAGATGGAGCGCTTGCGTTTGATGCTGTCTTGCAACTAGCTACCGTATTGGCAGTAATATTGTATTTCCGTAATGATTTGTGGGTATTAAGCCAAACAGCCCTTCGAAAGCTCGGACGCTTACCGGTTAATCAAAAAGACCTGACGTTACTCTATGCATTGCTGATTGGTACAGTCCCTGCAGTAGTTGTCGGTTTGTTTTTGGAGTCGACGATGGAGACATTGTTTAGGTCACCACTTTTGGTTGCGGGTGTGCTTGTTGTTGGTTCGTTTTTGTTTATTTACGCTGAGTGGGTTTACAGTAAAACTGTACCGCAAAATGAAATGACCATTAAAAAAGGTTTTCAGATCGGTTTGTTTCAGTGTCTGGCGTTAATCCCGGGAATGTCCAGATCAGGCGCTTCAATTGCCGGGGGTATGTTGCTCGGTCTCACTCGTGCCGAGGCGGCTCGCTTTTCGTTTCTCCTCGCGATTCCAATTCTCTTGGGTGCCGGTAGTAAAAAACTGATTGACTTGATTCAGATTGGGGGAGATGTGTCGTGGGGAGCACTTATTGTGGGGTCTCTTGTAGCATTTGGTACAGGATTGTTTGCTATTCATTTTTTACTACAGTTTGTAAGGCGGCATACCTTGTGGCCGTTTATTTGGTATCGGTTACTCCTCGCTTTATTCGTCGCCTACACCGTCCTTGTTGCTTAAACGTCTAAAATCACTTCATCTACTGCCTTACATTTCGATAAATAATCTTCACTGTACAAAAAGTACGGCTCACCTTATTTTTCTCGTCCTTCTTACAGAAGCTGTACAGGTTGTCGCTCTTTTTCCAAAAGAGCTGGCAACCTCTTGCGAAAGCGCCCCCACGCTTTCTCATCTTGTATCTATAGCAATTTAAAACGTTTAGATCTGCAAGCTTTTATTTATATTAAATTTAATAGTTTCAACGAAAAAGGAGCGGTGGGACCGCTCCTTTGGATGTTATATGGCTGAAACCAGTTCGTAGTCTTTGCGCCTGAGTTGCAACCGCTTGATAAATTGCTTGAAAGCAATGTCAGTTGGGTCGGTAGCATCTAATTGCACAATGATGGCATCAATCACGTTTCTGAGAATTTGATTTCCGGCCATCGCACAGATACCTTGGATATCGTGTGTTGTGCTGACAAAGCATTTGCCGTTATGCTTAACAGCACTGATGCAGTTGTCAGAGTAATTTTTGATGTAATACTGAAGTGTCGCTTCGATGTCTTCCCAGGTTGGTCTCTCCGGAGGGTGATTCCTTGAAATGTCATCCAACATTTTCTTGCTCCCGCGTCTCTTTTTGAATCCTATCCCATTGAACATTTTTGTCAATAAACAAAGCCGCCCAGTTTCCGGGGCGGCTTTAATTCTTTTGCTACTCCCAGCATTCTGGCCTGTCGAGGCCTACAGTTTTGTACAGGCTATAGATGAAGTCTGCCTTCATTTCCTTAAATGCTTCCGGCCAGCCAATTTCTTCAAAAATTTGTTCAATCCCTTGAATTTTCATCACAACAGTAAATAGGGGACTGTCTAAAGGATTTGCAGATTGAACGCCAGCTTGGATCTTGTTGTTTTCATCAACGTACGGAGCAATATCTTCGAGGAAATAAGCCATTATTTCCTCAAGCATTTTCTTGAGTTTTTCTGGGTCTGGGTTTTCGTCGAAAGCTCGATCGATGGAAGTGAAATCAAGTGGCATTTGAATCCTCCTTTTATCTTTTTAAACTTTACTACAAAGCTTTTAAAATGCAATTAAAACAAAAACGAGTGGGTCATGGCGGTGTCTTCTTTGATCATCCAGGTTGAGATATCAAGCGGGATTTCACGCTTACGAGAACCGTCTTTGAATTTTACATGGCCGTGAGTCATAGCGTAGTCAAAAACCTTTTTGGTGACTTTTACATCTTGTTCGCAGTATTTTTTAATCTCGTCGATTTTACCTTCTTTCCACCAGCGAACAGCCTGCAGTCCGTTCGATGATTTTTTGGCACCAATGGTAGCTTCAGCAATACTGTCGAGTCGCAGTCGTCGCCCGAGTGAGGCACGGATGGATTCTAAAATATCAATACTTTTAATTTGTGTTAAATCACCCGGGTAGTATTTGTTTAACAAGGGAATATCAAAATGATTACTGTTGTATCCAACAAGGGCATCAGCTTGTTCGAGTAGTGGCCAGGCTCGTGATATTTCGTCTACACTGATGGTTAAATATTTATCGGTTGCACTGTCATAAAATGATCCAACTGAGATATCGAGTGCCGCCGGATCGCTACTTCCAACGTCTTGAAAAATATTTTGAGTTTCTAAGTCGAAAATGATATATCGCATAAGTAAACGTAAGGTCGTCAGTATAGCATAGTATTTTCAGCATAAAAAAATAAGGGTCGAAGCCCTATTTTTATAAATCACCGTCTGTAAACTTTTTCAAAATGTCCTCAATTGAGCCTGTTACTGTCGTTTCTTCGTTGAGGTTCTTGAGAGTATAGGTGTTGTCTTTAGTTTCGTTTTCACCTACTACGAGTACATAGTTTACTAATTTTTCGCTTGCATCACCTATTTTTTTACCGAGTTTTTTGGTACTGATATCGGTGGCGACTGATAATCCAGCAATCTCCCTAAATTGCATGGCGATTTTTTGCGCAATCAGATTTTGTGCTGGGTCCATCGGAATTACCATCAAATCAGGGGCGGTAATGTTAGCAGTCATTAAATCGTGTGTTTCGAGAAAATCTCGCATGGTAACATCACCCATACCAAACCCTATTCCAGAAATAGCCTCACCACCGAACATTTCAGTCAAATTATCATAGCGACCACCACCGAGCATTGCCCGATTGTTTTCACCAGAGACATCAAAGATTTCAAAAATAGTACCGGTGTAGTAATTAAAACCACGGGCAATTGAACGGTCGATTTTAACATTAGTAATACCTAGCTCCTTAAGACCATCGACAACTTTGTTTGTGTCACTCGTGTCTCCGCCGGAAACTAACGTATAAATTTGTTCAACTGCAGTTCCATTACCCACAATTTCCTCTAACGCAATTTTATATTCCGTGGCTGATATTTTATAAAACCGATCATTCAAACGTGTAATTGCGTTTTGCGTTTCGATATCCTCAATTCCAAATTCACGATATTTACTTCGCATCTCGGTTCGGTCGTTAATTCTAATTTCAAAGAGAGAAGAGTCTGCTCCAAAATTAAGAATCAGTTGTGATGCGAGAGCGATGATTTCCACATCAGCCGTATAATCAGTGGCGCCAAAAATATCGCAGTTTAATTGCCAGTGTTCACGGAGACGTCCTCGTTGTGGTCGTTCGTACCGGAATAGATTTGGGATTGAATACCAGCGTACCGGGAACGACAGTTCGCGGCGTCGCCCCGCTACCATTCGGGCTACGGTTGGTGTCATTTCAGGACGAAGTGTTACCTCGCGGTCACCACGGTCAATAAATGTATAGGTTTGTTCATTCACCATTTCCTCGTTTTCGGCTCCTTTGGCTTTGTATAAATCTGATGGTTCCAGGACCGATGCGTCGTAGCGTTCAAACCCAAAACTTTCAGCCGTTTGACTCCAGACGTCAAAAATATACCGTTGTATGGCCATGTCATCAGGGTAAAAGTCGCGCACACCCTTGTATGAGTCTGTAGGTTGAATTTTGTCAGTCATAGTATGGTTGATTGTAGGTGAGGTGGGATAAAATGGCAAGTAAAACAAGCGAAATGACTGAAAACTGGTATCGTTAGTCAGCCATTGGAATATTGTTTCCGAGAGTTTGTAGCCGGGTATCCATAGCTGTTTGGATGAGTGCTTGGAGTCCTCGAGGGTCAGGCAGAAACCGACTTTCAAAGTTACTCTCAGCTGCAGATGCTGTTTGGGCACGAACGGTGCCGTAGTTTAGTAACGTTGGAATAAGCCCTTTTACTGACACTTTAATATCCTGCAAGCGCTCCAAGCGGAAGTTACTGACTTTGCGATTAAAAAACCCAATTTGGTCAATAACAATGATTCGACGATCAGTAATTACCCAGAGATCAAGGTAGTAATGAGTCCAGGCAGTGGCGGTAGCCATAGCAGAGAGGAGGAGCCAGCTCGCAAGACCAAAAATGATAATCGGCGTTTGGGTTTCAAAGAATCCCATGACTGCTTCTGATGGTGTCATCATGAGTAGTCCCATAAAAACAAATACCGGCATTAATCCCATAAAAATAATTAGCAGCAGTTCAAGAGTAATTACAAACCAATGTTTTCGAACTGTTTTAACAACAGTTTCGTCTGGTTCTAGTTGAATTTTTTCAAATAACATATGTGTTAAATTACTAAGATACTTAGTCCTATAATAGCTAATAGAGGTAGGGTAATGACAAAATAGGCGAGGTACGTTTGAAGGGTGGCTTTTCTATCAATCGAGTAATTTTGCCAGTGGTAGTAAAATACGACCGTAAAAATGACATAAGCAATCACGATGAGGTAAAACGTGATGTGCGCGATTGTCGAGAGCGGTAATGTAAAAGCAGGGATGTTTTCCATACCTACTATTGTGCCACAGTCAGAACACTAAAACGAGGGACTCCGTATTGGTCAGGGTGGGTAATTGCAGTAAAGTCATGGGTGTTCGCGAGTATTTTTATTGCGGCTACTTGGGCTGGTTCATGTTCAATCCAGAGTTGACCAAGCGGTGTGAGGTACTGTGGTGCTTCAGTAATGATTCGAGTAATGATTTCCATGCCCGCAACACCACCAAATAATGCGAGATGTGGTTCGTGTTCTACAACATTGTCGTCGACAGTATTTGCAGTCGCATCAATGTACGGTGGGTTAGTAAGAATGTAATTAAACTGTTCACCATTGGCGATTTCTGAGAATAAGTCGCCACCGGAAACTTTATATTTTTCACTATCGTATATGATAGTGTTTTGTTTTATATTTTTTTCTATGGTTGGAAAGTGGGCAGGGTCGAGTTCAGCAAATGTAACGTTTGCGTCGGGAATAGCTTTGGCCACCGCTATACCAACAGCTCCACTGCCGGCACAAAGGTCGAGAATATGTAAAGACGAGGCAAGACCTCGTCCACCCGTAAGTTCGAGGTCTTGCCTCGAACTTTGTGATTTGATCGTGGTGATAGCTTGTTCAACCCAGTATTCAGTCTCGGGGCGGGGGATCAGCGGATGGGAGTCGAGATGAATGGTGCAGTCAAGAAATGGCACAGAACCAATCAGGTAGGCAAGGGGTACTCCAGACTCCAGTCGAGCGCAATCAGCCTGAAAAGCCTGGCTTTCCACGCCGTGATATTTTTCCTTGAGGAGCCACGCTATTTCTTGATTTTTCATCGAATTATGGTATGGTACTACACGGAAGCTTGGAAAACAAGCAGACTGCAACCCCTAGATGGAGTGATGTCATGACTATCTCGCACCGGACTGTTGGCAGAATGCGATCGGACTATCTTGCGCAAACACTTACTTTGCTTGAGCAAGCGCTGGCAATGTGTAAGCAAGAGCATGCAAAGCACCTGGCTCGAATTGAACGGGAGCTCAAAAAACTCCGTGATGTGGAGATTTCAGATAAACTCTTCCTCGCCTTTGTGTCGATGATGCGACGGTCTGGTAGTCGTTACGATCTCCCGATACTTGGCAGTGATGAGTGGGTAGATTTTTGGGAAACTGGGAAAGAGGAGTTGCCAAACCCGGGCCAAAGACATGCCTATTTGATGATTTTGTTTGATGAGATGAAATCATGGCAGGTTGAAGGTGAACAATGCGTTCCGCGTTTTCTCGAATCGGCGATTGAAACAGTCAAGTTGAATCGTGATGGGGAACTGATTCCGTACAATTATGGGGATTATCCCTTTGATGAAAAGAAGGAGAATGTTGGCGACATACTAGTAACCGTGTTTTGAGAGCTTTTAAAAAGGCGCATCCATGTGGTGTGCCTTTTCTTTATGTAATGTTTATCGTGGTATACTGGCTTATATATATGTCAGACAACACTAATGTGCCGATGTTGGAGATTAGGGATTTGGTAAAGGTGTATAAAGGGGGAAAGAAAAAGGACGACAAAACTGCCGTTGATGGCATTAATTTATCTATCCCGCGCGGGGCGTTTTTTGGATTGCTTGGTCCCAATGGGGCGGGGAAGTCGACGACAATTCATTGTATTACAGGCATTGCACAACCGACGACTGGGCAGATTTTAATTGATGGTGTAGATGTGGTGGCTGACTACAAACTGGCTCGTACCAAAGTCGGTCTCTCGCCCCAGGAATTTAACGTAGATATTTTCTCAACCCCAGTAGAACTGATGGATTACATGGGTGGGTATTATGGTATTCCGCAAGAAGCAAAAATGAAGCGGATTAATGAATTGATTGCCCAATTTGATTTGGAAGAACACCGCAATGTAAAGTTTCAAAAATTATCAGGCGGACTAAAGCGTCGGGCGATGTTAGGACGGGCACTGGTTCATACTCCAGACCTACTCATTCTCGACGAGCCAACAGCCGGAGTTGATGTTGAACAACGCCGAGCACTGTGGGCATATCTGAAGAAGTTAAACGAAGACGGTAAGACCATCATTCTCACCTCGCACTACTTGGAAGAGATTCAGTATCTATGCCGAGATATTGCAATTATTAATCATGGCAAGATTGTGGCATCTGGCACCAAAGAAGAGTTTATGAAAGATGGAAAATCAATTGAGGAAGCGTATCTGGCGGTTATTAGTGAATCTGACAACAAGTAATATGCAAAACCCAGAAAACAAAAAAATGGCCGGTGGTTCTGTGGTGGATGAAATGCGAGGCGCGCAAGAACCTGCGACTGAGGCGTATCGCGCATACGACGAAGAGCAGGTGCGCAGCGGCAACAAAGCAGTTCGCCAGCACAGGACTACCGGAGTAAACTGGATAGGGTTGTATACGATGCTACGGAGGGAGGTTAAACGAACCCTGCGTGTATCGATTCAAACTCTCGCCGCGCCGGTTATTTCAGCTGCCTTGTATATTTTTATTTTTGGAACGGTGATTGGTACAAAAATTGATGACTTTGCGGGTGTGCCGTACATTTCGTTTGTGTTCCCGGGAGTCTTGATGCTCTCGATAATCAATGCCAGTTTTTCGAGTGCATCATCGGCGTTGTTCTTTATGAAGTTCACACGTGGGATTGAGGAAATTTTAATCACGCCGTTTTCGTACCTCGAAATGTTAGTTGGGTTTGTGGGGAGTGCTGTGGCGCGGGCTATGATTGTGGCGTTCCTGATTCTGATTGTGGGAGTATTGTTTGGAGCAGTTACACTCACCAATCCACTCATGTTCATATTTTATGTTGCGGCTATTTCGGCTATCTTTGCGATGTTGGGAATTATCGTAGCCTTGTGGGCCGAGGGGTTTGAGCAGCTGCAGATGTTAAATACGTTTGTGATTACACCACTGACGTATCTTGGGGGTATCTTCTATTCGATTACCATGTTGCCTGCACTCGCCGCCCAAATTACGGTCCTTAATCCGTTCTTTTATTTTGCCGATGGTATTCGTGGCGCCATGATTGGCTACCATGAAGCTAATCAGCTTGTAGGCTTGGTAATTACCGTTGGTTTAGTTCTGGTTCTCGGCACCTTGGTAACACAGATATTTAAACGTGGTTGGAAAATCCGAGCATAGTAATCTAAAAATCACCATCTGCGTTGTTGCTCGGTCGCTCGCTTTTCACCGTACAGATGTACGGCTCATACGCTCACTCGGTCGCGCCTAGCATCTTAGTGATTTTGTAGAATACTATTATGATGTTAGTTGAGCTCGTGCGAAAAATATAGTTTAATACACAACAGAAAAAGGAGATGACGATGAAACGTTTCGTTCGCCTCTTGCTGAAAGACTGGCAGATTAGCCCTGCACTCGTCATTTTCTATGCATTCTCTTTGGGTTTGTATGAAATGAATGCGTACGGTGTGTATCTGGCGACCACTTTCTTTTATGATCACTTTGTCATGCTGTTTTTAGGTTTTGTGGTCGCAAAAAACTGCCTGGACGGACTTTGCAAAAAAGTAATGCGGTTTCCAGTGTGACCCATGCATCCCCACAGCCCCTCACGCAATCGCGTGTGGGGCTGATATACTTTTATCAGTATGAATAAAAATCCAAAATTATATGAAACCGTTGCTGCTCTAATGGCGCACGGAAAAGGAATTCTTGCCGCAGATGAAAGTGATAGTACTGCCGGCAAGCGACTGGAGATGGTACATCTCCCAAACGATGAAGGTAACCGACAAGATTTTCGTGAACTCTTGTTCACCGCGCCAGGTATTGAGGAATATTTGTCAGGGGTGATTCTCTATGATTCAACCTTAAAGTCCGGAACTGATGATGGTACACCGTTTGGTGACCTCTTGATTTCACGGGGAATTATTCCGGGTATCAAAGTTGATACGGGAACAAAAGACTTTGAAGGATTTAAGGGGGAAGTGGTGACGCAAGGATTGGATAATCTTGAGGAACGATTCAAAGAATACTATGACCTCGGTGCACGGTTTGCCAAATGGCGGATGGTAGTTTCAATTGATGAAACTATTCCAACTGACGAATGTCTCGAAGCTAACTCAGTGATGATGGCGCGCTACGCACAGATTGCTCAAAAATGTGGCATTGTACCGATGCTTGAGCCCGAAGTTATTTTTGCGGGCGGACACGATATTGTGCGCGCCGAAGCAGTTACAACCCGAGCGATTCAAATTCTGTTCCATACCATGATGCGGTACAAGGTAGATCTCGAAGGATTAATCCTCAAATCATCAATGGTGCTCGCTGGTGATTTATACCCACAACAATCAACGCCAGAAGAAATCGCCAATGCCACCTTGCGCACCTTCCATATGTCAGTGCCGTACGCTGTGGGTGGAATTGTATTCCTCTCAGGTGGACAGACTCCGAAACGAGCGACTGAGAACCTAAACGCTATTGCCAAATTAGGTGCTCAACCGTGGCCAATTACGTTCTCATACTCACGAGCGATTGAAGAACCGTTCTTGCTCGCATGGGGAGGGAAGCCAGAGAATGCAGATGAAGCGCAAAAGATGCTTCTGCATGTATGCAAGATGAACTCTTTGGCTACCAAAGGTGAGTATGATGGAAGTAAGGACTCAAAGCTAAAGTAGGGGCACATCCAAAAATTGAATGAAGAAATGAGCGTTGCGATTATTCTGAATTTATGTCCCGTTTTCCCTCCTAAGGAAAATCGCTGGACCGCAATCTCCTCAACTTTTTGTGAACGAGGTTCTGCGACTTGGAGGTTTTAAAATGACCGTCTTTGCGAGAAGTGCAGCGTATGCGAAACGACGTGGCAATCCAGAGTTTTGTGACTGCGGTCCTGGATTGCTTTGCAAGCTCGCAAAGACGAAGGTAACAAAAAACTCCCAATTGGGAGCTTTTTTGTTATTTCTTTTGTTTGTAGACAGTGTGTTCTTTGGCGATTGGGTTGAACTTTTTGGTTTCGTACTTCTTTGATGGGTCTTTCTTTACTTTATTGTTAAAACGAGTGTAGTACACGTGGCCTTTTCCAACGCCTTTGGCGTTGCCGGCTGATACCAACTTTACGAGTAAATCTTGTGACATAGTGGGGAGATTCTATCAGAAATGAGCTGATACGTCAATTTATTGTGTTCCAACGAGTCCTATCAACATGTTTTAGTGGTGTATTGCGGTCCACAAAAAAGTACCGTGGTATTATGGCTTTGTAAGTAAATACAACATTGTATTTACACGCCTTTTTGCCATGAAAGTACTCACTTTTGGCTGGGATTTTCCACCGTCACGAAACGGTGGTCTTGGCGTGGCTTGTTATGGGTTAACTCGAGAGCTTGCGACCGAAGGAATTGAAGTACTGTTTGTGCTCCCTAAAAAACAAGAAACAATCGGCACCCCAAAATTTATTTTTGCTGGGCAGGAACATAAAACAACCGTTATTGAAGTTAATTCAGCGATTGCTCCGTACCACAGTGGTTCGAGCCAGGTTACAAGTGTTATTGGCTACCATAGTGATGGCACACCAAAATACGCCACCCGAACTATGCTTGATGAGGTACATCTGTTTGCCATTCAAGCTGCTGCAATCGCGCGAACCCATCAATTTGATATCATTCATGCGCATGATTGGACGTCATATTTAGCTGGTGTGGCCGCCAAGAAGGCTAGTGGTAAACCACTGATACTTCATGTTCATGCGACTTCGTTTGACCAGGCGGCGAGCAACAATGTTGACCCAAGTATCTTTCGGATTGAACAAGATGCCTTTAACACTGCTGATACGATTGTGGCGGTAAGTGAATTCACGCGGCGGATTATTATTGAAAAGCACCGTATAGCACCGGAAAAAATTGTCGTCGTGCATAACGGATGTGACACCTTTATTCCTCCCGTACACGATCCGTCGCTGAAAGAATTAAAAGCTCAAGGTAAAAAAATTGTTCTCTATCACGGACGTATCACTATTCAAAAAGGAGTCGACTATTTTGTGCGGGCGGCGCGACGAGTCGTTGATGTTGATCCAAATATTGTGTTTGTGATTTCTGGTTGGGGTGATATGCAGAATCAGATTATTAGGATGGTGGGAGAATTAGGGTTGTCGGGAAATGTTATTTTTGCTGGGGCGTTGTGGGAGGAGGAACGTGACCGTATGTATCAGACCGCTGATTTGGTGGTGATGCCGTCGGTCTCTGAACCATTTGGACTCGTGCCACTTGAAGCACTGCAACACGGTACGCCGTCACTTATATCCAAACAGTCAGGAGTGGCCGAGGTCCTCACGCATGTGCTCAAGGTTGATTTCTGGGATACGGATGCAATGGCGAATCAAATTTTGGCTACAATGCGGTATGATGTAATGCGAACGCAACTGGCGAGTCATGGCCGCCAGGAAATAAATCGTTTGTCGTGGCGTGAGGCTGCTAAAAAAGTGGTGAGTTTATATAAAAATCTTGTTAATTTAATTCGGGCGTAATATGTTATCGGTCTGTCCCTATTTTCACGTCCATCAACCATATCGCGTCAAGCAATATCGGGTTTTTGATATTGGTAATGACACTGAGTATTTTAATGATGGTAGTGAGACTGATTTAAACAATCGGCGCATCATAGAAAAAGTGGCCAATAAATCCTATCGGCCAACTAATAAAATGTTAAAAGAACTCCTCGATGCCCATCCGGAATTTCGGTTTGCGTTATCGTTTTCTGGAACGGCGCTCGATCAATTTGAAGCGTACGCGCCCGATGTCCTTGAGTCATTTCAAGAGCTGGTGGCTACTGGACGGGTTGAGATTTTGGCTGATACCTATCACCACTCGCTCGCGTTCTTTTATTCGGTACCAGAATTTGAACGACAGGTACAAAAACACCAAAAACGTATCGAAGATTTATTTGGGCTAACACCAAAAGTTTTTCGCAACACTGAATTATCCTATCGTAATGATTTGGCTAAATGGTGTGAGGATAATGGGTACTTGGGAATTATGGCTGAAGGGTGGGACAAGTACCTTGGCTGGCGCAGCCCTAACTACGTGTACAGTCCAAAAGATTGTCGTTCAATCAAGGTGCTGTTAAAGAACTACAAACTATCAGACGATGTGGCTTTTCGATTTGGGAACCAGGCTTGGGAATCGTTCCCACTGCGGGCCGAAACATTTGCGGATTGGGTACATGCCCATCATGGGGACGGGCAGACGGTGAATTTATTCATGGACTATGAGACGTTTGGTGAGCACCAATGGGAAGACACGGGCATCTTTAACTTTTTACGGGCTCTACCTTCACAAATCCTCAAACATCCTGATACTAGTTTTAAAACGCCCACCGAAACAATTTTGTCCTACGACTCAACAGGGGAGTATGATGTGCCAGACGTACTCACGTGGGCTGACACCGACCGTGATCTCACTGCTTGGACCGGGAATGATATTCAACGCGATGCGTTAGCTAAAATTTATGCGCTCGAGGCTGATGTGATGGAAATTAATGACCCACAGCTTACGGAAATTTGGCGTAAACTGCAAACGTCAGACCACTTCTACTACATGTGTACCAAGTGGTCTAACGACGGAGATGTTCACGCCTACTTCAGTCCGTACCAATCCCCATATGACGCATATATCGCTTTCATGAATGCGTTATCTGATTTACAATTGAGAGTAGCAGATAGGGTAATGAAAGTGCGTTTAAAGAAACAGGCAGCACAAGAAGCAAAAGAAAAAAGAGCTGAAGCAAGGGCAAAAGCAAAAGAACTGGCAAAACCAACCGTTCGCCCTGAGCCACCGCTTGAACTTGTTGTTGCCAAGGTAACTATCAAAATGAGAATAGAAGCCTGGTTGCGACATTCGCACATAGGACGAAAAATATGGGGGTTATTCCACAAGAATAAAAAATAGTTCTTTATGAAAACAACAATTAAAAAAGAAACAAAAACAGTCACCAAAAAAACTACTCCAAAAAAAGTAGCTAAGACAAAATCAACAAGCGTTAAAGTAACAGGCGTTGCTCCAAAAAAAGTAGTAGCAAAAAAGGTTGCGGGTCCAAAGTCAAAAAAAGAGATGGTGGTAGCATCAAACTATAATTCATTTTGGATGAATGATGGGCAAATTTTAAATTCACTTGCTGCTCTTGAAGGTGCTCTTAAAAAAATGGACACTGCAGTTTATAAATACCATACTGCTCTTGGACGACATGATTTTGCTAACTGGGTAGAAGATGTGTTACAGGATATTGAATGCGCCGCGGCACTACGTACTGCCAAGACTCCAAAGTCTGCTCATACGGTTGTCGTTAAGTTTTTGGCAACCTACAAATAAAATATGGCGCGCGCACTTACTCTTGGAAACGGCAACATGCTGGTTGGTATTGATTATCGCGGACAAGTGCGCGACTTGTATTGGCCGTATGTCGGACAAACCAATCATGTTAGTGGCGCCAGTGGCAGCTTCGTTCACCGCATCGGCGTGTATGTCGAAGATACTATGTACTGGCTTGATGATGCCAGTTGGGATATTACGATTGGTGCTGTCGGAGACAGTGTGCTCGGTAACTTCACCGCCGTACATCAAACAGCCCAGGTGACACTCTCGAGTAAAGATGCCGTACATAACGAGCATGATGTGTTTATTCGTCAGTTTACGCTTGTTAACAATAGTGAAGAGCCGCGTGAACTTAAACTTTTTTTAGCACAACAATTTCGGATTGGTGAATCCAGGCGAGGAGACACAGCATTTTATGATCCTCGTGTTGGTGCGATTATTCACTACAAAGGTGATGATACGTTTTTAATTAATGCGACCCAAAATGGAAAACAATTTACCGAATTTACGATTGGACTGTTTGGTATTGAAGGTCGTGAGGGTGCTTACCATGATGCCTATGATGGTGTTTTAGAAAAAAATCCAATTGAACATGGATCAGTAGATTCTATTATAGGCTTTACCGCGCAACTAGACGCCGGAGAAAGTAGTGATATTTCCTACTGGATTGCTGCGGGGGAGTCAATCCCAAAAACCCATACCCTGGATGCCTTTGTGATTGAGGAAACACCAGAGCGGTTGCGGGCTTCAACTGATGCCTATTGGCGAGCCTGGCTTACCAAAGACGGTCGTGACATCTCTGCATTATCGCAATCACTTCAAACATTGTACCGACGATCATTGGCCACGATTCGTGTTCATACTGATAACCGCGGAGGAATTATCGCCAGTAGTGACACTGATATGTTGCATCATGGACGAGATACATACAGTTACGTCTGGCCCCGTGACGGTGCATTAATCGCGCACGCACTTGATCAAACTGGATACAACGAGGTGGCCGAACGATTCTTTTCGTTTATGTCCAAGTGCCAAGAGCCAGCTGGGTATTTAATGCATAAATATTTAACGGACGGTTCGTTAGGTAGTTCGTGGCACCCATGGCTCCAAAATGGGCAAGCCTATTTACCGATTCAAGAAGATGAGACAGCGAGCGTGTTGTTTATGCTGTGGCGACATTATGAACTAACCAAAGATTTAGAGTTTATCGAAGGTCTCTATAATTCATTTATCGAACCAGCTGCTAAATTTATGTGTGAGTATATTGAACCGCTCACAGGACTGCCCTCAGCATCATTTGATTTATGGGAAGAGAAATACGGTACTTCAACCTACACCGCAGCGTCTGTATACGGGGGACTGATGGCAGCGATGCGATTTGCGAGTTTGCTCGGTAAAGATAACGATGCGCGTACTTGGCAGGTTGTTGCCTCACGCATGCAGAAGGCCATTGTAGGGGTGCTGTATGATCCTGATATAAAAATGTTTGTAAAGCACGTGACGCATACCGAAGATGGGGAATTAGTGTTTGATCGTACAATTGATACTAGTAGTTTCCATGGAGTGGTATTTTTTGAGGTGTTAGAACCGGACGATGCACTCGTCAAGACTTCACTTAAAACGATTGAAAAAGTATTACAAGTAGAGGGTAGTAGCAAAGGCTTTATTCGCTACCAACATGATCGCTACTATACGATGCAAGAAGCTGGCAGTCCAAACCCGTGGGTTATCTGTACACTCTGGATTGCACAGTACTATATCCGGATTGCTAAAAAAGCAGCTGACTTGAAACCAGCTATGGAACTACTTGAATGGACCGCATCACACGCTTCACCATCAGGAACGTTGTCTGAGCAAATGCATCCGCATACGCGCGAGCATTTGTCGACGTCGCCTTTAATCTGGAGTCATGCCGAATATGTTTTGACAGTCGACCTTTACCTGCGCAAGGTACAATCGTTTGCCAAGTAGTAACGAAAAAATACTCCATCTACGTTGTTGCTGCTCGCACTCAAGCATTCAATGTGCAAAAAGCACACCTCATGCTTTCGCACTCACGCGCCTAGTATCTGAAGCATTTTATCGTCACTTCAGAGTATTCTTTAAGCCTACTTGAAGCATCTCTTCCAAAAACCTAAGCCGAAAGGTAATTTTTGGTATTGACCAATTTTCGTGCGGTGGATGTGGTAGGCGAGGCCGGTGGTTTTGCATTCCTTTGCAATTACTTCGGCGAGGGTGCGCATGTAGGTGCCGGAACTGGCGGTGCAGGAAAAGGTGGCAATAGTAAATGTATCAGTCGGTTTGCCAGTGGCAAAAAATAGCTTCCAATCTTTGCGGACGTCGACCCGTCTAAAGTCATTGCCGAGGGCTTTGCTGGCGTCCGTGACGGGTTTGATTGATTCGATTTTTGTTGAGACTTCGTCGTAAATTTCCTGACGAGTTTTTGTTTCTAGTTTTTTTATAGCGAGGTTGTAAATCGTCGATTCCTTTGTTGGGATTTTGATTTCGTGTAGGCGGCCTTCGAGGGTCCAGACATGCAGCGGTTTACCCTTAACGGTTTTGGATGAAAAGTGTGGGTAGGGCAGATTGACGGGGCCAACTAATTTTTTAATAGAAGTTACAAGTTGTGATTTTGAAATTGTAGGGATTTTGAGTGCAATTGTGAGTCTGCCTAATACATCAGCGGTGTCAGAGGATACGCCAAACAAAACCGAGAATTCATATTGTTTGTCTAGATTATGATATTTCTCCTGCACTTTACATTCATCACTTATGAGAATTAATAGTTTACCTGAAGCCATTGGATCCAGTCGTCCGGCATAGGCAAGTGGTACGCCCGTGTATTCGGTATGTGCCGCGCGCCATAATTCAGCGCACTCCAGTGGCGTTTGTCCAACCGCTTTTTCTAAAACCACATACTTTTGCATAATTTCTACTCTAACATTTAGCCCGTTAGAAGTACAAATGTAAATTATTTAAATTTTTTAGGTATCATTTAGTTGTCTTGGAGATAACTTCTAACGGGCTAAAAAGGAAAGAGCCGGACAAAAGAATGCCGGCTCCTGTATGCGACCTGTGACCTCAAGAGGTCGGTGCATCATTGCACTGAGGTTTGAATTCGTCAAAACGAATCCATTCCCCGTTGTAGTAAATGCGCTCGTTCCCGTCTTCATCCTCGACATATGAATCGAGCAGGGGATTGTCCTCGGTGACGAGCTTCACGAACACCTGCGATCCACTGCATGACACAACTTGCCACGGGAAGTCTTCCATGAAGTCGATATCATCCGGGTTCACCGTGGTGAAGTTGTGAATGACTTCTGCTTCAGTGCATGTGCACAGAGCTTCTTGGGCAGTCGCGTTGGTGGCGAAAGCGATAACGAGAAGTGCTGCAACGAAAAGTTTCATTTTCCTGTCCTCGTAACTGGCTGGTCGAGCGTTGGTGCCGACCTTGTCCAGTTACTATAGTACCATAGATTTATGTAAAAATCAAGTACTGGAGGATAAAATCTATAACTTAGGCCATATTTTCTTCATCCTGCGCGTCTTCCTCGTCTTCGATTTCAGACTGAATAATTTCTTCGATAATGTCTTCAAGAGACAACACACCAATGGCTTCACCAGAGCTTTTTTCTACAATCGCAATGTGTTGTTTCTTTTTAAGCATGCGGGCGAGCACGGTATCGAGGTAGGCACTGCCTTTGAGGCGCATAATGTTGGTATCAAAAGCCTCTTCGGTTTGTTTGATAGAAATATTTTCGTCTTCAGTCAGGAGATCTTTGGCAAAGAGTACACCAACTACATTAGTTTTGTTGCCACTATAGATGGGGAATCGAGAATAGCCCTGTTCAGAAACTTCATTAAAAAACTGATCGTTCAAACGTTGGTTTTCATCAAACATGGCTACGTTTTCAATGGGGGTCATTACTTCACGAACTTGCCGGTGTGAAAACTGCAGAGCACCATGCACAATACGTTCCTCATCTGCATCGATTGGACTGTGTTCTGAATCTTCATGTTCAGAAATAATCTGCATGATCTCGTGTTTGGAATACATCGCTGGGGTAGCGTGACCGAGTAATCGATCGAGTGTATATGCCACCGGGAAGGCAACTGGATAGCCAATAAACATAAGTGCCCGAGTAAGTGGTGCTAGCGCACTCCCAAATTTGAGTGCATGTCGTGAAAACAATGCCTGGGGACCAATTTCACCAAAAATAAAAATAAGGGCAGTGGCCATAAAACTCGCCATAACACCACTTGCCAAAGAACCAAGAAATACTGAAAGAATGGTATTAACGGTGACGTTGCCTAATAGTAGGGTGGTAAGTAGTAAATTACCTCGTGCTCGTAGTGGATAGATGGCGATAGCTTGTGGGTCACCGGTGTTGGCACGACGACGCAGTGAAGCGAGATCAAGCGAGAAATACGCCAAAGTCAGCCCGGAGAAAATCGCCGAACAGACAATAAGAAACAGTGAAATTATTAGGGTCACGATAGGGGATTAGATAGGTTCACCACCTAGGAATGAGTTCACGATAAGCAGAAGCACAAAGCCTGCGAGCACGAGAATAAGAAATTTCATATAACTCATACAATACCACATTTTCCCGTATCGTAAACAAAAACAACCTCCCGTGAGGGAGGTTGTTTTTGTTATAAATCATTGCGACCATTAGTTACATAATCTTAGCTCCTTTTTCCAGATTGTGACGAGCGCATAATAGTTGAATATTTTTTGCGTCATCACTGCGCCCACCCTTAGAGTAAGGTAATACGTGGTCATAGTGTAAGCCGTCACCAGCACCACAGGTGGTACATTTGCCGCCGTCGCGTTTCCATACTTCAACTTTGACATGTGCTGGTATCATCCGTTCGTGAGTATATTCAAAAATTTTATCAGGGTTTTGTGCACTGACCTGTTTTGGATGTAAGTGGAAGGTGAAGACTTTTCTGTTTCCGCGCACAATGATTTCCGCATTTAATAATTCAAACAAACCTTTGTCGTACCAAATACCAGGCATCAATTTTTCATATACTTGAATTTCGAGCGGTGTAGTTCGTTCACTGTTTTTATATCGTTCAGACTCTCGGAAAAATTTACCATTATCAGTCAAGGTGCTTCCGCTAGAGTACATCGGTTGATCAATTTCTTTGCGTTTGTCTCCAGCGCCATACACATCATGACCCTCATAAATTAATATTTGTTTTTCTTCATCCCACACATCTGCGTAGGGTGCATTATCTTTAACCGACATCAAGAAGACAGATGGTCGACTATCTTTTCTAAAATTCATTCCTTTTTGCAAATGAGCCTTTTCTTTGATTACCAATTCGAGGTACGAAATGATTTGGGTAGAATTACGATTATCCATGTTTGCAGCTTATCACGTTAGATATTTTATTGCAGCAAAGTTTAAAGTTGTTGAGTAAGAGCCGTATATCTTCAATAGCAAACACAAAACAACCTCCCGTGAGGGAGGTTGTTTTTTAATCAACTAAGTTACTGAAAGGTTTCAAAAATAGATGGATTCCTAGGCGATGGAGTAAAATATTTGGAGACGTATTTTTATACGGCGGAAAATATTTTGCGAACAGCAACAACGGAAGGCGCTATTTTTGGAGACTGATATTATTTAGTGACGAACGTAAGAGCCATCCCTTTCTGATCAGCCCGTCCCGTTCGGCCGATGCGGTGCACATAATCTTCGTAGGCATTTGGAAGGTCGTAGTTGATAACGTGTGAGACGTTGTCTACGTGAATACCGCGGGCTGCCACGTCGGTTGCTACCAGCACTTGTACGCGACCAGTTTTAAAGTTCTGGAGAGCACGTTGACGTTGTGGGTGACTCTTGTTTCCGTGAATCGCGTCGGCTTTGATACCAGCACGAGACAGTTCCTGTGAGAGCTTTTCTACACTGTGCTTCATGGCGCCGAAGATAATCACGCGAGTAAAGTCAGGTTTTTTAAGAAGGGCAGTGAGCGTGTCGAACTTGGTGTGTGGTTCGTAGTACACCACGTCTTGGGTGATACTGCCGGTAATATCTTTTTTACGAACTGAAACCGTAATTGGGTCATTCATAAATTCATGAATCAAACCTTTTACCGTGTCAGACATTGTGGCAGAGAAGAATAGAGTTTCGTGTGGGTCTGGCACGTCTTTCAAAATTGCGCGCATGTCATGGATGAATCCCATGTCGAGCATCCGGTCAGCTTCGTCGAGGATGATAGTTGAGAATCCGGCAGGTTTAATGTGACCACGGTCAATCAAGTCTTGCACACGTCCTGGAGTACCAATAATGAAATGGTTCTGACGTTTAAGTCCCATGATTTGAGGACGGATGTTCATACCACCTACACAAACGGTTGAAAAGATTTTCATCTTCTCAGTTAACTTTTTAAGTTCTTGTTCAACCTGAATTGCAAGTTCGCGCGTTGGGGCTAGTACTAATGTCTGTCGATTGTATTGCTTGAGGGTTTTGTTGATAGTTGGGATAAGAAACGCAGCTGTTTTTCCTGTACCAGTTTGTGCGAGTCCTACAACATCACGACCATCCATTATGTGCGGGATGATTTGATCTTGAATCGGTGATGGAATTGTGAGACCCATGTTGGTAATCGTGGTAACAAGCGGTTGCTCGAGACCAAAGGTTTTGAAGGTGTGAGTGGCCTTGTACACTTCTTCGGTCGCACTCGTATCTACCGGGTTAAGGTTGATGTATTTTGAAACGTCAAAGGTTTGCATTTTGCGTCCACCACGTCCGCCGCCAGAACGACCACTTGATCCACGACCACTACCACTTGAAAATGGGCGACGGCCTTGGCGTTGTGCCGGGCTAGAAAAACTACGTGCATGACCATTACCAGAGCGGTCAGTTGATGGAGCTGAGTATGAACGACGAGCGCCACCCGAGGCACTTTCGCCTCGACTAGCGTTACTACTAAAACGACGTGCTCCTCCAGCTGCATGTCCACCAGTGCGGGGACGACTAGAAAAAGCGGGTTTCCGACTAGGTCGGCTTGTTGATGAATACATATATTAGAATAATCTCAGTTAGAGACCAAGGTAAACGAGGGCAGTTCTAGGCGTGGAAGTTAATTTTTCTTGAGCCGTACTTTTCGTACGGTGAGAAAAAATTAACGCACCACAACAACGAAATGCGCCGTTTACGTTGGTCGAATGTGCAGGTTATAAACCAATCGAAGGGGTAAGGGTGGCAGAGATAGCCACAAAAAATCTTCTACTGCCACTCAAGAGCCCTACACGAGAATCTTAAGGTGTTATGAGAATAACATATAAACGCTTTTGCGTCAAATAATAGACTGCGTGCTACTATTTTATGAATCATGAAAGAAAAATTTTCTTTGAAGGATCACTTGTTTAACAAAGACTCGGTTACGTATCTGGCTGACTTATTTGTAGTGGTTGATGCTACTTTTAACAAAAAAAAGTTTGTGACTGAGGTAATGGGGAAGTTTCCTGAACTTGAACTCAAAGACCGTATTAATTGGATTACCGAAGTGTTGGCCAAGCATCTCCCAGCTGACCCCGAGGCAGCAATGAAGCTGATTGTAGCTGCATTGCCACCACCACTTGATCCAACTAAAACCGATGATGATTTTGGGAGATTTATTCTGGCACCATTGGGCGAATATGTGGTGCGACATGGGTGTAGTAAAAAATATCTCAAACAATCACTTGCAACTCTTAAACAAATCACCATGCGGTTTTCGATGGAGGATGCGATGCGAACGTTTTTAAATAATTTTCCAACAGAAACATTAGCCGAATACGACAAGTGGGTGAGTGATAAAAATTACCATGTGCGTAGATTAGTGAGTGAAAGTACGCGGCCGAGTTTGCCGTGGTCGCAGAAAATCGGTATTGATTACCAAGTGCCCGTAACGTACCTCGACAAACTGCATGCTGATACAACGCGCTACGTGACACGTTCAGTGGCTAATCATGTAAATGACATAAGCAAAAAAGACGGAGAACTAGTGGTGAGAACTCTCAAACGTTGGCACAAGGAACAGACGCAAAATCCTCTGGAGCTCGATTGGCTGACGCGACATGCATTGCGCACCTTGGTGAAAAGGGGAGATGTGCAAGCGCTTGGACTCTTGGGATACAGCGCACACACAGCGCCGGTAGTTTCAAATTTTGCGGTTCCTAAAAAAGTAAGGGCGGGGGATAGACTCCAATTCTCGTTTGATGTTACGTCGAGCATCTCGCAAAATTTACTCATTGATTACGTGATTGATTTTGTAAAACTAAATGGCGGCACCAAACCTAAAGTATTTAAAATTAAAAAAGTGAGCGCACTACCACAGGCAATAATTTCAGTAGAAAAAAATCACCACCTCAAAGCGGATGCCACCACCTTCAAACTTAATGCTGGCACCCACTCACTCACGATTCAAATAAATGGACAGAAACTAGCAACAGCACAATTCGAAGTAATTTAGAAATTAAATACAGATCGTGCCTTGTCTTTAATTAAGTTCAGAGAAGTCGTAGAAAATTTCTTCGAAATCGATGATGTAGCCGCGGTCATTTAGTTTGATACCCTCACGTTTGTAGAGTTTTAACCGTGCGGCTTCGTATTCGGGATTCATCCAAACCTTACCACCGGCGTAGACGATACGGTGCCAGGGAATGACGTTGGGATTGGGAGCTTTACTTAAAATGCCCGTGATACTGCGCGACGCCATAGACCCGCCACCGGCGGCTTTCGCTATCGCTCCATAGGTTGTTACGCGACCGGGTGGTATCGAAAGTGCAAGGTCGTATACACGCTGACTGAATTCTCGTGCCATAGTTAATTGGTGTCTGGGGTCGGTAAGGCACCTAAGAATTCAATTAAGTTTTTAATATGGTCATCGAGACTGATATTAAATCCAATAATGGCATTAGTTATGTGTTCACGACTAATGCCGGGAGCAAATTTTGGTTCATTAAATTTCTTTTTTATGGAACTGACTTTTATCTCACCCCACGGCACCGGATTAAGTTTTTGGTAGGCGTAAAAAATCCCACATATTTCATCGCACGCCAAGAGAGCATGCGCGAGAGGAGTTTCTGGTTTTTGAGTGAACCCGTTAAATCCAATAGCGTGGGCTTCAACCGCATGAATAAGTGACTCGGGGTAACCCCAGAGCTTGAACCAATCCAGTGATGGCCCGGGGTGGAGATTCGGGTGTAGATCATAATCAATGTCGTGGAGGTAGCCCGTCAACCACCACAGATGCGTGTCCTCGCCTAATTTTTCCGCATAGCCTTCAACTGCTCGTCCGACCATCTCCGCATGAAATCGTTGGTAAGTGTCGGTGACATGTTCAGCGAGTAATGCTCGCGCTTCGTCTTTGGTAGGGAGAATAGTTTTCATAATAAAACTAGTATAGCAAAAATTTATTTTAAAACGTAAGGAATGAAAAAGCGGGCCTAACTCACCAAATTGGAGAGCGGCCCGCGGGGTATCCCAGCTTTCAGGGATTGCTATGTTATTTTTCTGGCCTCAGAACTTCGTAGGTCAATCCTTTAAGGAGACCAATTTCTTCGGCAGGCCGTCCTCCGCCAAGAGTCTCAAGGAGTCCTCTCGACAAATCGGGACGTCTGGTGACGTGTTCTCCGCCTCGGTCTTGCACCACAGCCAGTTGGCTGATACCCGTTTTTGGGTTCGTGATACGCAAGACTGTTCCCTTGGGTAGGGAATTATAGGCAACAACGGTCACGTCACACTCGTGATAGAGAGTGCCTGAAGCCATAGGGTTACGGTTGTGATAACGGCTCGCATAGTAGCTGCCGTCAGCTTTGAACGTCTTGATGGTCTCAAAACGCTCTGCTTCCAGATACGGGTGACTAGCAAAGAGCTCTTGGCATTGACTGCCTTTTTTGTGTCCTGCAAAATCACGTTCGTATCCTTGCCCGGGAATGGGCTTCGCTACCGCACTACTGGCCGCCAGTGCTAGACTGATGGCAACGAGAGTGGTGACGAAATTACTTCGAGATTTGAGCATTCTGATGCTCCTTCTGCTGTTTCAGTTGCTTCTTTGGTCTCTGCTACACTCCTCTCCGAACCCTATGACGACTGAAGTGGGTAAATCTTACCAATTTAATAATATGCTTTAAAATAAGCTTATCTTGTAACTTTAAAGAGATGTTTATTATCTGTGCTAGGCTATAGGTATGAGACTTATTCTATTTATTTTCATTGTGGTAGTTATCCTGGCAATTGCCTGGTTTACCGGTACCCTCCGTACCCTTAAAACCATTTGGTTAATTGTGGAGGTGCGGCCGTATGAACAAATGGGTTCGGGTGAAAATCCGGCTACGATTTTTGTCCTCGGTGATAGTACCGGGTATGGTACTGGGGCAGGTAAGAAACAATATAGTGTGGCGGGGTTGCTGGGGGCGGATTACCCAAACTATAGGCTAATTAATAATAGTAAAAACGGTCGCACGATTGGCGAGGCCTTGGCGGAAATTAGAACCTTGCCACAAGACCAAAAACACACCTTGTTGTTACTACAAATTGGCGGAAATGATATTTTACAAAAACGTGATTTAGATGTTGTGCGCTCGGAATTGGCGCAGCTGTATGAAGAAGCCAAAGAGAGAAGTGAACATGTAGTTATGATTAGTAGTGGTAACGTGGGGACAGCCGCTGCATTTACCGGTACTAAAAAAGCAGATGAGTATGAGCGTGTGACGCGCCAGTTCCGACAAATGTTTATTGAAGTGGCAACCGAGTCTGCGGTGACGTATGTTGATTTATTTCAAGAGCCGGAGGACGACGCGTTTCTCAAAGAACCAAAAAAGTATTTGGCTATCGATGGTCTTCATCCAAGCAGAGAAGGGTATGCGTACTGGTATCAGGTGCTCGCTCCAACACTTATAGAGAAGTTACGTAATTAAAACCAAGTAAATATACCCTGTATTTTTTGGAGCCACGTTACAGGGTCTGAAGTCAAATCGGCCACTTCACAAGTAAGACCGCAACTTTCTGTTGGAGGAGTACCACGTTCAGGGCAGGTTCCCGAGTATACACAGGAGAGATCAGTAATGCCTGCTACGTAGTCTGCTATTTTAGGATTAGTAGCGTCTCCATAATAGAGTAAAATTCTATCTTCTTCGGAAAAGATGTATTCGGTTATGTTAGTTACTCGTTCACCGTTTACAATTAGGAGCAAAGTGTCGTTGTTATTTGTGCAGTATTCTGTGGCTGTGTCCAAAGTGACGCAATCGTTTGTGAGGGTTATGCCTAACGAATGAAAAAAATCTGTAAGTGTCACACCATCAGCGTGGCGATGAATTACTTCATCATTCCCATCATGAAAATGCAAAGAAGCATGATGGGTGTGTTCAGGTGACGATTGATATTTTTTATCCGTAAAACGAATTCGTTCGTCACCAAGATACATTCTGAAATCACCATGTACGTGCACTTCTTCTGTAGAGCCAGAGCCAATGGGGTGTTGATTAGATTCTGTATGTTTAGAAATTAAAAAATGATATCCAATGGTTACTAATAATCCAGATATGATAAAACCAGTCAACAACAGCAGATAGAATTTTTTAGTTACAGACATGGTTGTTGGCATTTCAAAGTGATTGTACACTAAATTGAGGATTGTGAATAAAAGTTGTGGGAAGAGTAAACTGGGCTACTTTCAGTGAGTTAGTTAGAGCAAATGCTGACATTTTTTCAGCCGTAGCAAGTAACGTTACGGTTGCAAATACGTCTGCAGTGACAGCGTCAGACGCAATGATAAAACTAGCATCTGAGCATGTTGATGGCTTGCCGGCTGGTTTCGTATCAATAATATGATGGTACTTTATTCCATCAGCAGTCCAGGAACGTTTATGAATAGAGCTAGCAGCAAAACCCTCATGCATGATGGTGGTAGTGCCGAGGTAGGTTTGAGGGTCGGTCGGATGTTCGAGAAATATAGTGATGGGGGTGCCGTAATTGCTCGTGCCATACATATCACCACCACCATTTATTAAAAAATACCGTAATCCAAATTCACTACGAAGTCTTGTGGCCAGTAGGTCAATCGCTACACCTTTACCATAGCCACCAATATCAATTAATCCATGACTGAGGCTGATACGTTCATCAGATATCCTAAGTACCTCATGAGGGTTTGGAATTTCAAATACACTTCCTTTGGGAGTAAAAGAATAGTCCGCATCGTAGCCATGAGCGATGATAGTTTCGCCAACCATGAGGTTGTGAATACCATCAGTGCGGTCAAAGTATGATATTCCCATTTGTAGAACTCTGACTAAATCTGGTGGGGGGTTATCAATAAATTTTTGATTATTTAGGATGCTTATGTATGAATCAGGTTTAAATCGGGAATATGTATGTTCAAATTCAGAGAGCAAAAACTCGAGGTGGGTGTGAACCGTCTCGAGTGTTGCGTGGGGTACTTCATCCCAAATTTCTACCAAAAATTCCGTTCCAAGAGCTTTTATTGGAGGGAGTATGGCCATGTTTTATGATTGAGCTGAAGACTTTATCTGTGTCAGAGCCTCGTTGTAGGCGTTTGTGGTGAGCGATGCTCCGCCAATGCGTGAAGCTGAAACATCGGTAAGCTTTTTCCCTATAATTTCAGTTTGTAAGGCGGCGGTAAATTTACTTTGCCAGTTAGTTGATGTTGGATGTGTATCTCCTGAAAATGTTACAGTAGTGGCTGTAATGACATCATTAGTCAGGGTAACTGATGTGGTGACAGTGTGAACTGAACGACTGGGCGCTATGTAGGTAGTTACTTCAGAGTATGTTCCATTTTGGTACTCCATACTTGAATCAGCTGGTGCTGAAATTGGAGTTGGCTCAGTTGGCGTAGGTGTCGTAATTTCTGGCTCGCTCACTACAGAAGTAGGGGGAGTTTGTTCTACTGCAGGACTAGATTCCTCAGTACGTGTTATTGGCGTTACTGGTTCAGCTGTGGAGTCATTGGGGCGGGAGATAACTAAAAAACCGCCTACTCCTAGTATTGCAATGAGTCCAGCGACAATTAAAATCAAAGGCATAAAACGTTACTTATTGTATAAATGAGTTAAGTATAACGTACTAATTCATTTTTTCGAATACTACATATTCTGGTATACTGTGAAGGTAAAATATCTTCATGCGCACACTCGTGTCACCTTACCATCTGATTCATGCCTTCATAGATAAAACGACCATGTATATGTTGGTGCTGTATATGTTGAGTGCGCTTGCCGCATTCTCATTACTATTTGGAGCACTAGGTCTAGTAGCTTTTAGTGTTGGTAGTCAGCTACTGTCGCTTGTTGTGGTGGTGACAGCAGCATTCGCGTCAAGTGTGTTGCTGGCATTAATTACTAAAGTTCCCGCCAATCATCATTCGTCAGTGATTACCGGACTGATTATTTTCTTTTTGATTACACCAGGATCAACTGTTACTGAATATGTAATTTTGGCGGGAACGATAGCATTTGCGATTGCAACAAAATACATTTTTGTATACCGCAAGCAACATATTTTTAATGCTGCCGCGTTGGCGGTTTTTCTGTTAAGTCTCTCGGGGCTTGGCGCAGCTGCGTGGTGGGTCGCTACCCCATGGCTTTTTATACCACTCGTGATTACGGGGTTGGCAGTTGTTGTAAAAATCAGACGGCTGGCTATGGTTGGCAGTTTTCTACTCGTCGGTTTTTTGGTTTTTATGCTTGAAGGTTTGTACTACGGTGATGACGTGGTAGTAGGTACAACCACGTTTTTTCTGTCCTACCCAGCATTATTTTTAGGGTTCTTTATGTTGACGGAACCATTTACCATGCCACCGACGCGCACATCACAAATGTGGTATGGAGCATTAGTGGGGTTACTATCAACTACCTCAATATTTAAACCATTGGTAACACTCTCTCCTGAGCTAGCACTCTTAATAGGGAACTTGGCAGTGTATCCGTTAACGCTAAAACGCAAATTGTATTTAGAAGTAATGGCGGTTGAAACGATTGCGCACAACATCTACGAAATTATTTTTAAAAAGCCGGATGGAATGAAGTTTGAAGCGGGGCAATATCTAGAATGGATGGTACCGCACACCAAGGCCGATACTCGTGGTGTTCGTCGGTATTTCACCATTGCGTCATCGCCAACAGAAGACGTAGTGCGAGTGGCACTTAAAATTCCTGAGGTATCCAGTACATATAAAACCCAACTACGCGCACTTAAAGCGGGAGATGTAGTTATTGCGAGCCAGCTCGCAGGAGATTTTATTTTACCCAAAGACACTAATCAGAAAATTGGTTTGATTGCTGGCGGTATTGGCGTCACTCCATTTCGTAGTCAGTTACAACACATAAATGACAAAGATGAAGTGCGTGATGTAGTGTTGTTTTATGGCAACAACACAATTGCTGAAATTGCCTACGGTGAATTGTTTGCGAAACTAGGATCAAAAATTGGGTTAAAAACAGTTCATGTGTTAGCTAAAGAATCTGCCTCATCAGACTATGAGACTGGATACTTTTCTGCCGACATTGTGAAGCGACATCTATCAGATTATGCAGAACGCGTTTGGTATATTTCCGGCCCACCACCAATGGTGCGTAGTGCCGAATCTGTACTGAGATCACTTGGGGTACTACGAAAGAATATTAAAAAAGATTTCTTTCCTGGTCTTGCCTAGAATACATATAGTTTATGTCAGCAAACCCGCCTACATGCGGGTTTGCTTGTGGTACTATTTTAGTAGGTATGAAATTCTCACTTGATAATTGTAAGTCGGTTAACCAAAATTTATTACCGGTGCAAGGAGTCCTGCTCGCACCATACATCGAGACGTTGAAAGCGGCCCTTGAGATGGGTCAGTATATCGTTCCAGAGTCTTCTATTAACCTGCCGTCAGATACGAAAGCGCTCGAGGAAGTTGAGGCCATGGTGACCAAAAAAGTCTCTTCGGACTTGCGCTATATTTTTGTCATTGGAATTGGAGGGTCAAATTTAGGTACGAAGGCAATCTACGATGCCTTACAGACAGAGCGACACAATGATCGTGAACTTGTGTTTATTGATACGGTGAGTGCAGTGCAATTACAAAAGACTAAAACAATTATTTCTGAACTCAGTAAGCCGGATGAACTGCTCTTAATTAGTATTAGTAAATCAGGGGGTACGACCGAAACACTGGCGAACACTGAAATTTTAACTGAACTGGGGTTTGAAAAATGGGGAAGTGAAATCAAAAGTCGATTAGTAGTTATTACTGACAAAGATTCAGAATTTGAAAAATCTGCTATTGCACGCGGAGTAGATGTGCTCACGATGCCAAAAGTGGTGGGAGGTCGTTTTTCCGTTTTTACCGCCGTCGGTCTTTTTCCGCTCTCTGCACTCGGTGTGTCGGTAGCAGACATGCTTGAAGGGGCGACGAGTATTCGTACGAGCTGTCTTAATCTCGATATCAATTTCAATCCGGCTGCTCAATCGGCACTCGTAGCCTACCAAGCGTACCAACATGGACAGATTGTTCACGACACATTTGTATTTAATCCGGAATTGGAATCGCTCGGTAAATGGTATCGGCAGCTATTAGGGGAGAGTATTGGGAAAGCAGTGGCGGGCGAAGGTGATACAGGTCGGGTAGGGATTGTGCCGACAGTATCAGTTGGTTCAACTGATCTCCATTCGGTAGGTCAGCTGTATCTTGGTGGCCCGGCTCGGACGCTCACAACATTTATGATTAGTACCACCGATGAGTGCACATTTGTGACGCCAACCGAACGACTGTTTGAAACGCTGGCACCGATGGCGACCGGGAAGTCAACCAAACAAATCATGGACGCCATTTTAAATGGCACTAAAACCGCCTACAATAAAGCCTCGCTACCGTTTATGGAAATTACATTCGACGGTATTACTCCACATGAGCTAGGAGCATTCATGCAGTTTAAAATGATTGAGATGATGTATCTGGGACGATTATTCGGAGTAGATGCCTTTAATCAACCAGCGGTGGAATTGTATAAGGTAGAAACAAAGAAGTTGCTTGAACAATAAGCATAAATAACTCATTTTCTCCCCAGATTTTGGGGGTTTCTATCTGGGGTAAACTCTGGTATGATGCGGGCGCAACGGCAAACGTTGCAAAAACGTTGTAAATTATGCTCGGAATCGCTACAGCCTACGCCGCCGAAGTTGGCATCAGTGTTAAACTCGCTCCCTATATCGTGGGTGAGTTCCTTGGCGTACCAATTACCGCTACCATGCTCACCACGTGGCTCACGATGGCAGTACTCATTGGTTTAGCATTCCTCGTTAATGCTAAAATTGCCACAGTCCCCGGCAAATTACAAAGTGTATTTGAGCTCATTATCGGTGGTGTGTACGATTATATGAGTGAAGTGTTGGAGAGTAAGGAGATGGCTCGGAAATACTTCCCGATCATTATGACCATTTTCTTGTTTGTGCTGGCACTTAACTGGGTTGGGTTGCTTCCGGGAGTAACTTCAATTGGGCTCTACGAGGTGCATGATGGAGCAGAACACTTTACTCCACTCCTGTATCCAGCAGCGACGGATCTCAATATCACTATTGGATTTGCCATTGCAGCAGTAGTGGCTATTCAGCTAGCTGGGGTACTAGCACTAGGGTTATTCAAATATGCCGGTAAGTTCATTAACTTTCACTCACCGATTGGTTTTGCGGTTGGTATTATTGAGTTAATTTCTGAACTAGCCCGTTTAATCTCGTTCTCATTCCGATTATTTGGGAATATTTTTGCCGGAAAAGTTCTTTTGTTAGTAGTATTGTTTTTTGTTCCGTATGTTGTTCCAGTGCCACTTATATTTTTTGAGGTGTTTGTTGGTTTTATTCAAGCCTTTGTGTTTGCCATCCTGACACTCTTCTTCATTAAGTTGGCGATGGAAGCCCCGCACTAGTGAATAATCACGAGTCTCGTAACTGCAGAGTATGTAGTGGACGAGTCTCGTACTTGTTTGGTAACGGGTACAGTATTATAAAAATAAAATAAATATTATGTCAGAATTAGAAATTGCAAAACAAATTGCTGAACTTGATTTAGAGTCTATGAAAGCGCTTGCGATGGCGATTGCGGTTGCTATCGGAGTATTTGGTCCGGCTATTGGTATCGGTATGTTGGTATCAAAGGCACTTGAAGCTATCGGACGCAACCCAGAAGCAGCACCAAAGATTCAAGCTACAATGATTATCGGTGTGGCTTTCGTTGAAGCGCTGGCGATTTTTGCGGTAGTGGTTGCGTTCGTAATCAAATTCGCTTAATTTCCGCGAAATTGGCTAATTACAGCGTTGTGCTGAGGTAAAATATTTTCTCACCGTATAAAAATACGGCTCGCAAAATTTTCCTTGCACGCCTTGTACTTCATACAATTTAGCGAAAATTACTCACACTGTGTTTGTTTAACATAAACTTTAGCGTAAAGTTTAAAGTTTAAAACACACTCTGTTTATTAGTTAAGCTCATTGCAAGATTGTCTAAGATTCGCGAAGTACAAAAGAAATAATTCGACACGTACTACTGTACGGAGAGAATAATTTCTTGCAGTACGACAAAGAAGATTGGATGATATTGCGATAAGCGCTCTCTCAGCACTATGGAAGATATTATTAAAGCTTTCGGAATCGACGGTCGTCTGATCCTCATTCAAATTGTAAACTTCGCCATTTTGATGGTGGCGTTGGTGTATTTTTTGTACAACCCAATCTTGAACATGCTTAAAGCGCGTGAAGAAAAGATTGTGCAGGGGATCAAAGACGCCGAAGCAGCTGCTGCTGCCAAAGCCTCTGCGGATGCCGAGAAAAAAGTAATTTTGACTGATGCACACACCGAGGCTGCAGCAGTTAATGCTCGTGCTAAATCAGCGGCCGATGCGACTGCAAGCGACATTGTTGCCAAAGCTCAAACTGATGCCGCTGCTGTTATGGCAGACGCTGCGCTGAAGGCGCAGCAACTAAAGCTCCAGGCTGAACGAGATAGTCAAGCGGAAATTGCCAAAACAGCTATACTCGCTGCTGAAAAAATTCTCACCCAAAAGAACGCGTAATAAACTATGAAAGACACCTACGTACACGCACTGTTGGAACTCATTCAATCTGGGCAACCGATTGATACTGTTTTGATGAATCTGACAAAGGTGTTGGCGTCACGTGGGCACAGTAAACTGCACGGATCAATTCTAAATGACTTGATGCATGCCTTAGAGTTGGCACAGGAGAATAGCTTACCAAAAGTCACGGTAGCAAAAGAAGGAAGTGTGAGTGAAGCTGAAATAAAAGCAGCACTTGTAAAGCTTTCCGTACCACATGATGAGTACAAAGTTACCTATAATCCTAACATTATTGGAGGACTGATTGCCACGTACCAGAGTAAACAATTAGATCAAAGTTACCAAACCAAGTTACGAGAGTTATATCAATCCATTATCACCACTTAATTATCATAACCATTATGAGCACCACAATTATCGACCGCATTAAAAAAGAAATCGCTGCCTTGGATGTAACGGCCACCCCCAAAGAGGTTGGGGTAGTGACTGCTGTATCAGACGGTATCATTGAAATCTCTGGACTGACTTCTGCCCGAATGATGGAAATGGTGGTGTTTGGTGTGGGCGAAGGCGCAACGCTGGAAACTGCACTCAAACAAACGACTGTTCTCTATGGTCTCGTGTTGAACCTCGAAGAGGATGTGGTGAAGGTGGTGGTACTTGGTGAAAGTGCGGGCATCCGTGAAGGGATGACTGTGTTCCGCACCAACACGCTCCTGTCTGTTCCCGTTGGTGACGGGATTGTGGGTCGAGTGGTGAATGCCCTTGGTGAAATGATTGATGGTAAAGGGGCAATCACAACTGATAAAAACATGCCGATTGAACGCGTGGCGTACGGAGTAATGGATCGTTCATCGGTAAACGAACCAATCCACACGGGGATTAAGGCTATCGACTCAATGATTCCAATTGGACGTGGGCAGCGTGAGCTCATCATTGGTGACCGCGGAACTGGTAAAACTACCATTGCCATTGATACTATCATCAACCAAAAGTACGAACCGGCCGCCAAGCGACCAATTTGTATTTATGTAGCGATTGGTCAAAAGCGTTCAAAAACTGCCAACATCATGGCTCAGCTTGAAAAAGCGGGCGCAATGGAGTACACCACCATCATCGCAACATCAGCGTCTGAAGCATCACCACTACTATTCCTCGCACCATTTACGGGAATGGCGATTGGTGAATACTTCATGCAACAAGGGAAAGACGTTTTGATTATTCTCGATGACCTTAGTAAGCACGCCGTGGCCTACCGTCAAATGTCACTGTTGCTTAGGCGTCCACCAGGACGTGAAGCGTACCCAGGAGACATCTTTTACCTCCACTCACGTCTGCTCGAACGTTCAGCAAAATTGTCTGCTGAATTAGGTGGCGGCTCAATCACCGCGTTGCCGATTATCGAAACCCAAGAGGGTGACGTGTCGGCGTACATTCCAACGAACGTTATTTCTATTACCGACGGTCAGATTTTCCTCGAAACTGATTTGTTTAACAAAGGCATCCGCCCAGCGCTTAACGTTGGTATTTCCGTATCACGTGTAGGTAGTAGTGCACAAACTAAAGCCATGAAGGCCGTAGCCGGAAAGATTCGTCTTGAGCTCGCACAGTTCCGAGAACTCGAAGCTTTTATGCAATTTGCCTCTGATCTCGATGCAGACACCAAAGCTCGTATCGATAGTGGTCGCAAATATGTGGAGATGCTCAAGCAAACACAAAACAACCCAATGCCGTTCTACAAACAAGTAGTGTCTATTTATGGAGCGAACACTGGATTGTTTGATGGGGCTGATCCAAAAAATGTCCGTGCTATTGAAGATGCGTACCAGGCATTTATTGAACGAGACCGAAAAGCAACACTCGATGCAGTAGAAAGTACCCGAGCATTGTCTGATGAACTCAAAGCCGACCTCGATAAATCAATTGTAGATTTCAAAGAAGCGAATAGTAACCTCTACACAGCGTAACCAAATACATTTGTGGCACTCAAACAAATTAAAAACAAAATAATCTCCACCAAGAAAACCGGTAAAGTTACCAAGGCGATGGAAGCAGTGTCGGCGGTAAAAATGCGCAAGTCACAAGCACGGGCTTTTGATAGTCGTCCGTACGTGCATGCAGCGATGCGGATTTTGTCACGTCTGTCACAATCGGGAGATATAACTACACACTCACTTGCGCAAAAGCGCGATGCTGGAAAGAAACTGGTAGTGATGGTAACGAGTGATAAAGGGCTCGCCGGAAGTGTGAACAGTGCCATCATTAAAACTGTTGAGACAATGCTCCGTAACGGAGAAGAGTTTGATGTGATGACCATTGGTCGTAAAGCCACTGAGTTTGCGGGACGAGCTAACCTCACTGTTTTAGGTCAATTCACGAACGTGAGTGATGATGTAACGGTCGCTGATGTCTACAATATGGCCGAGGTAGTGCTTGATGCCTACAAAAAAGCCGAAACATATTCCAAGGTTGAAGTAGTGTACCAAAACTTCATTTCTACTTTTGAACAGGAACCAACGAAGCGTCAGATTCTCCCACTTGATCCAGCTGAAATTCACTACATCATGCAGGGTATCAAACCAAAAGTTGGGAAGTTCAGTGAGTCTGTGGTTGCGGCTGATACGGTCATCAATTACGAAATTGAGCCAAATGCAGCAGCAGTGCTTGATGTTCTGATTCCACAATTGGTGCAAATCATGCTCTTCCACGCTCTACTTGAGAGTAAGGCGAGTGAACACAGTGCCCGTATGGTAGCGATGAAGAACGCCACTGATAAGAGTAAGGAAGTAACTAAGTCTCTCACCCTTAAATACAACAAAGCCCGTCAGGCAGCGATTACTGCTGAGGTAGCTGAGATAACCGGTGGTATGGAAGCAATGAAAAAATAATATGGAATCAAATCGCCAAGAAAAATTTCAGAATTCAATTCGTAATGAATCACAGATTCAGCTACTTTTTACTAAGGCCATCAATCAAAGTGTTGATTTGTTTTCTGTAGATTTGCAAAAAAATGAGCTAGAGCAATTAACTGCCTTGGCAGCAGAAGAACATACAACACCCTTTGGTAAAGTTGCTGAAATGAGAAGGCTCGCTCGTGAGTCGGACAGAGCAGCATTTAAAGGAGTTATTAGTAATATACTTCTTACTATTTCTGAAAATCTGACTGATGCAGAACGAAATCAGTTCGCTGGTACAAGCACAAGTTTGCTTGACATCTAGTAGTTCTTAGTAGTTAGAGCCTCAGGGGCTTTCACTACTCAGTGGTACTGAGTCATTATTAAATTATCAAAATTATCATGAACAAAGGAACAATTACGCAAATCATCGGTCCAATTGTTGACGTCCACTTTACAGATGGTGTGCCAGCACTCTTGAACGCGCTCACTGTCGCTACAGAAGATGGCGGCACTATTACGCTTGAAGTTGCGCAGCACGTGGGACTCGATCGTGTGCGGGCTATTGCGATGGAAGACACACAGGGACTCACTCGAGGAATGGAGGTAATCGACACTGGCGCTGCAATTTCTGTACCGGTTGGAGTGGAATCACTCGGACGACTCTTTAACGTACTTGGGAAAACGCTTGATGGTAAAGGAGAAATTACCAAGGCGCCACTACGAGGTATTCACCAGGAAGCGCCAGCGTTTACTGAGCAATCAACAACTACCGAAGTATTCGAAACGGGTATCAAATCTGTAGACTTGCTTGCGCCGTTTATTAAGGGAGGGAAGGTAGGGCTCTTTGGAGGGGCGGGCGTAGGGAAGACAGTTTTGATTCAGGAATTGATTCACAATGTGGCCTCTGAGCACGGTGGGTATTCTGTATTTGCCGGAGTAGGGGAACGCGTCCGTGAAGGAAATGACTTGTACCACGAAATGAAAGACTCAGGTGTGCTGGATAAAACTGCCCTCGTATTTGGACAGATGAACGAAGTGCCTGGAGCACGTGCTCGTGTGGGACTCACTGGTCTCACGATGGCCGAAGCGTTGCGTGATGAAGGCGGGAAAGACGTTTTGTTCTTTATGGACAACGTGTTCCGGTTTACCCAGGCGGGGCAGGAAGTATCGTCTCTTTTGGGACGTGTGTCATCAGCGGTAGGGTACCAACCAACCTTGGCCGAAGAAATGGGTAAGATGCAGGAACGTATTACCTCAACGAAGAAAGGTTCTATTACCTCGATTCAAGCGGTGTACGTACCAGCTGACGACCTTACTGACCCGGCGCCAGCTACTACCTTCTCGCACCTCGACTCAACCGTGTCACTCTCACGACAGCTCGCGTCACTTGGTATTTACCCTGCGATTGACCCACTTGAAAGTAACTCTAGTGCGCTTGATCCAATGATTGTGGGTGCAGAACACTATCGGGTAGCACAAGGAGTGAAGCTTGTTTTGCAACGCTACAAAGACCTCCAAGACATCATTGCGATTCTCGGTATCGAAGAATTGTCAGAAGATGACAAAACAACGGTATACCGCGCTCGAAAAATCCAACGCTTCATGAGTCAGCCATTTAGTGTGGCTGAAGTATTTACTGGCGCTCCAGGGAAATACGTATCACTCGCTGACACCATCCGTGGCTTTGGAGAAATCCTCGACGGAAAGCATGATGAGAAGAATGAACAGGCTTTCTACATGAAAGGATCAATCGATGAGGTCCAGTAGAAGCGATAGCAGGCAACCTACTGCGTTGCGCTGCGGTAAAATAAGTTTCAACGTACAATAAAGTACGTCTCAAATTATTTTCCTTGCGCGCCTTGTATCTTACCTACTCTAGCTCCTCCTGATAATCTGATATAAATTACTAAGAATTATGCAAAAAATTATCAATTTTGTTAAAAAATTTGCAGTCAGTATTGTTGTCATGATTTGTGTGGCAATTCTGGCGTTCATATACACGTGGGGAGGTATGCTTGAAGTTTGGTTTCCAACTGGAACAACATTAATTCCACCTCAAAATTAAAACATGAAACTACTTAAACTAACTATTTCAAAAGTAGACGCACCGGTCTTTGACGGGGATGTGGTTTCAGTGACGGTGCCCGGGACAGAAGGGGAGATGACTATTCTCGCTGACCACACCGCACTCATTTCAGTCCTAAAAGCGGGAGTAATCACCGTCGTATCAGAGGGTGGCAAAAAAGAATCATATGATTCGGTCGGTGGCACGCTCGAAATCAGCAATAATCACGCCACTGTTTTGATTTAAAACTCAGAATATCCTTTATTTGAGGGAGGCTTAGCCTCCCATGAATACAGAAAATTTTTACTAAAACCCTCCATAGTCATGGAGGGTTTTAGTTTGAAATAAACTTCTACAGAAATACGTATTAATAAGATAAAATACATATATGGATAAAAATAAAATTGTCATGATAGCGGTGGGGGCAGGTATTGTGGGATTGCTCGTTGGTATGGTAGTAAGTTCATTTCAACAGGATGGACGGGGTGGATACGGTCACGATATGATGCGTCATGGGGATGATAAGTGGGACAAGATGGACAGACGTGGTGAATATGGTGATACCAAGGAACAGAGTGGCATGATGGGTATGGATCACTCTAATATGGACCATGGCATGATGATGGTCAGTAGTGAACGCGAGTTTATCATGGGTATGATTCCACATCATGAAGAAGCCATTGCAACCGCCAAGCAAGTGATTGAACGTGGCGGTAGTACATCAGAAATTAAAACACTTGCTGAAAATATAGTTAAAGCTCAAGAAGCCGAAGTGGCGCAGATGAAAGAGTGGTATAAAAATTGGTATGGTGAAGAGTATATTGCCGATGGAAAATATAAACCAATGATGCGACCGCTCGAATCATTGTCTGGTGCTGAATTAGATAAGGTGTTTTTGACCGATATGGTAATGCATCACCAAATGGCTATTATGATGGCGATGAGCGTCGATGCCCATATTGAGCACGAGGAAATGAAGGCGCTTTCAACGAATATTAAAACTACCCAATCTGCCGAAATAGAAACAATGCAAAATCTCCTCAACAGTTTGAATTAACTTTATTCTTTCAGGTCCTGACTAAAAATCCTTTCAGTTAACCGAAAGGTTTTTTGGTTGCAATTATAAGATTAGATAGTAGAGTATCACCCAGACACAGTTCAGGAGGCTGGCAGATGGTTCAAATCCCAAACCCATTCAAATTGATGGATGACTTGTTGTTGGATTATGTGTTCAACCCAATTACTTGGAAAATCGAGTATCGCTATGGCAAAAATGCGATGGATGTGAGGATTGTATTGAAGTATATTGGCATCGCAACCCTCATGCTGTTGTGTGTACTCGCTCAAGCGCACCTGCTGTTTATATTGTTGCTCGCTTTGTGGGTACTGCAGTCTTGGGTGGGAGATGATGCGGCTCGAGCCAGCTGGAAAATAAACAACAAAACAGGGAAAAATATTTGGCGAATAAATGGTTTTTCTGTGAGAAGAATAAATGATTTGCTGATGCTGTACTGTGTAATTATGCCAAGCGGAGACTTTGTGTGGGATATTTTAGGAAATGCTGGTTGGTTGCTGGTGCTATCAATTCCTGGCTACCTCGACGCCACTGATGCACTGCCACCATATTACCGCGAGCTTAAAACAGCACCGCAGACGTGAAATCAAATCCCAAAGCTGGTAACGGCTTCGGGATATTTTATTTCTGACACCCTGGGCAATAGTGCGTGCCGCGGCCGGCACAGCGGATTTTTATAATCGTAGTTTTGCAACGGGGGCAGGGTGTGCCTTGTTTACCAAATACTTTGAGATATTGTGTGAAATTTCCAACATTACCATCACTATCGACAAAATGTTGGAATGTTGTACCACCAACTTTGATTGATTCGTTCATGACGTCACCAGCGACTTTAGCCAGTAACTTCGCCTCTTTGTCCGTTAGTTTGTCTGCACGCCGGGTGGGGGCTATTTTAGCCCTCCAGAGTGCCTCGTCGACGTAGATGTTCCCTAATCCAGCTATGAATGATTGATTGAGCAAGACTGCTTTAATTGCTGTTTTACGTTTTTTGAGTGCATCGGTAAATTTAGGAATATCAAAATCAGCATGGATTGGTTCTGGTCCATATTTGCTTTTAACGTGGTTGAGTTCAATATTGTCGACAATTTTAAGATACCCAAACAGTCGCATGTCGTTGAAATACAATGTGCCGGCATTGCCAAAATGAACCGCCAAGCGAGAATGTTTGTGGGGAAATCCGGAACCATCGCCCTCAGTCATCGAGTGTCCACCACCGATAATTGCACCTTTAGTGTCAACAAAGAAAAATTGCCCCGTCATTTTGAGGTGCCCTAGCATAAACACGTTAGGCTGATCGGCAAAACAGAAAATAAGTAGCTTACCAATCCGGTCTATATGATCAATTGTTTGTCCCGTAACTTTTTTAGTAAATTTAGCATCACCGGCCGTAGTTTTAGGGTGATAGATAGTGACCCCTGTGATGGTTTTGCCACGTAGTTTATGGAGTAGTTGCAATCGGACAGTCTCGACTTCAGGGAGTTCAGGCATAGTGAGGTTATTTTACGCCATAATAGCGCAGGAGGCGAGTTATTCCGTATTGCAAAGCAGAGGCGCGGCAATTCACAGCTATCGAAGTGAATTGCCGCCCTCTGCTGACAATATGAGGCTGGTTCTTTAGGCTAAGAAAAAACCGGTCGTGAGACCGGTTTTTCTGTTAGCCTTCGCAACTGACACAGACGGATTCGCTTGCCATATGTATCCGCGGTTTAGTAGGAGCACTACTCGCGACTTCTGGTAAGTCAAAATCAACGTTAAATGTGTTATTTGCCATATGATGTCATTTTAGCATGGTGCGAAAATGACCGGTTGTGACTGCCTGTGTATAGCGGGAGGCAAGTGACCATTTAAGCGTCTCTTGGAGACGAAAAAAATCATCCGTCAAGCACAGTGTCTCATCGAGTCAGTTTGAAGGTGATATAAATCCCAATAATCGCACCAATAGCATTTCCTAGGAGAGAGCTAAAGGAAAAAATACTGGCGCCCCATACAAGTGCGGGAATATACCCGCCAATCAAACCACCAAGAAACATTCCAAAATAAATAGTCTTCCGAGATTCCATGTCTCATAATACTAACATGGTCACTAATATAAAAACTCCCAGAGACTAAATCCCTAAGAGTTCTTGATAAGTGCCAGTAATTAACATTACAACACATTTTTTTGAAGTAGGAGGCAGGACCTCCTACTTGATGGTTACGTACCGGCAGGGAGGGATTGGCAGGCAATGCCATCGCCGTCGCGATCAAGGCCGTGACGGTCAGGATTCTCGGCGGTGTTGCAGGTGTCGTAGACTTCTTGGGCTTCGGGCTGGGTTTTAAAGTTGCTGCAGTTATAGACATTCTCCTCGCAGGTTGCGCCATAGAGCGCTTTACCATTCTCGTCTCTTTGAATCATCGATTCAGATAGGGAGCCGGTCTCGACCAGCTTTCCTAAATCGACATCGGTATTCGTGGCTTCAAGTCCGAGCGCAATTAAAAGGACTGCACCAATACCAATCATAAATATCCGAGTTTTTTCAAAAAAGAACCCAATGATAACAACGAGTAGTAGTAATCCAATGATGATAATCAGTCGTGATTTTTTATTTTGGCGCCAATCTGCTACGTCTTTCATATAACAAGTTATAAAACAAATAATACCCTAAGTGTAGGGTATTATGTGTGAAAGTAAATATGCTGTCAGGGTTATTCCTGGCTGTGTAAACGGTCCGCTGCTTCTACGGTCGATACATTCTGGCTCATCAAAAGGAGGTTAAGAATTCCGTACGCTAACAACGCGTAGATAAATGCCGCCAATAAGGTAGTCCACTCAAAAATTGCTCCTGATTGGTAGCTGGTGCGAAATACTGACACAAATGGGCTAACCAATACATTAGTAAGCGAATAAACAATATCTGTAAAGGTGGCAAGTGGGTTAGCTCCCAGTAACTTCATCACAAATCGTAGGGCGAGTAATATTTCAATCGCACCAAAAATGAACCACACAATTTGTGTTCCAAAATATAATGGTTTAGTGCTTTTTGAGTTGTACGTAGACATAAATGAGAAATTTTTATTTGTAATATTTCTTTTTTATAGCCGTGCGAGGACAACTTTGATTGCAAATATCTCACAAAAGGGTACAGTTAATATGTTGATAGTTTTTGTTAACAAATTTATTTCTTAATTTAAATTAATTGTATGTTAACCAAAAAGGAAAAAATCCAATTACAAATCGTCATGACTAATGCTCATGCTGAGTTTGAGCAAGGTCTGTTGCGACATGCTCATTTTCGGGTGAGTGACAGTGGTCGGTGTGATGACTTGGTACAAGACACCTTTCTCAAAACCTGGGTGTACCTTATAAAGGCAGGCAAGATATCTTCTATGAAACCTTTTCTGTATCACGTATTGAATTGCTTAATTATTGATGAGTACCGAAAAAAGAAAAGCGTATCACTTGATATATTGCTGGAAGCTGGATTTGAACCCGGATCGGATGATTTTGACAGAGTTGTAGACACTATTGATGGTAAGGCAGAGGTAGCTCTCATTATGACTCTGCCAGTAGCGTATCAAAAGATTATGAGTTTGCGCTACATAGATGACTTGTCACTCTCAGAGATTGCGCTGGAAACTGGTTTGACGAAAAATTTAGTAGCAGTAAAAACGCACCGTGGCATGGAAAAATTACGACAACTGTATGACGAGCGTTTTTCAAAAAAAGTTTTAGTGTAATAGAGGAGTGGGTTTCGCGGTAGTACGTAAGCTGACTGAAGTGTAATCAGTCAATCTACTAGTTTAATTAAAAAATCTATGCAAAACATCATCGATACTGCGATAAGTAATCCGCAATTCTCTACTCTGGTAACGGCCATTAAAGCAGCTGATTTAGTGGAAACACTCAGTGGTGCCGGACCGTTCACTGTTTTTGCTCCAACAAATGAAGCTTTCAAAAAGATAGCCCCAGATACGCTCACTGCGGTACTAGCAGATAAGGATAAGTTAACCAATATTCTGACCTATCACGTTGTGTCAGGAAAAGTAATGTCAGCTGATGTGATGAAGCTCACAGAAGCAAAAACTGTACAGGGTACAATGTTGGCCATTGATGCAACTGACGGAGTAACTGTAAATACTGCAAAAGTAACCTCAGCTGACATTGAATGCACTAATGGTGTCATTCATGTGATTGATACGGTATTAATGCCGGCATAAATTGCATTGCATATTACAAAAAACCGATTACCATCGGTTTTTTGTAATATTTAAGCAGTAGTGACGGCTTGATAGTGTAGAGGCAGATAACTCTCTAGGTACGTTATATGAATCTTATCCTTAATTAATTTTAATTAACTTATATGTTTACAAATACACTCTCAACCCAATTTACCCTGAAACTCGCAGTGGCTTCAACTATCGCTCTTAGTGGGTTTGTTGCTCTGACTGGTTTGGCTAATGCTGCAACGTACGCATACGTAGATGCAGCTGGTGATGTAAAATCAGTGGTAGCAAACGACTGGAAAACAGCCATTGCCACCGCCCCAAATATTCATATCCATAGTGGCGTGATGTTGCTTACAACAGCAGCGGACTACACGATTGTGGGTGACTCAGTCTCAGGCTACTAAACCTCGTTGTGTGACCTACCAACTAAATGCACGGCATTTGGCTGGTAGAGAGTGACTGCGAGCGTGGGGGAGGTAAGTAGAGCAAGTTCTTTATTCTGAGTTAAAAATTGAACAATTATGAAAAAAATTTCAACCGCCGCGCTGACACTGGTGCTACCACTTTTGGCCTTGAGTGCGTTTTTAGTAGGCGTACCACAAACTGAGGCAGCCACAACTGATCCGGCCTGTACTCTCTATATCATCCATAATAATCAAGTGAGCGAAACAAAATCACAGATTAACATCCAAGTAGCAAAAAACGATTTTGTGGGATTGATTTGGTATGGCATGAATGTCACGTCTGCAGTCGATACAGATGCTAAAACAGTGCCTACACTTGGTGCTCAAATAATTTTACCCACACGTGATAAGTCGTATTCGTATACCTTTAGCAATGGTGTAAAAAATGTTACCTGTAACATTGATATTGAAGTAATTTCAGGGAGTGTATCAACAAAAAGTACTGCCAAATCAGATGAAAAATTTACCCTGACAGGAAAAGTTGAAGGAGCAACCAAAGCGGTTATAGCGTTTTATGCTCCCGGTGCTACCACACCGATTTATACTACAAAAGCAGTGACACTCAAGCGTGAAAAATTTAGTTTTAAAATGCCAAAAGCATTAGTTGATGATACGTATCATATCGTATTGCAAACCACTGATGCAAAGCCAATTGTGCTCGCCACGAGTACCATTACTGTTGGTAAGCCAAAGCCAGTGGCGCAAACGACCCTAGTAGTGCAAACAGTCCCATTACTATCGGGTGGGGTGGTCAAGGTAGGACGCGGGGTCGCCGTGGCGTACCTGCAAGTAATCAATGTTGGTACCACTCCAGCTCAATTAACGGACTTTACCTTTGGGCAAGTAGGAACTGCGCCGACTACAGCAATTGTAGGAGTGAGTATTAATGATGAACTGGGATTAAGTAAGGGCTCAGTAGGGAATATGGTATCCGGGACACCGTTTACGGGGAATAAAGTAGTAATACCAGTGCCGGTAACCCTCGCTGCTAAAGAATCACGACTCTTTACGGTTCGGGCGGTGGTGGGTGCTAATGCTACTGCTAACATCGGCCAAACGATGTTGCTGTCGCTACAATCAATCACCGGTAACGCCAAAATTCAGAGTTCTCTTCCGGTAAACGGTGTGACGTGGACGATAGGGCAGTAATGTGTGATTTTTTACCTGAACAGGTTCAGAACACTTGGTTCAGGAATTTAGACAAGCAAATTGGTCACAAATTCAGAGAGCGTTGGATAGGAGTGGAATTTTGTATTTCTACCCAAGTCAGGTACTTCAGAACTCGAGTGGATAAAAAGAAAGACCGCCCCCCAACGGTCTCTCAAATGAGATGGGTTGTGGCGATCATCTTACCTCCATTGTTTGCATTCCTAGCTTAAGCCTAAGTACCGGACCGCCCGTTCGGGGTCTATCCTGTAGGGTGTTTCGTGACCCTCTAGGAAATGATGCTCGCGTATCAAGTGAGGATGTAGGTCTGAGAATATCATTGCCCAGTCGTATTTCACCAACATCGTATAGTAGTCGAGTGGTATTGTTGAGTTTTGGACGAATCTCGTCTTCACTCCTTCAGGACAATCTTTATTGACTACAAAGATCTGAGTGACCTTTAACGAAAGCCCGAAAGGTCCAGTAGTGCAAAAATCTCCCCAAGGACAAACGGGACTGTGTATGTAGTATTCCCGAAATATCCGATTTCCACACACATGCTCATCATCGGTCTGGAATAGTCGTTCAATAGCACTGGCTAGTTCTTCATACGAAAGGTTGAGACGCTTTATAGTTTCTCGATCCTTTTCAATCAACTGGTATAGATCTTCATTTGCGCCTAGGTAGCCAAAACGCAACTGTTCGTCAGGATGGTTTGGACGTAGTCTTTTCAATAACTCGTTTTTCGACGGTCGAGGCATTGAAAAGGGGAGTTCATTTTGTAAATTTCGTCCCATCATTATCCTCGTTTTCAGGTACTGAAGCTTATCTGAGAAAAACTCTACACTAAATAATTTTGAAAGACAACAGTTCAAATTTTAGTTAACTTTTCTTTACAATAGCTCCCCAGGCAGGATTCGAAGCTTACTTTCGCAAGTGAGTAAGGAATACAAAATTTACTTGGTTTTGAGTTACTAACTCAGCGAAAGAATATTTGCATACAGCTTCAGCACAGGTTGTCGCTCGCTTGTTTCTAAATCAACAATATCACTGGATAAAATTAAGAAACTGCTTTCTGAGCTTACGTTACATAAACGCAGACAGTAGGAAGTACGCCACAATGGAGTTGATTACAAGACCAAGGACAAATGTAAAAGCAAAACTAAATGACCCCCTACTCATATGACTGCCAAGTTGTGACGTAAAGTAGAACAACATTCCTAACACCGAACAAACAATTAATGCCTCTAGTTGAGAAATATCTATGATTGTGGCCTGCCAATAGTCACCCGCCATGTACTGTCTAGTTGTATATGCATTAGGACGACCATAGCCTAAAAACACCCCTAACGTTGGATCTAATCGAATAAAAACAAAAAGTACAATGGCATATAAAAATGACCAAAAGAACCCGTTTTCTTTTTGTTTCGATATCCCTTTGAGTTGTTTATAAAAAAAGCAACAGATTACATAAGTAATTGCATGCATATTTAGGCACTATACGCTTCAAAGAAGAAGGGGTGTGGAGTCATAAGTTGATATGTATATGCGTTCATATGTAAACAAAATGATTGCAATATTAATTATGTTAGCACGAATGGTTCGAACTCCGCCAAGGTACGTGGATTTTGATAAGTAACTGGTCGCTAATTCAGAGAGAGTTGGATAGAAGCCGGATTATATTTGGTAATCATAGTTAAATATTTCAGAACTAGAATTCAGTAAATGAAAAGGCCAGCAAAAAATCTGCTGGCCTCCAATGATCAATCATTCAATGGTGCTGACACTGGTGTCCGGTATTCATACGCTAGGACATCAGCGGGCGGCTCTTCAATCGCCGTGTGGCGAATGAAGAGAACGCCATTCCGCAGCAGCATGTTCGGCCCTGCGCTACCTCGGTAGCGGCCAAACGAAACTGCAACAGCGCCGGCCTTTGCAAATGCCTTGCACAGCTCGATCAGCAATCCTGTCGGCTTATTGTCTTCTGAGATATACTTTTCAATCTGACCATCCACATCGATGTGGGCCACACCGTGGTCTGAGCAATTCAACGCCTTGCTGTTATCACCCTTGAGGGTGATAGTGAGAAAAGGCTGTTTGAACGGCAACGGGTTGTCTGCATTTGCCGACATGTGCGGGTTATACCGCGCCATAATCTTCTCCATAAAGTCACCTATCGCATTATCCATCTGTCTTCTCCTTCTGTTTCTGAACCAAAAATACAGTAATACAAAATATAAACCATGTCAATATAAAGCTCCCCGGGCAGGATTTGAAGCTTTTAGGTCCGTGTGTTTCTAAGTGGTGATTACAATGCCCACTTCGGTCGACGGTAGTAGGTAAAGGCAAGTAACACACTAATAAATATCAAGGGTATAAGTAATCGCTGGCGAAAAGTATTGGTTACTGGGGTGTCTTGTGTGCCATCGTCAGCTTGGGCGATATTGGTGCCGAGTATAGTTGGTAGACTATCAATAATAGTTTCAGTGGTGGTAGCTACTCCCAGCACAGTCGGGAGTGTGTCGTCAGTCAGAAAGCTAGCATTTGATTGCATCAAGAGTGGGTAGGTGAGGGCCGTGGGTAGATTAGTTGCACGGTAGAGAATTGTACCGTGGGCCAAATTCTGTCTCGACGCTACGTTATTTTGCAGTAGGGTAGTATCGAGGGTGTAGGTGCCTGGATTAGCACCCCCCATAAAGGTAATCTCGTATAAAACGGTTATTTCCTCATAGGGCAGGAGAGTGCCAATGTCCCAGACCTCGGTTTGAATTATATTCCCAAGCTCGTCTCGTAAATTATCGGTGAGGCTTATGTTCATAAAGGTCTTGCTCGTTGGATTATTGATGATGATGTGCTGCGGGGAGACTTCTCCTTGGTGTGTAATACTGCTGGTCGATAGACGATTAATTGTGATATTACTCAGATTAGTCATAGCGGGTGTATCGGATAGATTTTTTAACACCGTATTTTTCTTGCTGGTATTAGAACCGCCACTACTAACTTTTTTACTGGCGTAAATTGTTCCGGTATCAGAATTGTCTTGTGTATTATTATCGTTTTCGTGTGAGGTTACATTAACGGTGTTAGTAATTTCTGTACCAGGGACCGTGTTACGAACTTTTGCTTGATATGATATTTGGCTTGATTCGCCTACTGCGAGTGGCTCGGGTAAGTTGAAGGAAATCGTTCCGTCACTTAGGGTTGTGTAGGTATGTGAGGAATCAATGATCGAGAGGTGTGCGGTATCAAAATCGTCACGAACGATGACGTTGTTGGCGATGGCGTCACCTTGATTGATGATGGTGTAGGTATAGGTAACTACGCTATCGTTTTTTATGGTTGCAGGAGTAGAAATCTCCTCACCAATCCAAAGGTCAGGTCGGCCAAAGGCGAGGTTGCCGGTAAAGTCGCCAAAGATATTAATTATAGCGAGTGTCCAATTTCTTCCGATGACGGTGGCGTTAGCAACAGTGACCACATTGGCGCCAATCAATGCGTCACCGGTGGTAATCAGGGACGAATCTGCTCCGGTAATGGTATTTTGTCCACTGTTGGCAGTGAGGGTTGCATTGGTAGTGATAGCGGCGGTGTTGGTGGCGCTGACTGTACGTTGTGCCGCAGCAGTACTGCCCTGATTTGAGTTGGTGAGGTAGTATGAACCATCATCTCCTTTGATTACTTCTATCTCGGGAATTAATCCTTGAATTTCACCCAGCCAATCACCATGAACTTTGAGCATAATAACCATTGAGTCACCACCAAGGAGGGCGCTGTTAATAGAATTAATAGTTTGAGTGACACTTTTGGCATTGCCGGTTAGGGTGGTAGTAACGTTACCGTCTACGGTGTTATTGCCAGTATTAGAATTAGACTCAATGTTGCTTGTTACTAAAGCTTGATTTTGAATATCGATATTGGTCGGAACGGTTGAGACCGCTGAGGTAAAAAAGTTATTTAGTCCAGGAAAAATAATATCACCCGTAACATCACGAAAGGCATTTACTGTGACTACCAAATAGTGTGAATCAATAAAGGTACTGTTAGCGATTGTGACGAGATTCAGGCCCGTAAATGCGTCGCCCGTTTCAATCAGAGCATTACCTAGATTTGTTTCCAGTTCGTTGTTCCCGGTAATCGATTCAAGGAAAATTGTATTATCGATTGTAGCGCCGTTTATTACGCCAACACTGACTGCGTCAGAAGATAAGCAGGTATGTAAATCGCAGGGGACGCTTGTGCTACTTTGTGGACGGAAATCAAGCGCGTTAGTTTGGTTGTTGTGTAGCTGAGCAAAAATAATTTCACCTTGGGAATTAACAGAAGTGGTATTCACGACATTTAAAATATTAGCGGCAGCGAGCGCATCACCAGTAACGATACTGGTGGTAGTCGCTATGATTGCTGTTTCCGTGGTGGTTGCCTGTGCATCGCTTGTAGTAGCGGGGGTAGATTCGAGATCGCTCGTGGTAGCCACGCTTTCGCTACGCTCTTCGCTTGTCGTAGAAATCGGTTTTGTTACCTGAGGAGGGGTGTTAGTTACTATATCCACAATGACGCTTGTTTCTGCTGGGTTTGTTTCTGTTTGTGACTGACCGGCTTCTGTATCTTCATCCGCATATACGGAGGTTGAAAATAGGGGAGTGCTGAGGAGAAGCATCAGGGCAGCAAATATTCCAGCGGCAAATTTTTTGATGTATGTTTTCATGAAAATATTTTGTAATGATAAATCCTGTCCTTAGATACCCTGACGAAGTAGCTTCGCAATGGTATCTAAAAACAGGGGGTCCTGTTTTTAGAGTAAACCTTAGTTACGGACGATTCGGGTCATGGTACGACCTGAGGTAGTCACAATAGTAGCCAGCGAGTCAGAGACACCGGTATTAACCGCGCCGCCATTTCCACCGTTACCACCAGTACCGCCGGTGCCAGCAGTTGAATCATTTGATTCAGATCCACTACCACTTGTGTTACCTCCGTCACCACCACGCTCTGCCCGTGCACCACGAGAGGTATTGTCTCCGGTTTGGGCATTCACCGCGACGGCGTTACCGACATTAGCTGTATTGGTGTTTGCTGCAGCAATGTCATCTTCGTCATCAACATGAGTGCGAGTGTATTCAATTGATAGGTTGTCGTATTCGACAAGACTAATGTCTGAAGTAAGTGTTACATCATCAGAAATGGCGTTATTTGACGATGAATTTGATTCAGATGAATTGTCGTACTCACTCGCTGATTCTGATTCAGTGTTGTTTGACTCTGATTCAGAGTTTGATGAACTAGATTCTGAATTAGAGCTTGAACTTTCGTCAGTGTCATCTGATGAATCACTATCAGATGAAGAGTCAGACGCTTCATTTTCAGAAGCTGATTCTGAGTTAGCTTCCTCACTTTCAGATTCACTTCCTGTTACAGAAGTACTTTCTGATTCTTGTTGTGAAGAGTTTTCATCGTAGTCTTGAACATATGATGTAGATTCATCATAGGTCATGCCAGTTTCAGATTGGTATGACAATGTTTCATCATAATTTTCGTCGTTTCCGTTATTGTCTTCGATAACGGTATCGGTAGTGTTAACATCATTGCGAATGTCAGCAGTGGCGATAGCATCACCGGTCGTGATGCTGCCACCATTTCCGCCATTTCCACCATCGCCACCGTCGCCGGCAGTACTACTGCCGTCATTAGAACCGCTGACGTTACCACCTTCACCACCACGATTCGCCCGAGCGCCTCGAGAAGTGTTTCCACCAGTGTTGGCTCCAACTGTTACTTGGTTAGTAACCGTTGCTTCGTTGTCGTTAGTAACGGTTATTGCTCCAGCCAAAGCTGTTTGTCCACCGACAGCCACCATACTTAATATGGCGAGTGTCGCAGTAGATTTTGCTAAAATGTTTGTTCTCATAATGTGTAAGATTATTTATTAATTTGTCGAAGCAAAATTGTTTGATATAAAAAAATAACAAATTACCTCCAGACAAAACTAATACCGCGGTGGTCAAATGTAGATTACAAACTGAGTTCAAAAGTTGCTCACTAGGCAACAGAAAAATAGATACGTCATTAATTTAAAAAAAATTACCACCCGAGTTTCATCGGGTGGTTTTGATAATAATTACTCTGATTCTGTGATGTCTTGCACAGATGGTGTTTTGAGTTTTATCTTTTGTTTAATTTCGTCACCTTTGGCAAACTGTATGTAAATTGTTTCGCTGGCGGCTCGTTTGCTTATGCCTTCAATTGCGGTCGCTTCGTCGGGACTCGCCTCCATTGCTTCAACATTCAGTTCCCATTTTCGGCGCAGAAATTTCAACTTCCGTAACGTAATTAAACGCTCAATAAGGGTGACCACTTCTTTAGCACTACGTGGCACACTGATGCCTGCAGGCGTATTTCTCCAACCTAACGTGCCAGTTGCCCAGGTAACGGAACGTTGTTTGCCGTTGTCGGTGAGCGTTGTTTTATGAGTGCGTGCGTACTCTTTTAGAATGGTGAATTTTTCAGCAAACTCGTCTGACACTTTTGCTGCCTTTTGGTCAGCTACCACCACCAATACATTGATGGCTTGATTCAGTTCAACCTGCTGCTGCTCAAGTTTGAGCTTCAGTTTCTCTAGTTCTCCCAACAACTGGGCAGCTTCAGCATCGTTTGTCGGTATAGGGAAGGTATGTTTTTTGGCCACGATAGGCTCCTTTGAAATGAACATTTCTTATATAAGGCCGATTGTGTTTTGAGATGATTGCAGGTTGTTTTCTTCTTGGGTAGGATTCGATTCCTACAGAATCTATGCAGCGTTTGGATATTTTGTGCGCAAGCTACAAAATATCTCAAAACGCTTTTCGAATCCTGACGCAAGGCACGTGTAGTGCCTTGCTCCCGGGGAGCGTGTGATCATAGGTACAGTAAAAGCCACAAGCTGATGCTTGTGGCTTTTACTGTATGATTACTACGCTCCCCGGGCAGGATTCGAACCTGCGACCAATCGATTACACGAATCTCCTAATTTCTTAGAGGGGTGGACTATATCATCACCGGTTGTATTTCTACACGACGGTGCAAGGCGCTTCGAATGCATTTTTGCATCCTACTCCCGTAAGGGATAGTCTCTGAACCTTCAATTGGATTTCTCCAAAAGCTTGGCTGCTGATTGCCCACAGCACACGAATGTCTGTTTCGGGGTTCCAGCAATTCACCTTGTTTGCAATAACGATTTCTCGATAAGGCTGCTATTTTGAACTTTGTCCACTGTTACAGTCGACTGCTCTACCGCTGAGCTACCGAGGAGCGTAATAATCATGCGCACTTAATTCCCTAATGGGAAATAAGTGCCTGTATTGTACAGAAAAATAGGATTTATTCAACCGTGGGGGCGGGGAGGGGGTAAATGGGGTGAGGTTAATCGTTTTGGTCGTTTAACGTAACCGTTTTCATGACGGTGATAAAACCTTTGACATCAAGTGGTCCAGCACCTCTGAGCCATTTCCGGCTCTCTTTGCGGAGGATGGGTTCGATAGTGGTGACAAGTTCTGAACCGGCAGACGTGATAGTGGCCAAGCGTTCACGTTTGTCTGTTTTGCCGGCAGTGATGCTAACCAGGTTTCGATCCTGCAGGCGTTTGATGCGCAGGGTTATGAAGGGGGCCTCGACACCCAATTCTTCTGATAAAACACTCAGTTTCATTCCGGTACGTTTATCGTCATGCAAGAGCCCAATAATAGCCCAGTCGACACTGGTGAGGTCGTAGGGGGCGAGTACGGCATCGGTGTGGGATTTGAGTACCCGGTGGGTGCGAGCCACCAAAACGCCAATTTGGTACGTGGTAAGTGTGAGGTGTTTGACAATTAACCGTTTGAGTAATGACATGTGACTAGCTTATGTGGTTATACAAAATTAGTAAAGAGGGATTGTAATGAAAGGAGTGAAGATACGGCATAAAGGCAGTTGCGCAAAATGTGGCCTTTGCGTACAATACTATAAATACTTAATCAAGTTAAGTATATTACCAACTGACCAAATTAAAAAACTTAAACTTCGTATGAACAACTATGTAATTGCAGCCATTATTGGGGTCATTATCATTGCGGGTATTGTATACGCATCACAAAATGATGAAGTGTCTATGCAAGAAAAAGTACAGATGGACCAAGAGGCTAAAATGAAAATGGAAGCCGAAGCTCGGGAAAAAGCCGCTATGGAAGCTAATGCAAACATGGATGCAAAAACCAACACTGAAGCAGGGGTAATGGTTGGAGGAGCAATGATGTTACCAACACTCGACATTGTTGATAATGCAGCCAAAGCCAGTAATGTAACCACTGTAGTCACTGCAGTAAAAGCGGCTGGTTTGCTTGACACCCTTAAAGGTCCTGGACCATTCACTGTTTTTGCACCAACAAACGATGCGTTTGCTAAGTTACCAGCAGGAACAGTTGATTCGTTACTAAAGGCCGATATGAAAGCTGACCTCACAAGTATCTTGACTTATCACGTGGTCGCGGGACGCTACACCGCTGCGGATCTAAAAGATGGTATGACACTAAAGACGGTAAATGGAGCTACACTTAAAGTAAGTAATGTTAACGGAGTCGTTAAAATTAATGGATCTTCAACTGTGCAAACAGCTGATGTGATTTCTAGTAACGGAGTAACTCATGTTGTTGATACGGTTTTGATGCCACCAAAGATGTAATCATAGCTAGAAGATCAGAAAAACGTCGACTGAGAAGTCGGCGTTTTTCTGATATACTTACCGTGTTATAGGCTAATTATCTTTTACATATGCTTAATCTCTATATCAAAACGGGTTGCCCCTACTGTCTGCGGGTGCTTGAAGCAAACGAAACTATCAAAGCGCCGCTTGTGCTACGAAATATCTCTGAAAATCCTCAATTACGAGAGGAACTTATCGAGAAAGGAGGTAAGGCTCAAGCTCCGTATTTAGAAGATACTGATCGTGGTGTATCAATGTATGAGTCACTCGACATCATAGAGTATCTCAAAGTAAATTATGGTAATGGGGAGACGGTTGAAATAAAAACGGTGGGTAACGTGTGTCCAATAGACTAGAAGAGCGATACTTTTATAAGTGGTATACTATGAATATCAGTACGATAGTAAATGTCAGACAGGTTGCAGATGTAGTTATTAATATAAATCTACACAATGTCATTCCCAAACATTTCATTCAAACACACTCAAACGGAAGTGAATTATAAATTGCAGGATTTAATAACTACCAAATTACAGACACTCGAACGATACATTGGGGGTAAAAGTGATAATCGGTGTGAGGTAGAGTTTTCTAAAGTAGCTCCGCATCAAAGTGGCGATATTTATAAAGTAGAAGTAAATATCTGGAGTGATGGGGTACTGTACCGCGCGACTGACACAGCTAGCACCTTTGAAAATGCCATTGATGCGGTGCGCAGTGATCTAGACAGTGAGCTTAACCGCGCTCGAACCAAAAAAATGAACTTGTGGCGTAAAGGCGCACGCAAGATGAAAGAAATGATGCGATTTGGCCAGTAAGGAAAATTGAATAGTGAAAATTGAATATTGAAGATAAAAAACAAGCGCATGGCGCTTGTTTTTTTATGATTATCTTTAAACTATTTGTTTTTGAAGTATTGATTCCAATCCATTTCGTTTTTACCTTCGGGGATGATGCGGGTAATCATGAGTTTGCCAGTTGGGGTGAGGGTGGCTTGTTTGATTTTGATGCGTTTACCCTCATGGATGAAGAATGTTTCGGGCCAGCCATCAAAGGCACAGATTTTGCGGTACGTTGCGAGAGCCTCGTCGCCGGTGGGTAGCTTGGCAGGGTCGATTTTTAGCTCGGACATGTCCTTGGTGATTTTGGTACAGAAGGTGGCCTGGGTGTCGTCTTGTGCTGTGGGCGTTAGGGTGCCTTTTTGTAGTTCAACCATCACGTGTACGAGCAAATCGCCACTGATGAGTGCCATAGTGCGATCGAGTTCGGCTCCGGGGATTGGTTCGGGTAACATCACTGGTTGTTGATGCAAAATTGGTCCGTGATCTAATTGTGCATCCATTTGCATGATGGTAACGCCGGCGGCCGAGAGGTTGGACAGGAGTGTACTACGAATTGGACTGGCACCGCGTAGTTTGGGAAGAAGTGATGGGTGGGCGTTAATCGTGCCGTACTTCGGTAGATTAATAAGCCAATCGGGCATAATTTTGCCATAGGCAAACACTACAAAAAAATCAAACGTTTCAGCTGTCAGCGGTCCTAGTTCCTCAGCATTTTTGAGTGTCGTTGGTTGAAAGACAGGAATGTTGCGTTCAGCTGCCCAAACTTTGGTTGGTGGGGGAGTAATGACTTGTTTGCGACCAACTGGAGCGTCTGGGTTGCAGACAATTAGTGCGGGCACAAAACCAAATGTCTCCATTTCGGTGAGGGCTGTGGAAGCTATTTCCGGTGTGCCAAAGAATGCAAAACGGGGATTGGGGTAGCTTGTTTTTTCCATAGATTCATCTACTATACCCGATAGAAACGTATCGGCAACAGGAGTTTGTCATGTCTGCGAAAAGTTATGCAGAAAAAATTTCTCGGATGCAAAATCGTTCAAAATTTTTTACTACAAAAAATATAGCCTATTGGAACTTTGTTACAGTGTGGCAGGCTAAACTCTATTTTGAAGCGTGGGATGCATGGAAAAAAGGTGAAGGTAGAAAATGGTTTTTTATTGCGGTTGCACGCTGGCTTGAGGTACCAATCAGGTTTAAGTAGGTAACCAAAAAGCATCAGAATCTTACACATAACCCGCACGGCAACGTGCGGGCTTTCAATCTTTTTTTAAACAGCTTCTTTTTTATCTTCACGTTTCAATTTCCTCTTTTTTCTATCCAATTCGTCTTTGTGCCAGACCTTTTCGGCTCGGTCAGTGAATAGTATCCCATCGAGATGGTCGTATTCGTGTTGGATAATTTGGGCGAGGAGTGAGCCGGCCCCGCGTTCGTACCATTTACCTGTTTCGTCCTGGGCGCGCAAAGTAACATTGGTTGAGCGACGAACTATGCCGTAGTACTCGGGAATCGATAGGCAGCCCTCACCGACTTCATGAGTTTTCTTAGAGAATTTCACAATTACAGGATTAATGGCGACAAGTGACGGTAGGGCATCGCGGTCTTTGGATTGGTCCTCGATTAAAAAAATTCGCTTACTAATCCCAATTTGCGGTGCGGCAATCGCGACCGCGGTAAAGCCATCTACCTTATAGGTGTGGAGGGCGGTACGCATGTCTTTAAGAATTTTAGTGACTGTGCCATCAGAAAATTCCTCCGAAGTAATTTCTTCGGCGATAGCATGCAGAGCAGGGTGGTTTTCAGGGACTAATTTAGCCATATGAATATTTGGCTACTATAGCCTAGATATGATGAAAAATAAATAGTCTTCATAACGAAGATGCCGCACGTTCGATATGAATCGATCGTGCGGCAAAGTTTTGGGTGGGTCACTCGTGTAAGGCGGATAAAATTTCCTGGGATTCCTCAGTAACCATGTAGTAGATAGTTCCGAGTAAGAGTGTATCGGCAATCATTTCTCGGTACGTCGCTTTATACTCGGAGCACGGTAGTGGACCTGAGATGCTCCCCAGGCAGTACTGCTCGTAGTTGTGCTCAATTCTGTTAAACATCGCTTGACCACGCTCGCGCATTTCATCAACGAGCTGCAACATATCATCAGCCTTATAGCGGAGCAGTGTTTGGTCGAACTCGCTCACTTCAGAAAGTGAACCATGTCCAGAGAGGGCAAAATTCAGTTCTTCAAGAAAAGATATAAGGTACTGTGCGTCTGTAACCAGTTGGTGTTGATACGCGGTGTACACCTCATCTCCAATTGTTTGGGCATGAGTTACATTTGCCGGCAGTGCCATCAATAGTGCGGCCAGTATTGTCTGACGCATGATTTCCCCCTGTTTGGTAAAGACCTCGTTACTAATTTGTATAGTATGTTTCTCTGCTTCAAACGTCAATTATTTATGGTGCGGATGTATGTACTTTATCTTATGTAAAAAATATGCCGCGTAGTCCCTCGGAGGGAGTGCGCGGCAAATGTTGGTTACTCTTGGGGTGTGGGACACCCGTCTTCGGAACAGATAATGGTCGGTGGTTCCCCGTGGATAAGACGCACCAGGATATCGGCTTGGAGTGTGAAGTTTGCTCGCGCTTCATCACAGCCTTCTATCCTTATCCGCAGTAGTCTCTGTGCCTGTCCCGCATCATCCAAATTGATGCACTTACCAAGGTAGTGCTCATAGGCCGAGCTGACTCGGTCACTCTGATTATTGATGCTTGCTCCAGCAGCGAAGGTCTCTTGAGCAATGGTCGGATGCGCCATTAGCATCAAGCATGCAGAGAGAACAGTTCTCATGACATTTCCTTTCGATGAGATGTTTGGTAGTGTACTGCAGTTTTCTCAAAAAGCAATTTTACAAATGCTTCTATACGATGCGGTCGGGGTTGATGGTTATGGCCACATACGGTGGCAAATGTCGCAACGTTTCGATCAGCTCTTTGGTGTCAGATCGGGGATCTAGTCGCAATAAACAATGTCGCAACTGTTCTTTTTGTTTGGAGTGAGGGTTGGTATAGAAGGCGCCTGAAACATTGTGAGCGGCAAACATTTTTTTGATTATAGTTTCGGTATCAGAGATGATTTGGGGGGCACCTTGCCACGAAAGGAAGATAAATTTTGCAAACGGTGGGTACTTGAGCATTTGGCGTAAATTAATTTCATCATCATGAAAACGATCTACTGCACCACGGCTGGCATACATGAGTAAGTCATCAGTTTCGCTGCGTGTTTGAATCATAACTTCACGTCCGGAGTGTTCCCGTAATTCGAGGATTAAACGAAACACCGTTTCATCTGCTCGCCATGAGGGAATAGCCCGTACCGCATCAAGCGACACAATTGCAGAAAGGGCGATATTTGACGGGAGGTACGGCATGACCATTTGGGTGGCGAGCAAAATTGCCCCTTTTTGTTTTTCAAAATCAGTTTTAATGACTGTGGCTTTTTTGTGAGTGGTGGCGGTGGTGTGGTCAAAAATACTAAGGGGAGTTTTAGGAAAAAGTTTGCGACACTCGTCTTCAACTTGTTGGATACCAATACCACGTTCACGCAGACGCCATGAGCCACAGTTTTCGCAGACGTCCGCTGCGCGCACGCGCTTACCTGATGTGCTCGATACAAACCACCGTTCCTCCACATGTTCGGCATTTATGGTACGCAGGAGTGAATAGGGGGTTCCCGAATCAGGGCAACGAAATATAAACCCACAATCAACACAGGCAACAACTGGTGCTAAACCGCGCCTCGCGGCAAATAAAAATACGTTGTGACGACCTTCAAGTGTTGTTTCAATACGTTTAATCAACTCCGGTGAAAACAGCTGAAACGGCACATCGTTTTTTGGTTTGTCGGTTTGATTAACAATGGTGAGTTTGGCGGGTAGTTCCAGTCGTACCGGGTGCTCGCCATATGTTTGGTAGATGTCACTGCGTCGCTTGTGTTCATCTTCAGTGGTCGTGAGGGTGTCACCGAGGATAATGCTGCGCTTAGAGACCGAGGCTAGTATTTTTAACACGATGCGGTGATCGAGGTTGGGGCGGGTGCGCATAATGTAGTGGGAGCTGGCCGCTTCTTCGACAATGATGGTGGTACTATCTGCTCGGTCGAGATAGGCGAAACTTGGCGTGGTGATGGTGAGGGTGGCTTGTGATAAGTCAGAAAACGCAGCGTAGGCAGCCTCGCGTTGCTTTTTAGTTTGGTGACTACTAAAACATATCACCCGTTCACTAATCCCACGTTCGAGTGCCTGGCGCATTTTTTCTACTGTGGTGCTCGTGGGTACCACGAGGAGTACCGAACCACGGTGTGCAAAGGCACTGCGAATAATGGTTTGGTAGCTAATGATGCGGTCGGCTTCGCTTGCGCACAGTATTTGTGGCGTGCTGTCCTCGGTGGAGATGCTACTGCTGGTTGCTGGGTACGGGGAGAGTCCTGATCTAATGTCGGGGGGGAGTAAATTAAACAAAATGGCTCCGCGTTTGCTTGGGTTATCTTGGTACAGTTTTTCGACGGTCGCAAGGAGTGAAGGGGCAATGGTAACAACGTCTTTTTGTTCTGGTAGTTTACGTAACGAGAAGGTCGCTGCTTTGAGGGCGGTTTTGGTGCTTGAGACGGCCTTGCCATCAATTACAATACCTTGAATAGTCTTGCCACGTACTGGAATCGCAATAATTGAACCAACGGGGTAATTTGTAGCAGAAAAGTATGACAGTGACTCAATTTGAATACCACGGACCAGCGGAATGACTTCGATGACGAACATTTAGGTAGTATAGCAAATCAAAGAGGGAATAGAGAATATGGAATATTGAAGATAAAATAGTCATTTGCATATTGGAAACAAGTGGTATAATTAAATCATGTTAGAACCTCATGACATTCAAAAATTGATGGAAGTCCTTGCAACGAAAGAGGATATTCGTGACGTTAAAGAGAACTTAGGGTCAGTCGAAGATATTTTGAGTAATCTCGTAACGGCAACTGATCGCTTTGGTAAGTAGAACTGAAATGCTAAATCAGGAATATCTGGTGTTAAAAGATCGTGATAGTCGGTATGAACGGTGGTTTTTACAAATTGCAGAAAAAGTTGGCGTTACATTAACTCCTTAATATATTGCTAAATAACAAAAAAGTCCTCACAAATTGTGAGGACTTTTTTGTTGAAGTTATTAAAACTCATCGAGATATTTAATGTCTGCACCGAGACTGGCTAATCGTGCAACGAGGTTTTCATAACCGCGGTTGATACTGTAGATATTACGCAGGACCGAGCGGCCGGATGCGCCCAACATCGCAATCAAGAGAATCGTAGCGGGACGCAAGGCGGGCGGGCAGATGAGCTCAGCTGATTTTAGCTGTGTTGGTCCGGTGATGTAGATACGGTGAGGGTCGGCCAAAACGGTGTCAGCACCGAGTTTTTCGAGCTCGGTAAAATAAATGGCGCGTTTTTCATACATCCAATCGTGAATGAGGGTTTGACCAGCTGCCTGGGTCGCAATCACCGCGTAGAAGGGGAGGTTGTCGGCATTGAGTCCAGGGTAGGGCCTGGAGTGTACTTTTTCTGGTGAAGCGTGTAGTTTGCTTGGTTTGATTTTTAAATCTACCAGTTTGGTGTATTCATTGACTGCTAGGTATGGTTTTGATGTGCTGTATTGCAGACCCATTTTTTCGAGTACCAACAGTTCAAGCTCAAGAAACTCAATTGGAGCTCGGGTAATAGTGATGGCAGAATTAGTAACAATTGCAGCTGCAATAAAAAACATACTGTCGGTTGGATCCTCGGCCAGGGTGTATTCAATATCGACATTGATAGTACGAACACCGGTAACGGTTAGTGTGGTGGTGCCGATACCTTCAATTTGCACCCCAAATAATTTTAAGAAGACACAGATTTCCTGCACCATGTAGTTGGCACTCGCATATTTGATGACCGTTGTGCCTTCGTTAAGTGCTGCTGCGAACAGGACATTTTCAGTCACGGTGTCCCCGGATTCGTAAAGAATAATTTCAGACGGTTTTTTAAGTACGGTTGCGACTCTGAATTCTTTTTCTGTGGTTTCTATACTGACACCATAGTGTTCAAGGGCGTAAAAATGAGGGCGAACGGTGCGACTGCCGAGTTTGCAACCGCCTGATTGCGGAAGTGCAAAACTCGGCATAGTGTGAATCAGTGCACCAATAAACATTACAATACTGCGGGTTTTGCGGGCAGCATCAACATCGATTTTTTTGAGATCAAATTTTTTGGGTGGGGTGATCGTAATGGTACTGCCGCTCCAAACAATATGCATGCCGATACTCTGTAGCACCTCGATAATGCGGTGCACTTCCTCGATACGAGGCATTCTGTGGAGGGTGGTGACGCCGCGGTTTAATAGTGACGCACATAGAAGTCCCACTGCACCATTTTTACTGGTATTAGTTTCAATGGTGCCAGATAGCTTCTTGTTCCCATTGATTTCGACATTAACGGTCCCAGGTGAGAGGGTGATGAGATTTTTACCGAGTGCGGTCCCGATTTTTTTCAGCATCTCGGCACTGATGTTTTGGGTGCCTGATTCAAGACGAGCAATAGCGCTTTGTGTAGTTTTAAGTTTTTTAGCGAGTTGTGTTTGGGTGAGTCCGACTGACTCTCTCAAATCAGCAATTCTGTTTCCAATATTTTCCATATATTTAATAGTAAAAACGACGCACTTCAGCGTTGGTCTACGGTAAAACTTTTCTCACCATACCAGTACGTATGGCTCGCAAAGTTTTCCTTGCCCGCCTTGAATTGCATTCGTTTATAACTATCAAATAATATAGCATATCTGCTATATACATGTCATTTTCTAATTGGTGGAAAAGTGCTGAAGGTGGTACACTAGGGGCCTTATATGTTCGACAGATTTACTCCTAAAATTGGTATCGACCTCGGGACGACGAGTGTCTTAGTGTTTGTGCCTGGACAGGGAATTGTACTCAATGAGCCGTCGGTAGTAGCGGTAGGTGAAAACAATACGGTCCTCGCCGTGGGAGCAGAAGCCAAACAAATGATTGGACGAACACCGGACACTATTCGGGCGTACCGGCCGATGAAAGATGGAGTAATTGCTGATTATCGCGTGACTGAGGCAATGTTACGATACTTTTTGCAAAAGGCACTGAGCAAATACAATATTTTTAAACCTGATGTGATGGTATCGGTACCAGCGGGAGTAACCTCAACCGAACGGCGCGCAGTGGTAGAAGCCACGATTAAAGCGGGTGCGCGTAATGCCTACGTAGTAAAAGAACCAATTCTCGCTGCTATTGGGGCGGGGGTTCCGATCTATGAACCCCAAGGACACATGATTGTTGATATTGGTGGTGGAACGATTGACGTGGCAGTGATTTCTCTCGGTGGGATTGTAGCTGCAAACTCAGTCAAATGTGCCGGTAACCGCATTGATGCTGCTATCATTAATTTTGTTAAAAAGACACGGAATTTATCGATTGGTGAAAAAACGGCTGAAGAAGTAAAAATCAAAGTAGGTTCAGCTCTGCCCCTTGAAGAAGAGTTGGTGATGGAACTCAAAGGTCGCGATGTCTTTACCGGATTGCCACGGACAACGGAGATTAAAACTAATGAAGTGGTGCGAGCAATTGCTGTTGAACTGCGTGAAATGGTTAAAGCCATTAAAGATGTATTCCAGGATACGCCCCCAGAATTAGCATCAGATATTATTGATGGAGGGATTATTATGACCGGAGGAACTTCACAGTTACGAAATTTTCCAGAGTTAGTTAAACGACGGACGGGAGTGAAAGCACAGCTCGCAGATCAGGCGTTGTTTTGTGTGGTTAAGGGGACGGGTGTGGCACTGGAGCACCTCACCACTTACAAGCGTGCCATTTTAACAAAACGCTAAATTTGAGTGATTACTTTGTTGTGCTCGAAATTGTTTCGGTCAACGTATAAACATACGTCTCTCTCAAAAATTTCAACCACGCCTCGTACTCATCTCACATTAAGTATTTTGTGACGAAGCGGTAATTTGGCGCATCTGCTTTGTTGCTCTTCAAAAAATTGTTTTCAATGTGCAAGAAGCACACCTCAAACAATTTTTTTTCGTGCGCCGCGCATCTATCGCCAAATAACCACTTCTTTTGAATATTGACATAACGTATTTTAATGTTATTGTGTAGCAAGTTTTTAACTGGCTACTAAAGGGAGAAAGCCATGAAGTTCATCAAGATCCTTCTCACCATCTGTGCTCTCAACATCGGTGGTGGTATGGCCACTGCACAAGAACAGTCGTATTGTGATCAGTACTTCTACGGTATCATCGACCAAGATACGGTCGGAATGTTCATCGACAAAGTTCTCCTCGATGAATGTGATGCTGGTTCACAATTGCGAGTCTTTATCAGTTCCGCTGGCGGTGATCCGCAAGCTGCAATGGGTCTCTACGACTGGCTCCAGCTACTTGAGGCGGATACTGTAGCCATGGGCGATGTAGCTTCCGCAGCGGTACCGCTCTTTCTGGCAGGTAAGGTCCGTACGGCGCTGCCGAATGCGAGGTTTTTGATACATCCAGGATACACGTTTGTTCAAGAAAAAATGACTGATCGAGATTTTGCAGAACTCAAAGAGAGGGATGCTTGGGACGATGAGATGTACAATCGCATCATCGCTGAACGTACCGGTTTGGAGCGAAGCAAAGTAGATAAAATGGTCGATCCCTTCACCGTGTTTGGAGTAGATGAAGCAAAAGAATGGGGGTTCATTACTCAAGCGTCGCTTAACTGAAAAGAGCTTAGCTCAACTTCGGTTGGGCGGCTTTTTTATTTTGTTTCACCGCATTCATGATTGAGCTGTGTAGAGGGTGGGGTGAGTACGTGAGCTGATGCGGTACACTATAGATATACTATATGTACGTTGTTTGTTCTTAAGTATGTTTGAGCGGTCATCAAAACAATTCTCTAGTCCAGAAGAGGAAGTGCAGTACTTGCGCGAGCGTATTGCGGTGCGTGAACGTGAGCTCTTGGGTAGAACAACCGAGGTAGATCATGCTGATTACGAAACGATTGCGAAACAGGAACTTTATGAGTATGGGATGTTTACGCCTAAAGTGATTTTAAATCCTGACCATGCGTTTGATGATCACGACTTGGCGTCGCACACTGAATTAATCGTAACGAGTCATGATCCTGCGACAGAAATCGTGACTGTTGCCTTTGAAAAGGGAATTCGCAATGCCTTGACACTACTCGAAAATGTTGAGAGTCCATACGTGATTGATGAGGTGCATCGTCAGCTCATTGAGTACATCAAACAAGGAAGGACAACTCAGGATTTAAAAGAAGGAGTACCACCGTGGGCCATTATGCATATGTCACTATTTGAAGTGACGTTGCCAGAACTCAAAGGGGCAAATGACAAAGAGTATCAACTGGCGGATTTGGTTGGCATGATGGAACAGTTATTTGCCGGAATGCGCAGTATTGCTCATAAAGATCCTCGTAATACCATGGTATTTGAAATTGCAGTCGCAGACAGTAGTGAGGATATTGTGTTTTATACTGCAGTACCAAGCGAATTTGTGACGTTGTTTGAAAAGCAAACCCTGTCACTTTTTCCACGTGCAGTAATTGTTGAACAACTTCACGACTACAATATTTTTGTACCAGAAGGTACTAGTGTGGTGGCTGATGTGACTCTCAAGAAACACCCGATCTATCCAATTCGTAGTCACGCAGAGTTCACAACGGATCCACTTAACGTTATTCTTAATGCGTTTTCTAAAATTGAACATGATGGTAGTGGTGCTGCCATGCAGTTTATTATTCGGTACCCGAAAACTGACTACCGAAAAAATTATTCAGAAATTCTTAAAAAAGTACAAAAGGGGACTAAACCAAAAGAAGCAATTGCGCGCAGTACGTTTAGTGGAGAGCTTACTGCTTCGGTATCCGAATTATTTTTTACTAAACCAAAAAAGAAGGTGAATTCGAACCGGCCAAAGAAGTCGATCAAGAAGCGGTTGAGCTGTTTAATAAAAAACTAAATTCACAAATTGTTGAGACTAATATTCGGATTATAGTCTCGGCCAAACTACCACACCGAGCGAGTCAAATCATGTCGGAATTGGCAGCTACACTTCATCAATTTGCAACCGTTGATAGTAATCAGTTTGTGATCAATGAGCGTAAGGGTAGTGTATTGCGCGCAGTCGAAAAAAGTTTTTCATTCAGAGAGTTTAATCCAAAAACGAGCGTCCCGCTGTCACTTACAGAATTATCAACCATTATGCACTTTACCGGCAATGGTATTACATCCTCGCCACAATATAAGCAGTCTGGAGCGATGACTGCAGCAGCGCCTACTGATACACCTACAGAAGGTACACTTTTGGGAGTCAATAAACACCGTAACACCGAAAAGGAGATTTATATGACTGAGCGTGATCGCATGCGACATTTTTACGTGATTGGTCAAACGGGTACTGGTAAATCAGTATTGCTTAAAAATGTCATCATTCAAGATATTTTAAATGGTGACGGTGTTTGTATGATAGACCCGCATGGAACCGACATCGTAGACGTACTAGGCTCAATTCCACCAGAGCGTGAAAAGGATGTAATTTACTTTGATCCATCGGATCTAGAGAATCCAATTGGGCTTAACATGCTGGAGTTTGATGAACAAAAACCAGAGCAGAAAACATTTGTGGTTAATGAATTATTTTCAATTTTCCAAAAATTGTATGGAGGAAATCCAGAATCAATGGGGCCAATGTTTGAACAGTATTTTCGTAACGCAACGTTGCTCGTGATGGAAGATCCAGATTCAGGGAATACCCTAATGGATATTTCACGGGTAATGGCTGACGCCAAGTATCGGCGGATGAAATTAGAGAAAGCTAAAAATCCGGTCGTGGTACAGTTTTGGCGTGAGATTGCGACTAAAGCCGGTGGTGAAGCTTCACTCGAAAACATAGTGCCCTATATCGTATCAAAATTCGACGTGTTTACCGCCAACGACTACATGCGTCCAATTATTGGTCAGCAAAAATCGGCTTTCAACTTTAGACAGATTATGGATGAGAAGAAAATCTTACTTGTGAATCTTTCTAAAGGCCGTTTGGGTGAAATTAATGCCAATCTTATTGGTATGATTATTGTAGGTAAAATCTTGATGGCAGCATTGTCTCGAGTAGATAATGAAGCGATGGACTTTCCACCGTTCTATTTGCATATTGATGAGTTCCAAAACGTATCAACTCCATCAATTGCTTCAATTTTGTCAGAAGCTCGAAAGTATAAATTGAGTCTCACTATGGCTCATCAATTTATTGCGCAACTTGATCAAGATATTAAAGATGCGGTATTTGGTAACGTGGGCTCAGTCGCAGCATTTCGAATTGGATCTGAAGATGCTCATTTTTTGGAGAGTCAGTTTGCTCCTGTATTTAGTGCAAACGACCTAATGAATGTGCCAAATTGGAACGCTATGATACGGATGTTAGCTAATGGTACTCCAACAAAACCATTTAGTATTGGTACCATGCCACCTTTTAAAGCGGATATTACCAGAGTGGCAGAACTAAAAGCTATGTCCGCGAAAAGGTACGGACGTCCACGCGCCGAAGTTGAGGCTGAAATCGCTGCCCGCTATGCCAAGGAGCCTGTTTCGCTCCCCCCGCTAAGTGCTATGATATAGGTACTATGAAAGAGGGCTATCCATCAAATAAATTGGATGTGGCGTATCGAGGCGACTTCGAAGACCCTGCGCGGACTGCTTTTTCTAATGCACAGTTGCCGCCCCAAAGAGTGACACTCGAAGATTTTGCAAAATATCCGTTTGGTCCTTCTGAGATAACTTCAAAAAGTGATTACGTAAAACATGTGCTCACCTGGTTTTCAAAAGCACTCATCGATGCTGGATATAAACCCAATGAAGTTGATAATCTCATTCGTAAATCATTAGATACTATTGATTTTAATAGACCGGAAGCGATGTACGTAGCTGATATCAATCGTATTATTCAAAATTTTTATAAGGCAGCTCCTGGTAAAAATAGTTCGACTGAGGCAACTGAGGTTCCAGCTCCAGTTGCTGCTGGGCAAGCTGAGATTATTGAGACTTCTGTTCAGTCAACACCAACACCAATAACGCCTGTTGTACCGCAACAGAGTGAAACGCACATTTCTCCTTTTGCACAAAAAGTTGAACCGTTTCGGTCGGCAGATGATGGTGTGCCCAAAGAGGTCACAATTAATACTAGAACTCCAGATCTGAGTTCGGTTTCGAGTGTAGAAATACAACAAGAAGAAGAAACTCTGCCACTCGCTACAGAATTTGATGATCGAGCGCAAGAATATGCCGAATACGGTAATCGTTCAATAAAAATAACACCTTCTTTCCCTGAAGCTACTAACGTGACAGCGGTTAAAAAAGATAATTTCGAAAATCCTCCTCAGGTGACTCGTAATGAACAGTTAGCTTCGACACCGCTCATTCTAACCCCTGAAATGCGGGTTGTTGATCCGAATGAACCAATTGTGCTTGAGACAGTGAGTGCTGATGACGAGGTCGCGTTGGAGAAGCGGAATGTTGGTTTAGAATATCAAAGCAAGCTTGATGCGCTCAACACACAAGCGTTTAATCATGAAGCGTACATAGAATTTGTGTTTGATGTGCACACGGGTCTTAGACATGAATATGATGGAGTAATCAATTCAGCGCGAAATAACCTAAAGCGATTTGATGGCTTTTATGCACCGTCCACAATTGAAAAACAAGCACTGCAATTATTATCAAGTCTCCAAGGTCAGTACGCCAAGATGCAGAATGTACAATCTGATTACGGTCTTATTCGAGGCGCACTGACTGAGAAATTAAGTGAGAGTCCTACCGACGCAATCGAAGCCGAAATTAAGTCTTTGTCACAGAGTTATCTTGATGCTACACAAAAACTTTTTGCAAACATTAGCAAGCTTGAAGGTTTGATAGAAGAAGTGAAACAAGAAGAAAAACCGTCAGTAGCAGAAGTGTATCGGGCACAATTTGAAAAACTGCAGACTGAAGGTAATCAGGTGTTGCGGTCACTATCAGCCAGTCACCCCTTGTATGAGCGGCTAAAGACAGCTGTAGAAGTTGATTTACAAAAAATTATTGCACAAGCGTCTGTTGAAAATGGGGGAGATAAAGCGGTACTTGAAAACTCCTCGAACTTTATAGCGAGAAGGGATCAAATTAAAGAGCTGATTTCATTTATCAAAAAAGAACAAGAGTATCAAGATTTCTTTGCGCGTGCTCGGGCGCGGGTGCAAAAACTTGAATCACAATTTGAAATAATTCCGACGGGAGATAAAGGAATGCAGGTAAAAACAATCCTTGCAGAAAATATTGTAAAAATTAAACAGGCTCTTAGTGGAACTGATTCACAAACCGCCACCGTAGGCGTGCTTGAGAACTTGAATCAACAAAAAAGCATTATTGAGATGTTACTTCGTGATTCAGAAGAGTCAATTTCGTCATTACCGCAGAGTGAGACTGTCGTACAACAAGAAGTGGGGTCAAGGGTGTTAACTGATGCTGAGTTGATTGCCGTTGTTGAAAAAACTCCGCTTGTTGAAAATATGGCAGAAGTGCAGGATCGCTATCAGATGCAGCGGGCAGAGATTGAAAAATATCTAACGTACCAACGTGAGCAACAGAGCAGGGAACGTTTCTCTGGACCCGTGTATGAAAAAGCAAAACGACTAGCAGGCATGCTACATTTGGGTACGATTGGTAAAGCGGCTGCGGTACTTTTGACGCTCGCTGGACCAGCTGGTGTCTCGAGTCAAAAATCAGACCTGAATATTCTTGGTGATCTCAACATGTCAGCAGGTGTGTTAGCGCAACCGGATTTTGATTACGCCGCTATTTCAGAATTTCTCCGGACGGCTGAGGGATTTAGGGTGATTTCTGAAACAGTAGCACCGGCAGTGTCAACTGTTGCTCCAGAGTTACCAAAAGTACCAGTGTCAGTAGAGACTGTGCCCGGTGTGATTTTGCCAGACATGGTCAGTCGTTCAAATGACGAAACCCAGGATATGCCATCAGAAATCTTTAGTGATTTAGCTGATGAGGTACCAAAAGACAAGGGTATTGAATTTGCAAGTCCAAATAAATCTAATGTTCCAGAAGCTTTACGTAAGCCATACAAAATAAATTTTGGTGATAAATTCTGGGATATTAATGAGGGAAAAACGCTCGCTGGTAAATTGCCGGTCATGTCACAAATAAATCCTTCCTTAAAACAAGCACTCATAGACCGTATGCGCGATAAAATTAATAATGACAGAGCACTCAGAGACGCTATTGGCGGGTTTGGTAAAAATGCTGATCAGCTCCGTACCGGAGAATTAATGAATCTCGACAAACTTAATGAACTGGGGGTGAGTGTAGCCGCTGACTACAGTTATCTAAAATAAACACTATGATCACTTCACAACACATTCAAGCGGCGCAAACTAAATTAGGTCTCGATACGCTATCACCGTCAGACGCGGAAGCAATTTTAAATAGATTTGGCTACGATATTGTGGTGGCCACGATGACTGAGTTCATGACGTCTCTGGGGGAATGGGAGCAGAATTCATTTGAAAGTTGGATTGAAGCACATCAAGCTGAACCAGACATGCTCGAACAATTGATGTTGCTCTATCCACAATTTGGAAAAATCCTCACGGAAGAAATTTTAAAATTAAAAAACGCACACGAAGTAGTGTAGTTTTGTAAAGTAATACACAGAAGCGTAGGTGCATATACTTTTGTCTCGTAACGACAGTGGTATGATATGCGTATGACAGCTGATGCTCGTTCTTTGGGGGTAACCGTACCTGAACAGTTTGACTTCGATTCTCAAGCGGGAATTTTGTTTGTGTTACGTGCTATTAGAGCAGCAGATTTAAGTGGTGCCGATAAAAACAGTCTTAAAGATTTAGTCTTTCTCTACAATACAGGTGGAAAAGATGAATCGGTAAAGAAAAAATTAGCTGATACTCTGAGTGTACATGGAGTTACTCCGGCTACAGTTTTACTCGAGGTGCCCAAGCAGGCTGCAGTTCCGAGAGAAGAAGCGAAACCATTAACTACTCCTGGTTTTATGGGTGGACGATTGACACCAGTATTTCATCCACCAGTCGTAGCAACTCCTGCCGCCCCAATACCGGTTACAGCACCAGCACCTGTGTCAGTTGTACAAGTTCCTCAAGTTGATGTTCCGGTGATACAAATTAAACCCGAAACCCAACCAAACGTTGTAGTACCTAAAGTAGAAAAAGTTACTCCTGTTGCACCAGTAGCTCCGCCAGTTCGACCAATAGTACCAGTGCCACAGCCGGTAACTCCAGTGCCAAACGTGACGCCTGAAGCAGTCAATATCGAGGTTAAAAAAGATATCCCAACACCTGTTCAGACTCCGGTTGAGGTGGCGCCTGCCTACGTCGCGAGTCGTATGGAGCGTATCCGAGTTATTAAATCTGATGTTAACGCTCGAGTAGGTAATCCGGTGAATCTTGTAGATGTCGACAATGCGCTTGGTCGCGAATATATGAGCGCGCTGCTGGAAGCAATGAAGCTGCTCAGTAGTGCCAGTGAACAAGAGTCAACTATTGCGATGAACCGATTAGAGACAGTATACGCCCAGGTGCTGTTACTGCTTGATGCCCAGCAAAAAACCGAATCCGCTGTTGTGTCACCCGTTACGCCCCCGGCACCAGTGATGCCAGTTGTTCCAGTTACTCCCGTGCCACCAGTACTGCCGGTGGTGCCAGTTGTACCTGTAGCCCAGCCAGCAGCTCAAACACCAATGCCTGAGGTCGTAGCACCGGTTTCAATTCCTGTGGTGTCGAGTCCGGTTGTGCCGTCTCCGGTGGTAGTACCACAGCCAGTTTTACCATCGATTGTCGAGCCCGCACTTGATGTGATTGTTCGCAGTAAAGTATCTGATAAACCGACTACACCACCGGTAGTGAGCAATTGGGAAACGGCTGCTCATGCTCCAGTCGATATGGTTTCAAGTGTGGGGGCTACAGTCACACCGCCTGATGTAGTAATGGTAAACCGTATGAGTACTCCACCAGCGGAACCATTGCGTCCGGTAGTGTCACCAGTAGCACAGGTGTACCAGCCGGAAGTTACTCCGTCTGTAGGTGAAGTACAGCCACTGCGAGCCATCACCGAATTACCAACTGCTGACGAGGTGAGTGCGGTAGAAGCTATGAGTAGTAATCCTCTGTACACCAAAGATATTGATGCCGGTTTGGATCAATTGCTCAGTGAGTGGGCAATCTTCAAAAAAAGTGGTTTGTTTGGAACGGGACCGAAAGGGCGTGAACATCCGCTCTATATCAAAATATCACCGATGCAAGTTCCACTTATCCTCTCTGGTCGTTTTGAAGGTTCGACCCAGGAAATTAAACAAAGTATTACTGATTACATGAATGGTTGGCGGTATGAACAGGGAATTGTGTACGAACCAAACGAAACGTTTGATCAGTATCTCAGACGCGTTATCAGGCATATCTTAGATTTGCAGAAAACAAAACGTCGTTCATAATAGACAGCATGCACAACCACCATGCTGTTTTATTATTGAGTGACTCTTATGCCCAAAGTGGTTATGCGCCTACTTCAGACAAGGAAAAAATAGAGATTGAAATCAATACCTTTGATACGTTAGCTATTTCTGATGTACGCAAGATTATTCAATCGGCCTTTGTAAAACCGCTTGCAGCTGAGGTAAAAATTGTGGTCATTGAAGCCAAGGGGATAGCTCGCGAAGCACAACAGGCACTTTTGAAAATATTTGAAGAACCACCGCTCACCACAAAGTTTATTTTGGTGCTGCCGGGTATAGAGGGGTTGCTCCCAACGGTACTCTCGCGTGTCAGTGTGCCATTTGGGTATTCGCTGGCGGCGCGAACTACCAATCCTTTTTTTACGATTTTTCAATCAAGTTCCTATGCTGGCCGACTTGAGTGTATTGCCAGAATTACCAAAGATAAAGATAGTGATCAAATTGAGCTATTACGCTCGGGAGTACTGTGGCTTTTGTCACAAACACCACTACCTCCGCATGCAGCACAGTTAGCATATTGCGTAGATACTATGAATGTACGTGGCGCCTCAAAAAAAATGTTGCTTGAAGAAATTGCTTTGCTTTTGCCTGTACAGGTTAACTAGTGCTATACTCTGTTAAATAGTGGGATAATTAATATAATGAGTAAGAAATTATGGATAACGGATACGAAAAAAGACTAAAAGAGGTAATCGAATTTTTACAAAAAGAATTTGTGGCAATTAGGACCGGACAAGCGACTCCGGCGCTCTTGGATAGTGTAAAGGTAGAAAGTTATGGCACGTATATGCCCATCCAGCAAATAGGTTCAATTGGCGTTGAAGATGCGCGCACCCTCCGTATTTCTACCTGGGACACAACGCAGATTCCAGCCATTGAACGAGCAATTCGCGATTCGGATTTAGGGGTTTCTGTCTCTTCTGATTCAGCTGGCCTGCGAGTTATTTTCCCTGATTTAACCGCCGAACGTAGGACTCAGATTATAAAGATAGCTAAAAGTAAACTCGAAGACGCACGTGTGTCAGTTCGGGCCGTGCGTGATGACGCCATGAAGGAGATTGAAACTGCCCTTAAAGCTGGAGATATTAGTGAAGACGAAAAACATACCAAGCGTGAACAAGTACAGAAAAATGTAGATCTCACCAACCGTACCTTAGAAGCTGTGTTTGAGAAGAAGGAAGAGGAAATTTCCCACTAGCCTTATTTGATATTTATATTATGACTACTGTTCTCATTTTTTTAGCCGTACTATTCGTACTTATTCTGGTACATGAGTGGGGTCATTTTATTGTGGCAAAGCTCACCCGGATGCGGGTTGATGAATTTGCCATTGGGTTTCCACCGCGATTGTTCTCTCGTAAATATGGTGAAACTGAATACAGTTTAAATGCTTTGCCACTCGGTGGATATGTACGTATTTATGGTGAAGATCCAACAGCGGTTGAGGGTGAGGTTGCTGATAAAAGTCGAGCCTTTGGATCGCGACCAAAATGGGCCCAGGCCCTGGTATTGCTCGCTGGGGTGACCATGAACTGGATTTTTGCTTGGTTTTTGCTGGTAGTTATTATGTTAGTGGGTGTCCCAACCCAGATTACAGAAAAGGACGCAACCGACAATTCGGTAATATATATCGAAAGTGTGCTCGAGGGTTCTCCGGCAGATACCGTATTACCGCCACAATCAAAACTTATCAGGGTAGAAAGTGGTGACTCTGTGCTCAATCCAATTCTGCCGTCTACCTTTAGTGAGTTTGTGGCGAGTCGTGCGGGAGAAACAATTGATATAACGTATCAGGATGTGAATGGTGCAGAAAATACCGTGTCAGTTATTCCGCAGACCGGTGTTATAGAATCTTCACCAGAACGGGCAGCGCTTGGTGTTTCAATGTCATTAGTTGAAACTGTACAAAAACCGCTTGGTACGGCGATTGTGGATGCTGGTATACAAACCTGGACGATGACAAAAACTATTGTGGTTGGATTTGGAAAATTAATCACTGGCCAAGTCAGTTTAAATCAAATTTCTGGCCCGGTAGGTATTGCTGGTTATGTGGGTGATGCAGCAGCTGTTGGGGTAACAACACTGTTGTACCTTACTGCGTTTATTTCGGTAAACTTGGCTGTGATTAATTTATTACCAATTCCAGCACTAGATGGTGGACGACTAGTATTTGTGGCCATTGAAGCGGTAACTCGTCGACCAATTCCGCCAGTGTGGGCGTCGCGAGTTAACTTGGTTGGGTTTGCGGCACTGATGTTACTTATGTTGCTAGCAACCATTAGCGATATATCCAAGTTATTTTAGAGAAGACATCCATAAACGACACACTTCTTCGTTGCTGCTGCGGTACATTTTCTTCCACCGTACAAGAAGTACGTTTCCAGAAAATGTCCTTGCGCGCCTCGAATTGTACTCGTTTCTGAATGTCTAATTGAGCATTTGCGTTTAAAACAATAAAAGGTCGCTTTGCGGCCTTTTATTGTTTTGTGCTACACTTTGAATTATGAAGATTTTTAACTCTCGCCATCTGCCCGTGGGGTAATCTCACTACTTAATGCTGTTTTTACTATTTAAAAAAAATTAATATGCGACAATCACACCTATTCACAAAAACTCGAAAAGAAGCGCCAGCAGACGAAGTGGCTAAAAATGCCCAACTTTTAATCCGTGCTGGGTACGTTTATAAAAACATGGCTGGTGCCTATACTTTTTTGCCGTTAGGTTTAAAAGTGATTGCAAAAATTAACCAAATTATCCGTGAAGAAATGGATGCGATTGGGGGGCAAGAGCTTACAATGCCAGCATTACAGGATACTCAATTGTGGGAGAAGTCTGGTCGCTGGTCAGATGACGTAGTCGATGTGTGGTTCAAATCAGAGTTAAAAGCCGGAGGGGTAGTTGGTTTTGGCTGGACACATGAAGAAGTGATAACAGACCTGATGCGCCAGTTTATTTCGTCCTACAAAGATTTACCAAAATTTCCGTACCAAATTCAAAAAAAGTTTCGTAATGAAATGCGCGCCAAAAGTGGCATTATGCGTACTCGTGAGTTTGATATGAAAGACATGTACTCATTTTGTGCTAGTCAAGAACAGCACGATGCATTTTATGCAGCTGCAGCTGAAGCCTACAAAAGGGTATTTGAACGGTTAGGTATAGGAGCAGAAACGTTTCAAACATTTGCATCAGGCGGGGCGTTCTGTAAATTCAGTCATGAGTTTCAAACACTGGCTGAAGCCGGAGAGGATATTGTATATGTGAACGAAGCAAAAGGTATAGCCGTAAACGAAGAAGTGCTTGAAGAAGCTGATTTAAGTGAGCTCGGTGTGACACGCGAAGAATTAGAAAAACGCAGTAGTATTGAAGTAGGAAATATCTTTTCACTTGGTACTAAGTTTTCTGAAGCGCTTGATTTGACGTTTACTGATGAAAACGGGGATCAAAAACCAGTCATTATGGGTAGTTACGGTATTGGCCCGGCTCGTTCAATGGGAACAATTGTTGATTTGCTATCAGACGAAAAAGGAATTGTGTGGCCGGAATCAGTGGCGCCGTTTAAAGTGCACTTAGTAGCACTTAATACTGATGACTCAGAAGTAAAAGACTTTGCCGAAGGTGTTTATGCGTCATTCAAAGATAGAGGTGTCGAAGTGTTATTTGATGATCGGGATGCGCGGGCTGGAGAAAAATTTGCCGACAGTGATTTATTGGGGATGCCGTACCGCGTGGTCGTGAGTAAAAAACTGAAAGAATCAGGACAATTTGAAGTAGTGACCCGCAAAACTGGGGAAGTACGGCTACTGTCCGAAGAGGAGTTGTTTGCTGATCTAGTGGGTGAATAATTGATTTTAGTTATAACTAATGTAACAAAAACAGCGATTAATCGCTGTTTTTTGTTTAGTTATTAAAGTAAACAGAATTATTGACCCTGTTTCAATAATCGAAAAGTACAAGGCGGCAAGGAGTAAGTGAAGAATCCGTACCTTATGTACGGTGACTGAACTTGCGACGCAGTCAACACAGTAATTTTTGATTATTGGGACAGGCGCTATTTTGGAGATAAATCTTTTTCATAGTAGAATAGGGGACTTATGAGCTTATTCGGTCGCACATTTTCCAAACTGCTTAATTCTGTATCGACAGACATTGGGATTGATTTGGGTACCGCCAATACATTAATGTATGTGAAAGGTAAAGGAATCATTCTAAACGAACCAACTATTGTTGCTATCAACAAAAAAACGGGACAACTCGTGGCAGTGGGTAATGAAGCGAGGGCGATGCAGGGGCGAACACCGACGCACATTGAAGTTGTGCGACCACTTGTTGATGGAGTAATTTCAGACTTTGAAGTGACAGAGGAAATGCTCGGCTACTTAATTGCTAAAGTTCGCAATGAGATGCGTACGTTGATTGCACCACGGGTGTTAGTAGGCGTGCCGTCAGGTATTACTAATGTGGAAATGCGGGCAGCACGTGATGCGGCTCGTAATGCGGGAGCACGCGAAGTATTTTTGATTGAAGAACCAATGGCGGCAGCCATAGGCGCTAAGTTACCAATTGGTAAAGCAGTTGGTAGTATGATTATTGATATTGGAGGCGGCACTACTGATATTGCCGTCATTTCACTCAATGGAATTGTAGTAGCAAAAAATTTGCGCGTAGCTGGCGATCATTTAAGTGCGTCCATTTCAACGTATATTCGTGACCAATTTAAAGTGTATGTCGGTGAAAAAACAGCTGAAGATGTGAAAATTGCCTTAGCTGCCGTTGAGCACAAAGATGGCGCCAAAGAACATGTTATCCGCGGTCGAGATGTAATGACGGGTTTGCCGCGTGAAGTAGTCATCACCGATAGTGATGTCCGAGATGCAATTGCGCCTCAGGTAGATAGTATTGTTGAGGCGGTACGAACGGTGCTTGAAAAAACTCCTCCCGAAGTGCTGGCAGATATCATGCAACGGGGAATTCATCTCTCAGGCGGCGGCGCACTTATTCCTGGCCTGCAGTCACTTTTGGAAGAGGTACTTGAAGTGCCAGTAATCGTCGTTCCTGATCCGTTGCGTGCAGTAATTCGTGGAGCTGGTATTGTGATTGAGAACTTAGAATTTTATGAAGAAATCCTTATTGATAAAGAAGGCGAACTCTCGCCACATCTCTCTAACTAGAAAAGTTGGATTTGGAATTATCGCATTACTTATTTGTTTGGTTTTGTATTTTGTTGTACCAAAAGTAGTTACTGCCGTTGTGGCTGTTGTCTGGTATCCCTTTGATGCGGTCAGAGTGTGGGTTGCTGAATCAGGTAGTTCATTGCCACAGTATATTCGTGAACGAAAAGTATTAGTTGACGAACTAGAAGCCTTGAAAATTAAAGTGGCCACCGAGCAGGGGACTGAAAACACCATTAAAAAATTGCAGATTGAAAATGATGAGTTGCGTGAACTTGCCGGCGCAGTGCCTGAGGCTCGGGTCCTCGCTCGAGTGATTGGTCGACCGGGAACATTACCGTACGATATTGTGATGCTCGATAGAGGTAGAACTCACGGTATCATCGAAAACGCACCTGTGTTTTTAGGGGCAGATCAAGTGATTGGATTTGTCTCCAAGGTGAATGAAAAAACATCCTTCGTCACACTCGTGACTACTCCGGGATTTAGTTCATCGGCCTACGTGATTGGTCCAAATATTTATACCTTTGCCGAAGGTATGGGCAGTGGTATTTTACGTGTTCGGGTACCGCAAGGAATCATGCTGCGGACGGGCGACATGGTGTTGTTGCCCGCAATCGATTCAGGTATCTACGGTGTAATTTCGTATATCGAAACATCGTCCACCCAGCCAGAACAGTACGGTTTTGTAACTACAAATATTCCAACCCAGAGTCTCTACTATGTTTCGGTGGGTAAAGAGGGGATAGTCCCACATTCGTTTGCTGAAGCAGAGTCGCTCGTTGATACTACTCGCGAGTCTTTATTCACTGTCGATGTGCCACTGGATGTGCTGGTCACTCCGGAAACAAGTACGTCAACAGCGACAACTTCGACTTCTACGGTGTCAAATGCGACCTCAACCTTACCACAATAATGATCATGACAAATCGTTCTGTATTAATTCGGATCGTGACATTTCTGACACTGTGTATAGTGTGGTATTTTGATAGTGTGATAATTGCAGTACCGTTGTCAGTTTGGTATCTCTATAATTTTCGTGCGTATGAACTTGTGCTGCTCGGGCTATTTATCGATGCGTACTTCTTATCTTCTCTAGGTCTTCCATACTACACCCTCAGTTTTTTGGCGGCCGTTATTTTTATGGAGTTGCTTAAACCAAGTCTACGTAACCGAGATATCATATGAAATTTCGCTCCAATAAAAAAAAGTTTGTTGAATTAGACGAGATTTTGCTCGATGCTTCTAATTTACCGTCATTTAATACGGGTCGAATGGAGGGGCGACGGGAATTGCCGATTCGGGCCCTCAATGTCTATTTGGTGGGCATTTGTTTTACTATTATAGCAATAGCCTTTTTTGGAAAAATTTTTCAGCTGCAAGTGGTCGAAGGGGCCCGGTTTAGGACCATAAGTGATAACAACAGTGTAAACACGAACGTAATCATTGCCGAACGTGGGGTGGTATTTGATAGGCGGGGCGAACCACTCATTTGGAACGAACACGATTTTTCTAATCAGTATGATTTCCCTGTTCGTGCCTATACTGATCGGTTAGGAATTGGACAACTTATTGGCTATGTTAGTTACCCGCAACGAGATAATAAAGGTATTTACTATCGCACTGAATATATTGGTCGTACCGGTGTTGAGAGTGCATTCGAGAGTGAGCTCCATGGTGTCAATGGTGAAAAAATTATTGAACAAGATGCCTTAGGGGCTGTTGTGGGAGAGCACGCACTGGCAGCACCTGTTGATGGTCGAGAAGTCACGTTGTCAGTGGATGCAGCACTATCTGAAGCGATGTATCAAATTATTTCAACCAGTAGTATCAGTGCAGGTTTCCGTAGTGGCGCTGGAGCTATTATGGATATTCATACCGGGGAAATTTTGGCGATGACAAGTTATCCATCTTATGATCCCGAAGTAATGGCAGATGGAGACAATACTGAACTTATTTCGCAATATAACAATGATGACCGGCTGCCGTTTTTGAATAAGGTGGTGAGTGGGGTGTATACACCGGGCTCGATTGTAAAACCATTTGTCGCGTACGCAGCATTGTCTGAAAAAATAATTGATCCTAATAAAACCATTGTCAGTAATGGTTCAATTGTAATACCGAACCCATATAATCCGAGTAATCCATCCCGGTTTAATGACTGGCGCGCTCATGGAGCGATGACGATGCGCGAAGCGATAGCTTTCTCATCAAACGTATACTTCTACATTATTGGTGGAGGGTTCGGAGATCAGCCGGGGCTCGGGATTACAAAAATGAGTCAGTACTATAAATTGTTTGGTATGGGTACGACAACCGGCATTAATATTGCGCAGGAGCAAGCCGGAGTTGTACCAACACCAGAATGGAAAGCAACCACCTTTGATGATGATTGGCGTTTGGGTGATACGTACTTTACCTCAATTGGGCAGTATGGTTTTCAAACTACGCCATTACAAATGTTACGAGCGTATGGGGCTCTCGCTTCAGGCGGAACGTTAATTACCCCGCACGTGATTAAGGGAGAGGTCGGAGCTTCAGTTGACCTAAATCTTAACCCGGCACACGTTCGCATCATTCATGAGGGGATGCGCAAAACTGTAAACTTCCCTGGTGGAACAGCGCGTGGTCTCGAACGCTCGGATGTCGCGATTGCTGCTAAGTCTGGGACTGCGGAAATTGGTGCCGGTAACGCGTACGTAAACTCGTGGGCTGCAGGCTTTTGGCCGTATGAAGATCCCAAGTACGCCTTCATTCTTATGATGGATAAGGCACCGCGAAGTAACGCCTTGGGGGCAACGCGTATCATGGGTGGAGTCTTTGATTGGATGGCCATCAATCGTCCTGAGTATATGGGACTGTCTACCTCGAGTCCTGAAATTACTCGGTAATACACCCCATAAATCACTTTGTGCACAGTTTGACCACAGCGATTAAGTGCGTATAATTGTGGTAAATTAATTTTGCATATGAATGATCAACAATCCTATCTGACTGCTGAAAAGTTTGATGAGTTGAAGAAAGAGTTGGACCATTTAAAAACTGTTCGTCGCAAGGAAGTAGCTGAATCACTTGAGTACGCACGTAGTCTCGGAGACCTCTCTGAAAACGCTGAGTACCAAGAAGCTCGCGATATGCAAGGAGCAATCGAAGAACGCATTGGTCACCTTGAAAAAGTTATCAAAGAAGCAAAAATTGTTGCTCACGACAAAAAAGGTGACGTGATTGTACTCGGATCAACCGTGACAATCCAAAAAGATAAAGACAAAGACAGTCACACCTACACCATCGTAGGAGCCGAAGAAGCCAACATCCACGAAAAGAAACTATCCTACCTCTCACCACTGGGTGAATCACTCATGGGGAAGATCAAGGGAGATGAGTTCAGTTTTGAGACTCCGGCTGGGAAACAAAAGTACAAGGTCTTGAAAGTTGAGTAAAATAGGGAGGGAAATCCAAAATCCATCATCTGCGTTGTTGGTTGGCAAAAAATTTTGTTCAAGGTGAGAAAGTCTGGGAGACTTTCCCAAGAGGTTGCCAGCTAGTTTGAAAAACTAGCGACAACCTGAACAGCTTCTGTAAGAAGCAGAAAGCACACCTCACAATATTTTTCACCACCCGCCTAGCAGCTGAAAGAATTTTGAACTTCCATCGACCATTTAGGTGTTTACAAAACCGACCGCTCACGCGGTCGGTTTTTGTTATTGCTTTTGATTTCTAATCATGATAGTTTTCTGTTAGTTCTCCAGCAAAAGGAAAGACTATGCTCAGATTGATCAGAAAAGTCCGGCGAGTGATTTTCCGAAATGTAATCAAAAAGTACTATAAGTATGGATTTACTCATGCTGCCGGGGTGCGAGGAAAAAAACCTTCCTCGTTCAATCACCGCTCGCTGGAACAGGCATTCCGGCGAGGAGTAAAAGAGGTAAAAAGACAACATCAACGTATGATGTAGAAAATGTGACCGGCTCCAACGGGGCCGGCATTTACTTTGCCAAACGTACATTTAAACGCTAATATATTCAAATGTCTACACACGATGATTTAATGAACGAACGCCGAAAAAAGCGCGACGCCCTACAGGCGGCCGGGATGAACCCGTATACCGCGACGGCCAAAGCCACTCATACTAATGGGGCAGTTTTACAGAATTTTAACGAGCTCGTGGCTTCGGCCGAATCCGTAACTCTCACTGGCCGGGTGATGGCATTGCGTCTCCATGGGGCCTTAGCGTTTGCTGACATTTTTGATGGTACTGCTCGAGTGCAAGCTATGTTCACGAAGGAAAATGTCGGGGAGGAGCTGTTTGATTTATTTGTCGCTACTATTGATGCCGGGGACTTCATTGAAGTTACCGGGACAGCATTTATTACCAAGCGCGAAACCCAAGCTATCCAAGTTGCGACCTGGCGAGTTTTAACCAAGTCACTGGCACCAATGCCAACTGAACACTTTGGTATCAAAGATGAAGACATGCGCTACCGCAAGCGATACCTCGACTTACTACTCGACGATGAAGCGCGTGCGCTGTTTATACAAAAAGCCAAGTTCTGGGAAGTCACGCGACGATTTATGGTTGATCATGGTTTTCTCGAGGTAGAAACACCAACCATTGAAGTTACAACCGGTGGTGCTGAAGCTCGTCCATTTAAAACGTATCACAACGATTTTGATATGCCGGTGTTTATGCGTATCTGTATCGGAGAACTGTGGCAGAAGCGTTTGATGGCGGCTGGTTACCCAAAAACATTTGAAATTGGTCGCGCCTATCGCAATGAAGGAACGAGTCCGGAACACCTCCAAGAATTCACTAACTGCGAGTTCTATTGGGCGTATGCTGACTATCGTGACGGGATGACGTTTGTGCGTGATTTGTATCGGGCGATTGCCACCGAGGTGTTTGGTACCACCAAATTCACTATGCGTGATCATACGTTTGATTTGGCTGATGACTGGGTGGAGATTGATTATACGGAAACCATCAGAGAAAAAACTGGCATTGATATTCATACAGCCACCGAAGCCGAGATGGAAACTAAATTGCGCGAACTGGGTGTTAAGTACGACGGTAACAATCGGGAACGATTAACAGATACACTTTGGAAATATTGTCGTAAACAAATTACTGGTCCAGCGTTCTTGATTAACCATCCAACACTAGTAGCACCGCTGGCGAAAAAGCGACCAGGTACAGATACAGTTGAAATGTTCCAGCCAATTATCGCTGGTAGTGAAGTAGGTCGTGGCTATAGTGAACTAAACGACCCCGATGATCAGCGCGCCCGATTCGAAGTACAAAAGAAACTGCTTGATGCGGGTGATGACGAGGCTATGATGGCCGATTGGGAATTTGTGGAGATGCTCGAACACGGCATGCCACCAACCTGCGGGTTTGGATTTGGCGAACGTTTGTTTGCGTTCTTGGCAGGGAAGCCACTACGTGAAGTACAGCTATTTCCACTGATGAAACCAAAAAATGAGGCTGATAAAGATTCTGCACAGTCAGATTGTGTAGCGTGTGAAGGGTAGAAGTGAGTATGTTCGAAAAAAGCGCAAGGATTTACATCCTTGCGCTTTTTAGCTGCATCAGTCACCACTGAACCAGCCGAGACGTCGACCTTCCTGTTCGCTAACCGCTTCCTTGACCTGGACTTCTTCCCGTACTAGCTGTAGGTGTGAGGGTAAAGATTTTGCAATGGCATCAAGAGCTTCATTAAGGGTGGTGAAATAGGAAGCGTTGTATTGCTGGCACCCCGTCTCATATGAGAAGGAACCGTCACCGATATTTTTTATTTTACGCACTGGCCCATGTTCAACCACTCGATTTTCGTGTTGATTTACACTATACAGTAAAGTGCCAAGTGGATGATACTCAGGGAGAGGTTCAAACTTAGCAGCTTTAGCCATAAGGCACGCTATAACTGCATCAATGTTGAAATACTCTCGTATAAGGTCGTTCAACTGAACATCTTCGCGCCGAGTAATTGTGTCGTCAGCCATCCTCAGAGCGATTTTTTGCAGTGCATAAGCAACGGCGATACGTATGTTTTCGTTGCTTGCTAGCCAGACGTTTTTGTTATCTCCACCTTGAAAAACTGTCAATCCAGCGATGACTGGTCCGTCGAGTTTTTCCTCGTCTTCGAATCGTAGAGAATTGATACTTATGACACTTAGTGTGTGATTGCTATTGCAAACCACCACTGGTGTCCCGAGTAGCGGTGCAGTAGCAAGGGAAGTGAATTTCATTTCCTATCTCCAGGTTTGAACTAATATCGTCTGGTTGCATAGTAGCAAAATATATTCAATTTACAATGAACGTGAATTTAAGTCGTTTTTTCAATATTGTAAGAGTTATCCACTTGAAACGTGTGCAAAAGTGCTAGGCAGTGGGATGAAGTGGTGTATAGTGTATGTGTGGTGGGAGATAGTGGTATACGAGACCGAAAGGTACCGTATGCAGGAGGGAGGTACTCTCTAAACCTACTGGAATCACTCCACTGATTGCGGTTGGTTTAGAGGGTACCTTCAAACTATTAAGATATGTTAATTGGCGAATACAAGCACACGTTGGACCCTAAGAAAAGGCTGTCACTGCCGTCTAAATGGCGGGGTGAACTTGGGGCATCGCTTGTCGTCACACGCGGTCTTGATAATTGTCTCTTTGTATATCCGCTCCAGGAGTGGCAGAAAATCACCGACAAAATTGGTGAACTGCCACTTGGGACAGCGGACACCAGAAGTTTCAACCGATTCTTCTTATCAGGAGCAGTAGAGGTGGAGGTAGATTCAGTTGGACGTATTCTCGTGCCAGATTTTTTAAAGGAGTTTGCCAAACTCGACTCAAAGGTAGTCTTGGCTGGTATCCATAACCGAATAGAAATTTGGGATGAGAACAAGTGGACAGAGTACAAAGCACAAATTGAACTCGAAGCAGATTCCCTCGCGGAGAAGCTTGGAACAATCGGTGTCCTCTAAGTCACCCAACCACTCTCTATATTTATGAAGCATATTTCAGTCTTGCCCCAAGAAGCAGTCGATGCACTCGCGCTTACAAAAGATGCGATTGTCGTTGATGCTACCTTGGGTGCTGGCGGACATGCACGATTGATTTTGTCAGAGCTAGGTCATAAAGGCACCTACATCGGGTTTGATGCAGATAGTACTGCCATCGAAGCTCTGCAAGATTTAAAAAAAGCCAAAGCCACGGTGCACCTGGTGCATAGCAACTTTGTGAATATTCAATCGGAATTGCAAAAGCTTCATATTGAGAGCGTAGACGCGATACTCGCTGACCTTGGTTGGCGTACAGATCAGTTTACGGATGGGGGAAAGGGGTTCTCGTTCACTTCAGATGATAGTTTGTTCATGACCTATGGTGACCCGAGTCAGTATGCATTTACGGCCGGTGACATAGTAAATGGATGGGATGCAGATGATATCGCAAACGTCTTGTTTGGGTACGGTGAAGAACGATACTCACGGCAAATTGCTAAAGCAATAGTCGAGTACCGTAAAAAAAATACCATCAAGACCGCTGCTGAATTGGCAGAAATAATCTTTACCTCAGTACCGATGTCGTACCGGCATGGACGAATTCATCCCGCCACCAAATCCTTCCAAGGTTTGCGCATTGCGGTTAATGATGAATTCAAAGTTCTCGAAGATTTTTTAGCACATGCATGGCAGTGTCTCTCGCCTAACGGGCGACTCGCCATCATCTCGTTCCATAGTCTTGAAGATCGAATTGTAAAACATACCTTTCGAAACTTAGTACAAGCTCAGTCTGGTGTCCTCATAACCAAACGACCAATTGTAGCAAGTAGTGAAGAACTAAAAGCTAATCCGCGCGCCCGCAGTGCCAAATTACGAATTATTCAGAAAATTTAGTCGCCTATGAAAACCATCGTCGCCATTATTAAACAACCAAGTTACGGATTCTATTTCAACGTTGGAATTATACTCTTCTTTGCCTTGGTTTTTTTGTATATGTATTTTCTGTCGATGTCGGTAGTGCACGTGGTGTTGCGCAAAGAAGTCATCCAAAAGGTAGGAACCGTTGAGTCAGATATTGCCATGCTCGAAGCCTCGTATATTGATGCGCAACATAAAGTTAGTAACAAAATTGCAGCCTTAGAAAACTTTACTGAAACCGAAGCCAAGATTTTTGTCAGCCGAACGGAATCAACCTTGGTATTGTCTGACACAGCACGGTAAAACTATGCGGAAAACAACCAATCTCCGTATTCGAATAATTTCCGCCTTCATTTTTTTTATTGGTTTTTTGTTAATTGTTCGCTTGTATCAAATTCAAATTCAGCAAGCCAGTGCCTATCAAGAAAAAGCTGAGCGTCAGTACGTACACACCGCTAAAGATGTGTACAATCGTGGCAGTATTTATTTTACAACTAAAGACGGTGAAAAGGTGTCAGCCGCCTCAATCACCTCGGGCTATTTGCTCGCGGTTAATCCATCTCTGATTACAAATCCAGACGAGGTCTATGAGAAACTAAGTCTCTTTACCACCCTTTCACGCGAAGAGTTTGTTGAAAAAGCTACTCTGCCAAACCGCACCTACGTAGAGATTGAGCCAAAACTAGATGAAGAAACGTATAAAAAGATTTCTGAATTGGATGTAAAAGGCGTGATGTTATACCGCAATCAGTGGCGCTATTATCCTGGAGATGCTGTATCAGCCCGTACGATTGGGTTTGTTGGATTTGGCAGTGATGATGGGCAGTTGCGGGGTAAGTACGGACTTGAGCGCTACTATGACGAAACATTGTATCGCGATAACACCATTTTATCGGTAAACTTTTTTGCGGAGATTTTTTCGAACCTGGGTAGTTTAGTATTTGAAGATGAGACTAAAAAGAGCGGTAGTGTGGTCACGACTATTGAGCCGACTGTAGCCCGTATGCTCGATCGTATTTTGCAGGAAACCCAAGAGCAATACCAGAGTAAGCTAAGCGGCGGAATTATTATGGATCCAAAAACCGGAGCAATATACGCAATGAATGCGATACCTACGTTTGACTTAAATTCTCGTGGTACTACGTCAATTGAACAATTTGAAAATCCGTTAGTGGAGGATGTATACGAAATGGGTTCAATCATTAAGGCACTTACGATCGCTGCGGGACTCGATAGTAAAGTTATCACACCTGAATCAACCTACTACGATGCAGGTTTTCTTGAACTTAACTCAAAAACAATTAAAAACTTTGACGGCAAGGGTCGCGGTACGGTATCTATGCAGGAAGTAATTAATCAGTCCCTTAACACTGGAGTGTCACACATTGTGAAGTTAATGGGTAAGGACAAATTTCGAACGTATTTCGAAGGCCTCAAATTAGGTAGTGAAACCGGCATTGATTTACCGAGCGAGGCGCAGGGTTTGATGCAGAACTTGAAGTCTCCGCGCGACGTAGAATATGCGACCGCATCGTTTGGACAGGGGATTGCGATGACGCCGGTTGCGACCGCGCGAGCACTCGCTACCTTGGGTAACGGTGGACATTTGGTTACACCCCATATTGTAAAAGAAATTGAATATGATGACGGTACGAAAAAAGAAGTCGCCTACCCAAATGGTGCACAGGTATTTACACCTGAAACTAGTGAGACTGTCTCACGAATGTTGACCAATGTAGTAGATGATGCCTTGCGTGGTGGTAAAGTCGCTTTGCCTCATCACAGCATTGCTGCCAAAACGGGTACCGCTCAAATGGCTAATCCTAATGGAGGAGGGTATTACGAGGATCGCTACCTCCACTCTTTCTTTGGATATTTTCCATCGTATGATCCAAAATTTATTGTGTTCCTATATACGGTAGACCCGCGTGGAGTGCAGTATGCGTCAGAAACATTGACTGAGCCATTTATGGATATTACAAAGTTTCTCATCAATTACTATTCCATCCCCCCAGACCGATGATTTGCGCTTGATCACACGCATCTGCTGCGTTGTTGCGGGTAATTTTTTCAGTCAACGTACATTTAGGTACGCCTCCCGAAAAAATTACCCGCACGCCTTGCATCTGCATGCGCTGAAACACAAATCATGAATTTAAGAGGATTTGGTTATATCAATAAAGCTAAATAGATTCATAAGTTGTGTCTTTGCGAGGAGTTCACGACGAAGCAATCCACGTCTTCATAAAAGATGTTAGAATATCTACATTAAGTTTATATAAACAAACCTATTCGACATGAAAAACGTGCTTAAAAAAGTGGTGGTGGCGGTGCTGACGTTTGAGGCAAAGGTGCTACTAAAACGTACTAAGCCGACGATTATTGCGATTACAGGAAGTGTGGGGAAGACGTCGACCAAGGATGCTATTTTTACCGTTCTCAAAAACCATAAAAAAACGCGCAAGAGTCAAAAAAGTTTTAACTCTGAAATCGGGGTGCCACTCTCAATTCTCGGACTACCAAATGGTTGGGATAATCCGTTCACGTGGTTTAAAAATTTCTTTGATGGTTTTATAATTGCGTTCTTTAGTCGTAACTATCCCGAGGTGCTGGTACTTGAATGTGGTGTTGATCGGCCGGGCGACATGGCGAATCTCACAAAATGGATGAAGCCAGATATTGTGGTGATGACGAGGTTGCCCGACGTGCCCGCGCACGTGGAATATTTTGTGACGCCCGAAGCGGTGGTGGCCGAGAAAATGGAGCTTTTAAAGGCCTTAAAACCCGATGGAGTATTTGTGTACAATCACGATGATATGAAGCTCCAGGAGGCTGTAGCGGGCGTCAGACAACAAGCTATCGGCTTTGCCCGGTATCTCCCAACTCATTACATGGCGTCGGCTGATGCCATTGTGTACCATAACGACGAACCGGTCGGTTCAACCTTTACATTGACCCATCTTGACGAGAAAACCCCAATCAAGGTCATGGGTTCAATTGGTATGCAAAATGCCTATGTGGTAGCGGCTGCAGCCGCGGTAGCAGCGCAATTTGATATTAGTCTTGAGTCGGTGGCTACCGCGATGCTTGAACACACGGCACCATCAGGGCGCATGCGCATGATACCGGGGATCAAGGGGACACTCATTATTGACGATACTTATAACTCCTCACCAGTGGCCGCTGAAGCAGCACTTACGTCACTATCTGAGATTCGTGGGGCTAAGCGTAAAATTGCTATTTTGGGTGATATGCTTGAGCTGGGGCAATTTTCATCACGGGCTCATGAAAAACTAGGGGAGCAAGTACCAAAATGCGCTGATGTGTTATTTACTGTTGGTGTCCGGGCACGAAAAATTGCCGAGACTGCCGTTGAGTTTGGGATGCATGAAAAATTTGTGTTTCAGTATGACGATGCGATTCGTGCTGGTAGGGAACTACAAAACTTTATCCAGCCTGGTGATGTCATTTTAATAAAAGCCTCCCAAGGGATTCGAGCCGAAAAAATTGTCGAAGAAATAATGGCCCATCCTGAACAAGCTGCTACGCTCCTGGTGCGGCAGGATTCATCCTGGAAAACAAGATAAAATATTTCCAAAATTTCGACAATAAACTTCAAAAAACTAGGTTTTATATACCTAGTTTTTTCGTTAAAATATGATATAATGTAATTATATGAATAAATATATAGTTTCATTAATGGTTGTACCGGCACTATTTTTGGCTCTTGCGACACCCGCACTAGCCAATAGTCAGGTGAAATATTATCAAACTAACTACCAAACGAACTCAAGTTCACAACAGCAACAAATTGCACAGCTCTATGCATTAATCGCTCAGTTACAAGCTCAACTCGCAGCACTACAAATCTACAATCCAGGGTACCCCACATACAATAACGGTAGTTACCAAAATTCAAACGAGATTACTCGCGTTACGACTGGCACTGTTGAAGGTGATGGGGATGATGCGGTTCGGATGGAAGGCTCAGTAACTTTTAGACGAGATTCTGAAGCCCGTGTCTGGTTCGAATACGGCACTAGCAATAAACTGTCATACAGTACTCAGTCAATCGAGATTGATGGAGACAGTGGTGATACTGAAGATTTCGAAATTACGGCCACTGATTTAGATGACAATGATGTCTACTACTACCGTGCAGTAGCTGAAGATGACGATGGACGTTATGTCGAAGGAGTAGTGCGATCATTCCGTTTTGACGGCCGAAATGACGATGACGATGATGACGACGATTATTACGATGATGACTCTGATGATGGTGATTGGTCTCTTGAAGTAGAAGATGATTATTACGAAACTGGTGATACAATCCGTGTTGATTACGAGGTAGAAGATGAAGACGACAATAACTGGATTGGTCTCTACGAAGTGGGTGACAGTGACTCAAACTACGTTTCATTCAAGTACGTACGAGATGAAGAAGGGTATGTAACATTCCGGATTAACCGAGAAGGTGAATACGAATTCCGCCTCTTTGACGAAGATAATGATGAACAAGCTACCAGTGACGAATTTGAAGTTGAGGATTAATCACTACTTCACACCACTAAAAAAGCGGGCACAGGCTCGCTTTTTTAGTTGGTAACGTAAAAGGTCCTGTTGCTTGCGCAACAGGACCTGCTCGTCTTGTCCTCTTTTTCCTACCGTACATGAAGCTCATTGTGAGCCCTTCCCAGGTAGTTTTTAATCCTTCACATGAAAGGACCAGAGTTACGTTACGGACTGAGCTTTGTCCGGGATTGTTCTACCGCAGAAGGGTTCAGGAGCATCGGCAGAACTCATAGCTTTTACCATAGCTGTCGGATGTGCTCCTTCGTACTGCCAATAAAGTATCATTATTTTAAAAAATGTCAAGTTACAGTGGCAGCGCAAAATGTACCACGACGTAGACTTTGCCATTCTCGACACTCACTCCAACTCCTTGATGGGTAAACGTAGGGGATAGAATGTTTTTGCGGTGACCGGCACTCTTTTGCCACTGGGTCATAAAGAAGTTGGCGACATATTCGGCAGTTGGTCGGTCGTCGTATTCCATCATGGCGAGATTCTCGCCCCATGAACTAGCTGCATATCCTGACTCATCAAACCGGCAGGTGAGATCACACCCATTTCTATCAATGTGGGCGAGGTAATTGCCAGAGAGTAACCGGCCACTGTATTTTTGAGCGCTCGCCGCTAAATCTGAATCTGATTGGTAGATTGGGAGCGACTCGCGCTGACGCAGTTTTTTAGTAGCCTCAGTAATAAGGGCGGTAACTTCCACCCCAAAGGCACTGTCAGTTTGGAGGGTGGTTGGTTGTGGGGTCGCTGCAAGTGGTACAGGGGTAGTTGGTTTTGTAACTTGTGCTCCCGCTACCGTTTGTTTGGGGATAGTTGTTTTAGAGATAGGTGACGTGGGGTTATCTTTAGTAATGCGTATCGTCGCAGTGTTTTCAGTTGCAGTTTCAAGCGTAACGGTATAGGCACCAATTGTTTGTGGCTCCATGCGGGATGTTCCGAGTGAGAGCTGGGATATTGTGTCGGTAAAATCACCACCGGTAAAAGTAAATTGTGGTGACAGTTCACCGGCCCAAATACACTGCACGTCAGGTTTACACCGCGAATCGTTAATCGTGGTTAAGGTAACTACGAGGCCGTCAGGGTAGGTAACTGTTTCTGCAAGAGTGAATGTGTGTGCAGTATCAAAATTAATTACGACCGTAGGGGATGGTTCTGCGGGAGTGTTCACTACGGGTACCGGTGGTGTAGGCGATGGTACGGTGCAGTCAGGCTGACCGACAGTACCACACGCAGGTGTGGTATAGGTGGTTAGTATCGTTGTAGCAGGCGTCGAGGAAGTAAAAAATAACGTGGCGACCAAGCTGCCACTTATCAATCCCAGTAATAGGGCAGTAGTACAAATAATCGCCTTATGCATTCGTCTATTCTACCATTAATACGGATTAGGTACTGGTATCGTCAATAGCAAAAACCCCTCCATAGGGGTTTTTTGTACATTTGCTAATGGGTAATTACTCCAATACCTTGATGTAGAATCCGGCACTCCCATAGAGGGTATAGGTACCGTCACTGTTGTCTTGGGCGTAGACCTCGACTGCTTTACCAATATAATTTTCTAAATCACCAAATCCCTCCACGCCAATGACACTCCCAACTTCGGCTTGGTTAAATCCAAACAGGGTCGTGACTTTTTTTCCATCAACCTCAACAAAACACTCCCCGTCAGAGAAACATCTGGTATCTACCTTGGTCAGGGTACCGGTAAATGTATCAGCCTTAAGTTTGCCTGGGGTGGTTGTCACTGAAGTAACGGTGGTTGTCGAGTTAGTAGTAATAACGGCTCCGTTGTCAATTGTATCAGTTTCTTCAGTCATGGGGTCTTCGGTGGTCGCAGTGGTAGGGGCAGACATTTCTTTTGGTTTGCCAAGCAACACTATGAGTCCCAAGACAACGATGATCAAAGCTCCTAAAATTAAAATGTTTTTCATACCCTTATATTATCCCACGGTTTGTATAACCTGACTACCAAAAACCGCATAGGAAAAGGCGCCACCGGTTGGGGCGCCTTTTAGTTATTGTTGCGCTGTGGCAATTTCAAGCCAGCGTTCATGACGATGACGATACAGACTATCTGCAATGCGGGCCACAATACCCGTCGCCCAGCCAGCTTCAAGCAAAATGGTATCGGTGTACATGCAAAAATCGCAGCCTGGCACTGGTTCAATTTTCATCACGTGATGCCAGTACTCAACGACACCGCCCGACTCAACTGTTTCGATGAAGAGTTGATTATGATCAACTTTGATGACTTCGACTAGGTGCCTGCCTTCAGGCAGTAGTGACCACGGTAGCTTTAGGAACTTTGGTCTGATATCTACTTTGGTGCCTACTTCCCATTCTTCGGGGAGCTCTCCATGGTAGGTGACGAAACCTTTAGCAACATCACGCAACGTTTGGGTTTTTTTAAGCAGCTCCCACATGTCTACGGTCGCAAGTGGCAGCAAGCTGGAATAGTTGAGTTCAACTGAATGTTTTGTCGTGAGTTTTGTTGCAGAAGACAGCATCGTTTTCTCCAGATCTTTGAACGGACTAACAATAAATATACAACAAATATTTAAAATGTAAATAGCGGGTAAATCTAAAGAAAGACCCAGTTCCTTTATGCGATCAGAAAAATTGGTATGGTACACTCATACCAATATGAACAAGACAGTAACGATATTCACCGATGGTGCCGCCAAGGGTAATCCCGGCCGAGGCGGGTATGGAGTAGTAATTTCAGATGGTGAGACCATAACTGAACTCGGTGGACACAAAGCTCGTACCACCAACAACGAAATGGAACTTAAAGCTGTCGTAGAGGCATTGACGTTCATGAGTGGAAAAACAAATGCAGCATCGATTTACACTGACTCAAAATATGTAGTTGAGGGAGCAACGGGTTGGATATTTGGGTGGATGAATAACGGTTGGCAGACCAAAGCCAAAACTGATGTTATAAACAAAGAATTGTGGCAGGATCTCGCAAAACTCCTAAAACAGGTAACAGTAGATTGGCACAAAGTCCCCGGTCACGTGGGTATCATTGGTAACGAACGAGCCGACGTGATTGCGTCAACTTTTGCCTCAGCGGGCACGTTCGAACTGTATGCCGGTCCAAAAAGCACCTATGGCCACGCTATCGAAAACACACAGTATGATGAATCAAAAGCCAAAGACAGAAGTGACGCCCGCAAACGCTCTGCCCAAAAAGCCTACTCGTATGTCAGTGCCGTAGATGGGGTGGTAAAAATCCACCAAACCTGGGCCGAATGCGAAGCGAGGGTGAAGGGGAAGAGTGGTGTCCGGTTCAAGAAGTCTCTCGATGCCGGGAATGAGAGAGAAATTGTGAAGGAGTTTGGCGGGTAGATGTATTGAAAAGAAAACCCGTCTACCATTTGTTGCTTGAAGTTGATTATCGTGTTATAATTTAGGTCGAATTGAAATGTAAGGAGTGGCCATGCCGAAACGAGATCGTATGCTCGGACCTGTGCAGATAGTATTGCTGCACCTGATTGATACGAATGTGTCGAGATATGGTCAGGCACTTCGTGACAGTGTCGCTGTCTTATTTGGAGAGCACATCTCGGTTGCTCAAGTGTACATTGCTCTTAATAGGCTTCAAGAGCGTGGATTGGTTATTGAGGGAATGTCAGAACCGACTAAACGAAAAGGGCAACCAAGAAAAATGTACCTAATTTCTCCCGAGGGCGTAGAGGCCCTCGATGTGTATCGAAAAGTTGCAGCCCATATTTTGGCAGTTAATGAGTCAGCGCGCTAGCGCTGATTTTTTTATGCTCAAAGTTTAATAAAATTAAAGCCTATTTGTGACCGTTGTGTCACATATACGGCGAACCCATACACAGTTGAGCTGGTTACTATTTTTTCACAACCAGTTTATACTATGCACCTTATTACCTAATCTAATCGCCTATGAAAAAACTCATCCTACTCACCAGTATTGCCGTGTTTATCCTAACTGGATTTTATCTGTTTGCTACTAGAAATAGTGAAGAGGTATCTTCACCAGATACTGAAATTACCTACTATGAAGACGGCACTCCAGTAGTCTATTGCGACGAAAATGGAAACCGCTACAACACAGTTGCCGAGGCAAAAGCCGCCGGTTTAACTGAGGCTCAATATGGCGCAACATACTGTCCTGAAAATACAGAACCCGTGAGTGCCGATTACGTCGGTATGACGGTAGTAGAAGCGCAAGCCAAAGCCGATGCAGATGGAGTTCCATTCAGAGTGGTGATAGAAGATGGACAGCCACAACCAATTACCAAAGATATTCGTGAAGGACGGATTAATGCCACGGTCGCAAATGGAGTGGTTACTGAATACTCTGTAGAATCAATGACACCACCAGTTGAAGAAACAAATGTCCCTGCCAGTACTACTGTGAGTACCATCATCGGCATGACAACAGCCGAGGCCGAAGCCTACGCCACAACCCAAAACGTGCCCTTCCGAGTGGTAATGCGAGACGGTGAATCACTACCAGTCACCATGGATCTAAGACCAGGCAGAATCAACGCCGTGGTAGAAGCTGGATTGGTGGTTTCGTATACGATTGAGTAGGGAGGGGTGGGTGGTTTGTGACCCGCATCGTGATGAGGTAAAAAAATCATTACCTGGTAAGGCTTTTGTGGATTCTGAAAGTAAAACGTTCTTGCCCCTTCGTGATAGTCTATTTCTTGTATCTATTTAGTAAGTATAGAATTTGATTAAGTTCTAGCCAAAGGTACACATACTCTTTCTCAGTAAATTTCTTTGGTTGACCCCCTTGCTCATGGTGAATATTTGATACCACGTATCCGATGCGATTTTCAAAATCTGGGTGTTCACCATCAAAGAGAATGTTCGAGATTTGCTTCTTGTTACTTAGCTTAGGAAACGAACCATCTTCCTTGGCGTAAAGTCTTTCGAGTGTATTTTCTACGATTCTCTTTAGCTTATCTAGAGATTGATTGTAAAAAAGATTCTTATTTGATTGACCATCATGTCTGAAGGCTAAAAATTCTGCGACACACTCTTCGTAGCGTAATTTGTTAGCGCTATCGGTATCAAGGTCAGAAGTGTTTTGATTAATAACTTCAGCTGTTACAACATCAAGTTTTCTTTTAAATAATCTATCTTTATTGTCATAGTAAAAGTCTAGATCAAAAACCTCAGCATCGTTAGTGCTAATAACTAATTCAATAAAATCTAAAAGTGTTTCGCTGAGTTTATTGTTTATGTTATCAAGTTCATATTGCTGTCGCTGAAAAAGATTTAATACTTCTGGAATTATTTCATTCAAAAATGAGACGAATCCCTCTTGGTCTTCCCTTAAAATATAAGAACTCTCCAAAAAACTGATCAATCCAAGATGATTGCGACTATATTCACTGTATCGATATTGCTTACCGATTTTTTCAGGTAGGATGTGAAGCAGAGTATTGTTTATGTATGCATTTTTTAGTACATGGTTTGCAGCGTCAAAAAATGTACTATAGCTATGTGAAAATTTTTTTAAATTTAAATTAGGAAATTTATTGTTCATGATAATGCTCCTTGGTGTTTGAACCAACGCTCTCTTTTGTGACCTCACGGGGAATCGAACCCCGATTGCAGGAATGAGAATCCTGCGTCCTAGCCGTTAGACGATGAGGCCGTCTGTTGTTTCTTCAATTGGGTGTCAGTATAGTAGCAAACTTATATATAAATTACCAAGTAAAAAGTCAGTATTTATATCTTAGTAGTAAGTGCCAGTCGTTATTGGTGTAGGGAAGTTACAATGTTGATTCATTGACAAAAATGACAATAAATGCATAATTCCTCTTGGACTTTAGACGTTACTCCTCACTCAAACAAACGAGGAATATAGATGAAACTGACAGCCAGCCAAGTTTGGGAGGTCGCTCTCGCAGATCCCAAGTTCGCCGCCAAAATTCCCGAGGGCAGCCCGCAACGCGATGTTATCCGTCCCTTTGTCGAAGGGTCGGTCGAGGTACTTGCTGACCAACTTGAGACAGTTGTTTCATTGCAGACAATTGCCGATGCGAAGATGAAATTTCTCCGCTACTGTGTCGACAATGGTCTCGGCAAAGCCATGGGCGACGCGACCGGTATGGGCGGGACAATGCTCGATGGGATGCTTGAGCAACTCATCGAAATGCTTGAACCCATTGTCGCAGACTCCATTACGTTTCTCGAAGAAAATGGCGTGACCGAAGAGCAGGTGATGCTCAGTTCGCAGATGGGTTTGAATCCTGACAACCAAGAGAAGTGGCGCGCAGGAACGCTGACCATCGGTGAGCTGCTTTTGACGCAGCCTTCAGATATTCTGCTGACCGACAACTGACAATCGACTGCGCGCACCCAACGGGATGTGCGCAGTTTTTTTATGTTTTAAATAACTTTGTTAAAACAAAAAGACGGTCCGGGGACCGCCTTTCTTTTTATTTCCCGCGGCCGATTCTGATCGGATTGCGGGTGATGGTGGACTGGGTTTGGTCACAGTGACGCATGGCGGCTTCTCAGTGGATGATGAATTCGCCTGTGACATTGCGCCACTCACCGGGGCGGATGAGTTTGCGGTGGGTGAACTCAACCGAGTGTAATGGACCGTCGATTTCACGTTGCCAGAACTCGATGAATCCAAAGAGCTTGGGGTAGTCAGGAGCTATATCGTACTGCTGCCAAATAAATTCACTCAGCACCGAACGGTAATCAGGCAGCCGATAGTATAGCTTGGCAAGGGTCAAGCCGTAGCCATGTAGCATCAATTCTGTTTCCGAGGTAACCCCTCGTTCGTGAGGATATTGGATTGGCGTGCGCACAACGGACCTCCAGTCTTGAGATGAACTGTATACTTATAACAGTATAGGGGTAGCTCAGTCATAAGAAAAGCTTCTCTGGTGCACATATTTGAATTGTGCCTCTTATTCCGGTATAACTAGAAATAGAAACAGCACATACCGTGCGGGTGCAGGTAACTGCGGGAGGTCTTTGATGACAATAAGTGTACCTGATAACTCAGATCTCCATCCTATAGATATAGCGGAGGATCTGGCAGAAAATAGTGGTTGGGAATTTGATCGTATGACTGATGATCAGATTGCTCTGGCTGTTGAAGGAGTGTGGCAGGTGTATTCCATCACTGTAGCCTGGAATCCAGCAGACGAAACATTGCGATTTATATGCACGTATGAAATTGAAGCTCCAGTAAACAGACAGGCACCATTTTATGATTTGCTTAATCGGTGCAATGACCAGCTTTGGACTGGAGCGTTTGCACATTGGGTTGAGCAAAAACTTATGGTGTGGCGGTACGGATTGTTGCTCGTTGGTACCGATGGTGCAAGCAAGCAACAGATTGACGCAATGATAAAAAATGCAGTAGCAGCCTGCGAACGATTTTACCCGGCCTTCCAGTTAGTGAATTGGTCAGAAGCAAGTCCAGAAGATGCTCTGAAAGTGGCGATGACTAAATCGTATGGACGTGCCTAAACTACAAAAGAAAAAAGCCGCGAGCAATCGCGGCTTTTCCTATGTCTCAATCAGCAGGTTAGTTAGTATGACGCATTGATTTTTTGATATCGAAGCGTGGGTTTACTTTTTTACCTGGGTTGAAAATGTCATCGGGGTCAAACAGGTGTTCGGTAGTCTTGAATAAATCAAGCATCTGTTTACTAAACATCTTGTGGAGGTACGGTGTGCGCATAATGCCGTCGTTGTGTTCACCGCAGATGTTGCCTTTGTACTTTACGGCAGCGTCAAAGAATTTCTCAGCCATTTTTTCGACAAGTAACGGTGTGGTCTTTTTCGTAAAGTCGAGGAGGGGATAGAAGTGGAAATGTCCATTACCTCCGTGACCATGGATGGCTGCTTGCACGTTAAATTCTTTGAAGAGTCGTTTGATCTCCATAAAGAACTTGGCTAGATTTTCAGCGGGAACAGTCATGTCTTCGAGGAAAGCGGCCGGTCGTTTGGTGGGATCGAGGAATTTAGAGAGGGTGTAACTGGCACGACGAATTTGCAGATACATTTCTATTTCGCTCGGGCTTTTTACGACACGGGCGCGGGATTTTTCAGTGCTGATTTTACGCACAATTTCAGTGGCCGTAGTTTTACGAGTGGTCTCCTCATCAAGCATGATCATGATGGTGAACTCAGGAATCTTGCGTCCGAATTTAATGTGGTAGGTGGTATACATCGAAAGTAATACCTTATAGTAATCAAGACCTGACAAACGAGCTTTGAAGAAGTCAGGGTTTTTTAAAGCAAGGTCGAATGTAAGCGCGTCAAATATCTCGATATTTATCGGATTGTATTTAAGTGCCTCAAGAATTACTTTGGTTGATTCTTGTAAGTCAAAGATAGGGACAGTGATAAGGGTAGTGTTTTCCTGGATTGGCACTGCCTTCATAGTTAGATTGGTGATAATACCAACCGTACCCTGACTACCTGATACCAGTCTCGTGAGGTCAAATACACCGATGCCTTTTTTGAAGTTGGCGACACCCTCAGGAATTACATTCCATAGTGGGTAGCCGGCATTTCCTTTTGGTGTTTTAGGATGACCATTTTTGATGGTTTTTTCATTTTTCTCAATCAGGGCAAATATCTCACGTGCGATGTGAGCGTGCAAGTGTTTTTCTTTGATCAGTGACTTGAACTCTTTGTAGGTGAGGGCTTGGAGGGTGTAGGTATTACCGTCAGCGAGCACTACATCCATTGACTCTACCCAGTCAGCACAGTGACCATAGCGGAGAGAGTCAGGACCAGCAGCGTTGTTCGCAACCGCACCGCCAATAGTGCAGATATCTTTTGATGACGTGTATGATGGGATGTAGCAGTTGTGCTTTTTTAGTTTCTTCTCGACATCACGCCAGAACGCTCCCGGTTCGCATACAATTGTAGCTCCGTCTTTGGTTTTCTTGACTTCACCAATTTTGTGCATGTGTGGGCAGACATCAATCACAATTGAGTCAGTGAGTGAACCGCCAGAGAGTCCGGTTCCCGCAGCGCGTGGGGTAAGTGATAGTGAGGTAAAGCGTTTAGTTTCAGTAGCAATCAGTTTCGTTGCAATCTCAACGTCGTGTTTACTTTTTGGCTGCAATACAACTTGGGGTCGGATATGGAAAATACTTTCGTCGGTACTGTATTTTTCGAGGAATTTTTTGTCACTACTAACACCACCGCGGAAGCCTGCTTCACGAAGTTTTTTCTCGAGCAACAAGTGTCCAAGCGGGTGACGTTTAATTGCCTGCAATTCAGCAGAGCGGGGAACAATCGCTGGGTAGCTATCGTCATGGGTGTGATCATGATCGCCGTGGTCATGGTCTGATGCTGTTTTGGTGGTGACTTTTTTTGCAGGTGTTTTTTTAGCAGCTGCTTTTTTAGGAGTGACTTTTTTAGGAACAGGAATTGTTAAAATAGTGACTGGTGTTGTTTCGGCGCTACCAACCATTTCAACGGCTGATTTACCTTTTAATTTTTTAGCTGGCTTGGCAGTTGCTTTTGTCGCTGCAATACTAGCCATGATTTCAGCATTAGTGGGCATGCTTGATTTAGTAGTGGTTTGTTTTTTGAGCACCGGCGTTTTTTTAAGAGCCGCTTTTGTCACTGCTTTTTTTACAGCAGTTTTTTTCTCATCAACATCCACAATAGTTAAAGAACGTGTCGCCATAGATACCTACATTGTATCCGATATAAATATAAAATTATTTTCTTGTCCACAAATTCACCCCGTTAGATGTTTTGATTTGTAGTTTTTAATAATGAAGACAGGAAATGGAAAATGTAGATAACGAAAATTAAAATGGTACATACTTCTAACGGGGTAAACAAAACCCCACGTGCCGTAGCAGGGGGTGGTGGACTGGTGCGAGTAAGCAGCTCGCACCAGTGTTCTGTTCATTCAGGCGGTCGCGAGTTCAGGTGCAGCTTCACTACGTTCTGGTAGGTTGGGTTGGATGGTGCGAGCTTTGCGGCACTGCTGATGGAAATAGGGTTTTTTATCGATTGGATTTTGCCTTTGGCGCATTTCAAGTTCGATGAGCCCTTTTGCTTCCAGTCCCTTTAGTTTGATGAGGACTTCAGCATCGCTCAGTTCACCATCTTCTAATGCATAATGAATTTCAAGTCGCTTCCTGAGCGAGTCTTGTCCATGGATAATACAAATCCAGGTAGTGGGTACGCAAGACAGAACATCGTCCTCGGTTAGCTTTTCTTGTTGAAAGAAATTCCAAAGGCTAACAATATAATCAAGTATTTTTTTCATTGAGTCCTCCTACTGGTCTTTTTTTATATTACAATTTTTTTGGATAAAGTCAATATGAGTGTTTAATCATGGTATACTTATAGTTATATGAACCAAATGCGGGCTTTGGATATTTTGAAAACGGGGGCCAATGTGTTTTTAACTGGGGAGCCAGGATCGGGAAAGACCTATGTGATTAATCAATACATCGCCTGGCTTGAGGCGGCGGGGTTGCATGTGGCGGTCACTGCCTCAACCGGAATTGCAGCCACGCATATTGGTGGGATGACGATTCATGCCTGGAGTGGAGTGGGGGCACGCGACACCATTAATCAGTACGACCTAGATCAAATCATGACGCGTGAAAAAGTGGTGAAACGGATTAAAAAAGCCCAGGTATTAATCATTGACGAAATCTCGATGATTGATGGCACGATGCTCGATATGGTGGATGTGATTGCGCGCACTGCCCGGGGTCGCGGTGATGCTTTTGGTGGGCTACAGGTTATTTTTGTGGGGGACTTTTTCCAGTTACCTCCAGTAACTAAAATGGGGAACATGATGCGGTATGGATTTGAGTCACGTGCCTGGGAGAATGCGCGGCCTTTGGTGTGTTATTTGTCTGATCAATTTCGGCAGGAAGATGAGCAGTTGTTGTCCCTATTAAATTCTATTCGGCGGAATGAGATTGAAGATGATCACTACACGCTCTTGAATGAACAAACAGATATTGCGTACGAGAATATCGAACCAACGCGTTTGTATACGCACAATGCTGATGTGGATTTGGTGAATAATACAAAACTAGCAGCGCTCACTGGCAAACCTAAAACATTTAAAATGGCGGGGCGGGGGAGTAAGCCGTTGTTGGAGGGGCTTATAAAAAACTGTCTGTCACCTGATACGCTGATTCTCAAAGAAGATGCGATGGTGATGTGTACCAAGAACAATTTTGAAGCGGGGTACGTGAATGGAACATTGGCTAAGGTGGTAGATTTTGAGCGTGAGACCGGTTTGCCAATTATTGAAACGACCGAAGGGAAACGAATCGTGATGACTACCACTACGTGGGATATGATTGAAGATGGTAAGACTCTCGCACAGATTGAGCAGGTACCACTGCGCCTCGCCTGGGCCATTACCGTCCACAAGAGTCAGGGAATGTCGCTTGATGCAGTGGAGGTTGATTTAAGTAAGGCGTTTGTGTTTGGACAAGGTTACGTGGCGTTGTCGCGGGTGCGGACACTCGCTGGACTGAAGGTACTGGGGTTGTCGGTAAACGCGCTGCAGGTTGATCCAAAAATTGTCCGTCGTGATGCGGGCTTCAAAAGTGAATCCGAGGCAGCCGAGGAGACGTTTGTGGCACTCGACCCGCAAGACCTCGCGACAATGCACGAGCAGTTTGTGACGGCACTCGGGGGGAAGGTGCCGCAAGCGGGTGAAGTAAAAGTGAAGAAGACGTCTTTTGAACGGGTGCAAAAAGAAAGTACCTATGCCTTGACGCGGCAATTTATTCTCGAGGGTAAAAAAATCGCAACAATTGCCAAAGAACGTGAGATGACCGTTGGTACTATCATTAGTCATGTAGAAAAATTGGCTGAGGAAAAGCAGATTACTGCCGGTGACATCAAACAGATTTTTGAATACGACGTTGATGTTGACGAGGTGGTAAAAAACATAAGTGAAGCTATAACTCAGCATGGCTCAGAAAAGCTCAAACCATTATATGAAGCAACGGGAGAACAGTATGATTACGAGATAATACGCTTAGTTCGAGCGCTGATTACAGTTTCATAACGCTGTGTCCCCAGGCCGGGAAAGGAGGTTGTTCATATTTGGTATACTTATAGGGTTCGTGTCGCACTAAGTGCACGGAAGATTTACTAGTTTAAACAATCATTTATGAATAAAACAATTATCACTGTATTGTTTGCATGTATGTTTGTAGTGAGTGCTCATTTGGCACCGGTTGCTCAGGCGGTAGAAGCTACATCAACAACCGATGTAACAACCACTACTACGACTGATACAAACACTACTATTGCTGGCTTAATTGCTCAATTGCAAAAGCTCACTACACTCTTTAATGAATTAAAAGCCAAGCTCGCTGGAACAGAAGCAGAAATCAAAGAGCTTCGTGCGGACATTCGTCAAGGGATGACAGATGCAGATATTAAAACCATCCAAGAACTATTGGCGTCAGACAGTACTATTTACCCACAAGGATTAGTAACTGGTTACTTTGGACCAATGACTACCGAAGCGGTTAAGAGATTCCAAGCTAAAAATGGTCTCGAAGTAACCGGTGAGATTGATACTGAAACTCGAGCGGCAATGGATGCAATTATCGCTGAACGTAAAGCCGATGGTAAGTTCCCGATTGGGTTACTCCTCGCACCGGGTCTCAAAGATAAATTTGAAGACAGACTCAAAGACCGATGTGATGATTATGTGAAGGCTACTACAACTGCAGCGCACCCATGTGCTCGCGTAAAAGCCAAGTACAATTTCTGGTCTGACAAGATGGATGACCGAAAGGAAAAAATGGAAGATAAGAAAAAAATGAAGGATGAGGACGACAGTGATGACGAAGACGATGATTCTTCAAAGGTTTCAACAATGCGGGATGCGACACGCCAAATTGCTGATGCCGAAGATGCACTTCGTGATATTGAGAAAAAGTTAACAAAGCGAGAATATGTAGCTGGATTATCATCATCAACACTCGCTGATATCAAAAGTGATGTTGTAGCAGCAAAAAAAGACATAGCTGATGCCAAAGCAGCGTTAATTGCCAAAGATTACGCTAAATCAGAAATGTTAGCTGAACGAGCAGAAGAAGCTCTTGATGATGCTAAAGATATTCTAGAGGGGGAAGACGAAGACGAAGACGAAGACGAAGACGAAGACGAAGACGAAGACGAAGATGAAGATGAAGATGAAGATGAAGATGATTCAAATGATGATAACTAAGTAATTATCTAAAAAACACCGTGTCATCAGACACGGTGTTTTTTAATGTGCTAGTATGTGCAAAATTCTACACCCTCTCTCTATGCTTTCTTGGAAAATAGTAAAACAGCGGTTGCGTATCAAAAAAGCTCGGCCAAAAAATTCTACCTATAATACCCATAAAGAAATGGCGCGCGCCCTCATTCTGACGCGGCTGCAGTTTTTCAATCAGGAAGGAAAATTTACGTATCGTCGTGTGGCTATTCGTGATCAAAAGCGGTGTTGGGGAAGTTGTTCAAGTAAAGGTAATTTGAACTTCAGCTATAAGCTTTTGTTTTTGCCACCATGTTTGCGGGATTACATTGTCGTTCATGAACTTTGTCATTTACACGTTCTGAATCATTCTGCAGAATTTTGGCAGGTAGTAGCTCAAGAAATGCCTGATTATCGTATCAGAATGCAGACGCTACGCAGTATTGAAAAGACAATCGGCACCTCAATTACTTCCTTAAAAAAATATCAATCCGAGCATCATTGCAGTAGTTGTGAACAGCTTCAAGCGCTCGTTTGAAATAAACTGGAGTATACTACGTAATAGTAAAGGTAACCTTACATTTTATGACATATATAGCCATTCTAGCTACCATTATTATTGGCGCCTACGCTTCGTTTGCTTATTTTTTACCCCAAGGTAATGACGGGGCTGTGGGAACGGACTCATCCGGTATAATGGACCCCATTACTGCTGCTAAAGAAGCAGCGAGACAACTCGAAGGTAATAATTCACCCGACACCCAATCTATGACACAAAATACCAATAATCAAAACGACACGGCAACAATGCCAAATACTACCGCTACCATGATGGTCGCTGGTGGCTGTTTTTGGTGTGTAGAATCTGATTTAGAGAAACTTCCAGGCGTAAGTGCTGTGGTATCCGGTTATGCCGGTGGTACAACCCAGAATCCTACGTATGAAAACTACGGCAGCGGGGGACATCGTGAAGTAGTCGAAGTTACGTATGACCCAGCAGTAATTTCATTTGAGGAGATTCTGATTTATGCCATGAAGCATATGGATCCCACTGATGGCGAAGGCTCGTTTGGTGACCGTGGGAAATATTACGCACCGGCCTTTTACTACAGTAATGACAAAGAAAAAGGTATTATCGACAACCTTATCAAGGAGGTAAATGAAAAAGGTCCGTACGACAAAGATTTGGCAGTAGCGGTTGAAGCAACACCAACGTTTTACGCTGCCGAGGATTACCACCAAGATTACTATAAAGGCACGTTATCGAGTTTGAAATACAAATACTATCGTACTGCGTCAGGACGAGATACGTTTATTGCCAAATATTGGGGCACTGATACCAAGGCCACGCTCCCATGGCGCGCTGATAACGAAGCAGGTACCAGTAGAGAAGGTGCAGCCTCATGGGAAAGCTATGTAAAACCAAGTAAAGAAGTTCTGCGGACACAACTCGATGATGTGACATTTAAGGTGACTCAAGAGGATGGGACCGAACGAGCAGGCACGAGCCCTCTTGATAAAAATTATGAACGAGGGATTTATGTAGATGTGCTCTCAGGTGAACCGTTGTTTTCTTCAAAAGATAAATTTGATTCTGGAACGGGCTGGCCGTCATTTGTAAAACCAATTTCAGCTACTGCAGTAACCGAACACGAGGACAATTCGTTTTTCTCCAAGCGTACTGAAATTCGGTCTGCAATCGCGGATAATCACCTCGGCCACGTATTTCCCGATGGTCCACGTGATCGCGGTGGGTTACGGTATTGCATGAATGGGGTATCTCTGCGATTTGTGCCAGAGAGTGAAATGAAGGAAAAAGGATACGAACAATTCCTTGGTGCCCTGTAGTTTCATATATGCTAAACCGCTCCAAATGACTTCGTCATTTGGAGCGGTTTTGTTATACTGGCGGATATGAAATATTTTAAATGGCTGGCATACTTTGCAGTCCATGTCTTCATTTGTTTGGTTGCTTGTTTTGCAGTTATGAGTGTAGCCATGGCACAAAATGCCACGTTTGAAGATACCGTTTCATCCGAAGCTGGCCCAGATATTTTTTCTGAAACCGAGACTACTAATGTAGCTGGAACGGTGTACATGTTTGGCCGTGACGATTGTGGGTTTTGCAAAAAACAAAAAGAATTTTTTGCAGCGGAAAATATTCCGTTTGTGTATTTAAATATTGTCACCGACGAAGCTGCTAAAGAGTTATATACCCAAGTAGTAGAGAAACATGATCTCACTAAAGTTACGCCCATTACCGTTATCGGGGAACGGGTCTTTTTAGGTTTTAATGGTCCACTCACTACGGGAATTGACATGAAGGCGGCAATTGAGAGTGCCGGTAGTAGCGACGTTATTACCATAGAAGATCACCTCGCTCGAGCTCCTCAACAAGAAGTGTCGTTTGGTGGTGGGTGTTCGGATATGGGTTGTACTGAAGGCGAAGCCTCATATGTGTTTGATCTCCCGTTTGTGGGGGTGGTTGATTTGAAAACGTTTTCGTTGTTTGGATTATCGTTACTTTTAGGCACCATTGACGGCTTTAATCCCTGTGCGATGTGGGTACTGATTACGTTTTTGGCAATTTTGGCTCAAGCAGGTTCACGACGGAAAATGATATTCCTCGCTGGAGTATTTATTGCTGCTGAAGCCATCATGTATAACCTGATTCTAAACGTCTGGTATAAGACGTGGGATTTTGTAGCGCTGGACCAAATCGTGACGCCACTGGTTGGATTTCTGGCACTTGGGGGCGGATCATTCTTTTTGTACCGCTGGTACAAAAATCGCAACACCGCCTTGGTGTGTGATATTACCAGTATTGATTCACAAACCCGAACGATTAATAAATTTAAATTTATTGCCAGTCAAAAAGTGACACTGACCACGGTGTTTGCCATTTTAGTAATTGCGTTCTCGGTTAATGTTATTGAATTCGCGTGTTCAATCGGTATTCCGCAGGCCTACACCAAGATTCTAGAGTTAAATATGCTCACCTTTGTCGAGCGACAGTGGTACATTTTGGTGTATACTGCCGGCTACATCATTGATGACTTGTTAGTGTTTGGATTGGCTATTTGGGGGTACGGTAAGATCCAGGCTCATGGCCAAAAGTACGCTCAGTACTCACTTCTTATTGGGGGTGTACTGATGTTATTGTTGGGAGTGTTATTAATCGTTAATCCGAGTCTACTCGTTTTGTAAGTATGAGTTTAGTGTTGCTTGCCCAATGGATTATTATTTTTGTCGCCGCACTGTATACCCTCATCAAAGGGGCTGATGTATTTCTCGCAGGCGCCAAACAGTTTGGCCGAGCGATGGGCATGAGTTCGTTTATTGTGGGAGTACTGATTGTAGGGATGTGTACATCGCTCCCGGAACTGGCTTCATCGATTGCCGGTGCGTTAGCTGGTCAAACGTCCATCGTGGTAGCCAATGTGGTTGGGTCTAATATAACTAATATTCTCCTCATTGTTGGGGTATTGGCTTTATTTAGTACTCGAATAATCATCAAACAAGAGTTACTTAAAACTGAGTTACCAATTTTCTGTATTGCTACAGCCCTGTTTGTGATGACGATCCTCGATGGTACCGTTGATAGACTCGAATCGTTACTCCTCTTAACTACGTTTGGTGCGTATATTTGGTACTTACTCGTCGAAGCAAAAAATGGTGAAGATTCAGTCGAAGACAAAGCCAGTCGAGAAAAATTTGAGTGGTCATCGGTGGTGTACATTGTATTTGGAATTGTTGCGTTGATTGTAGGAGCAAAATTTACCGTTGATATGGCCGTAAATATCGCTAGTGCATTGTCTGTTCCGATTGGGTTAGTATCAATTACGGCTGTGGCAATTAGAACGTCACTCCCCGAATTATTTGTTTCCATTCAAGCGATTCGAACGAAACAAGTAGACCTCGCTATTGGAAATATCTTTGGCTCCAATGTGTTTAATGCGCTCGTGGTAACGGGTGTGCCGGGATTGCTCGTAGGTTCGCTCATTGTAGACGAGGTTGTGTTAGAGCTCGGGCTAGCAACCATGATTGTAGCGTCCATCATTTTGTTTGTGTCCGGACTGGCGAAACAAGTCATGCGCTGGGAAGGATTCATGATGCTCGTATTTTTTGTGTTCTTTATGCTTAAGTTGGCGGTATTTATTTAAGAATCATGGACGGCCTCTTGTTAATTGATAAGCCCAAAGGTATTACATCATTTGATGTTATTAGACGCGTTCGCAAGCAAATTAACATCAAAAAAATTGGTCATGCCGGGACACTTGATCCGCTTGCTACCGGATTAATGATTTTAGGAGTCGGGAGTGGTACCAAACAACTCACCCAATTAATTAAACTCGATAAAGAGTACACTGCAGAAGTATTAATCGGAGAACGACGCACGACGGGAGATATGGAAGGGGAAATAGTAGAGTCAGTCGGGGCGGTGGTGCTCGATCCGGCACAGGTTTTAGTCGCGGTTGCTAGTTTAGTGGGTACGGTGACCCTGCCGGTTTCTGCCTATAGTGCTATTAAAAAAGACGGGGTCCCGATGTATAAACGAGCTCGGGCAGCGGAAAAAACCGGTGACACCGTGACTGATGTTCCTGTGCGTGACATGGTAGTTCATAGTGCCCTGGTAGGGAATATAGAAGTAATATTTTCCGACAATACACTCACGACTATTTCACGACTTTTGGTGACGGTTACGTTTTCTGTCGGGAGTGGCACCTACATCCGCTCGCTCGCCGAAGAGCTGGGACGCCGTCTGGGGTATCCGGCGACATTAGCCAACCTCCGTCGTACGAAAGTGGGGGAATTTAAAATAGAAGACGCAAAGTTGATTGAGGATTTGAAAGCATAACTTCCAAAATAAAGCCCGTGGTATTTCTAGGTCACACTTAAAATCTCATAGAAATTACTAAAAATTAGTGCAATTCGAGGCGTGCAAGAAAAATATTTTGAGCCTTATTCTTTATAAGGTGAGAAATATTTTATCGCAGCACAACAAAGAAGTGCGCAATTTTTGAAATTTCTAAAAAAATAGAGCCGGGCGCACGTGATAGTGCGTCCGGTCTCTTGCGTTTTGCCACCTGCCTCAGGTGAAGAGATGGTCGTCTTTGTCGACGACTTCGAGTAGTTCGATTTTGGTGCGTACCGGATCGATGCGTTGTTCTCGAAAATCGGTGAGGAAGGGCAGTATCTTCACCAACTTTTGCCAGGTTGAAGCGTCAGTCGTATAGAGGATAAAGTCTCCGTTTGATGTGGTGCCAGCTTTGAGGCTGGTGCCCACCACTTGTCGCAAGCGATACAAATCTGCTTGGAGCAGGTGTCGGCGCTTGATTTTGGCTTTGGGTGCTACCAACGCCATAAAGTCATCACGTTTTGGGTCTTTAGTCATGTTGCTTATCCTGTTACTAAAAAGGTCCCCCAGGTGATAAGCGTTTGTACTATACTATAAATTATTGATTTGTATAGGTAAAAGAAAACCCCAGACCATGACAGTCTGGGGTGGTTATTGTAGATGCGGAACTTATGCACAGCGTTGAGCTTGGGGTCCGAGCAATCCACGGATGAAGCCGACAGCATCGACAGGAAGCAGTTTGGACACGAAGGTGCGCAAGACAGCGCTTTGTGTCTCACCATCCCATTCGAGTCCAACGCTGGAAGTTTCCTTCTGCGACTCGAGATACTTCCGGACACGGTCGGCAATGAATTTACTGGGCACTTGGCGGAGTCGTGCCTCGACATGTACTCGACCCGCGATGGTCGAAAGATCGGTGGCCTTGACCATGACACTTTCCGGATCATAGAGGTAGGGCATCATGTTTTCCTTCGGTGGTAAGTTGGGGTGGGAATCGGTCGAGGAACTGTAATAGCAAGCTTGCTCCAGGATACAAAATTTTGAGACGTTCTTTTGTCTTTTGATTTTGTCCGCGGGTGGACCAAGTCTGCAGAGTGGACAACATACTCGCGTACAAGTCACGCGTTTCTTTTGTCCAGTTTCTTTCAACCATGAGCACGTCTAGCCGCTCGCTACGCCAGGGGTAATACTTGTCACCATCGTGCTTCTTGTACCGCTTGATGCTCCATTCGCGACCAAGCTGTGCTCGTAATTGATGAAGTGCGTTAAAGTCATCGTCCGCAAGCGGACGAAATCCACGCACTGTGTGCTCGTTACGATATTTGTCGAGTGCCCAAATGTACGCTTCGCAAATGAGCGCATCATCAATATAGCAACCAGGCATACTGTCCTCCTCTGTTTCAAAGATGACGAAGCCGAAGTCGTGATAACGGCTTCGGCTATGGTTTAATGAAATTCAATCACCTCAGCTGCTGGCAGTTTAAGAACTTGCCGGGCTTGGATGAAGATTTCCGGATGGGCCTCGCTTGGTAGGGTGATGCACCCATAGCGCACTTCAACACCTTGGTTCTTTGTCGCAATGGCGACATAGTCACGGCCGTTAAAAGTGAACGGTACTTCCATGTGCTGCTCCTTTACTATCTATTATTAATATACCATGAAAGTATAATTTGTCCATGTGACCACATATGCCGTATACTTTAGTAATGGAAAACGAACCAAATAACAATCAGCCAAATATAGGTGAAGCAATCAATCGTATTCATGGACTAATGGCCGAAGTTAATGTGCAAGGTGCTAATGACAGTGAGTTTGAAAGCTTCCGAATTGTTATTTCACAACTACAAGCCGGTACCATCACGCCATCAGAAGCGATAGCTCAGGCAGAAGCGATCAAGGGTGGTAAAATGGATTACCATTAAACGAGTAAATATAGATACCAAAAAACCCTCGAGCATTGCTCGAGGGTTTTTTAATCCTAACGAAGTATAGAACTTAGGAAAACGAGTACAGTTCTAGGCGCTCAAAAAATCAGTAATGTATTTATATGTCTAAATTTAAGAAAACTCGGAAAATTGAGTGCAGTGCTAGGAGCGCAAGGACATTTTCTGGAAACGTACTTTTGTACGGTGAAAGAACATGTACCGCAGCAGCGACAACGCAATGTGCCAATTTTGCGAGTTTTATCTAGAAGAGGGATTCTACTACGATTTTAACATCCCCTCCATCCGCATTCCCGCCAACCTCCTTCATCACTGCTCCTACCAAAATTCCCAGCTTACTTTTATCAGTCACACCTAGTTCAGCTTTTTTGGCTTCGGCTATTGGGCGGATTTGGTCCTGGGTCAGCATTGTTGGGAGGTAAGCTTCGAGCACTGCGAGTTCTAGTTTTTCAGGGGCAGCTAGCTCATGACGTCCGGCAGCTTCAAACTGGAGAATAGATTCTTTTCGTTGTTTTGCTAAACGCTTGATCACTGCCAAAATTCCCGCGTCATCGAGTTGGTCTTGGGGAGTTTTGCCAGTCGCTACCAGTTCGTTCGTACACGCGGTCATAATACTGCGGACAGTAGTTAAGGTGACGGCGTCCTTGGCCTTCATGGCTGTTTTAAGAGATTCTCGTAGTTGTTCGTGTAAAGACATACATTAATTAAATTATGAATGTAGTTTATCACATAAAAGAAACCCCTGCGAAAGCAGAGGAAGGTGACTCGGTGAGCGGTTAGGGCTTTGTGCCCAACAGCATTTTATTTAAAGCAATTTCTTTTTCGAGCAACTGCAGGAATTGTCGCCAATAGCGACGGACTTCTTGGGTGACTTCTATAAAACCGGCCGTTCGTATCATGTGATGACTCAAACGGACTTCAACTATATTTTGGCGTGGCCAGCGGGTGACGGTGACGTCTTTACGCCACTTCAGCTCAAAAAATGAATCGATAATAGCCTGCATTTTACTGGTAAACGATTGCAGACAAAATCGAATTCGCCTTTTGTCAGTAGTTCCCGGCACTTTGGCCGTTAGGATATCAATATGTTTCATTTCGACACTCCCTCGTTGTTGATTTTTGGATTTGATTACTCTCACAGAACAAAACTACGTTCAAGCATACTCCTCTCATCTCTCACGTAAAGTGACAAACTGTGTGTAGTGTGTCCTGTGCTACAATAACGCCATTATGGAACCGATATCAATTGTTATAGTGCTGCTCTTGTTGGCAATTTTTGCCGTGTTAATCTACGTCTTTTTTATTAAAGTTGAAGTAAAGAAAGACGAAAGCGCCGGGATGTTATTAATGCAACAGCAGTTGCAGGACCTCGCAAAAACCATGCGTGAGCAGATGAGTGAGAGTAACAAAGTTGTCCAGCAGGGGAGTCAGATGCAATTTCGGGAGAGTAAGGAGTTGATGCAACAAATTAACCGTGATGTCGGTGAACAAATCCGCGCCATTCAAGAGAGTGTGACGACCAAGTTGCTCCATGTCGAGAAAAACGTGGCGGCCGTTGGTGAGAGTAGTAAACAGGTGTTTGCAGTTGCTGATCAATTACGAGAACTGCAAAATATTTTAAAGAACCCGAAACAGCGGGGGATTTTAGGGGAGTACTATCTCGAGACAGTTTTGCAAAATGTGTTGCCGCCCGAGAGTTTTGCCATGCAGCATGTGTTCAAAGACGGTGAAATTGTCGACGCAGCAGTGTTTGTCAAAGGGAAGGTGATTCCGATTGACTCCAAATTCTCTCTAGAAAACTACAACCGTTTTGCTGAGGCAGCTGATGGTCAAGACAAGGTGAATTATGAAAAAGCGTTTGTGAACGACCTTAAGCTCCGTATCACCGAAACTGCCAAATACATTCGCCCGAGTGAAGGTACGATGGATTTTTCGTTTATGTTTATTCCGCACGAGGGGATTTACTACGACTTACTTAGTAACCGAGTAGGTGCTGGTGAAGACAACCTGATTCAACGAGCCGCCGGTAAGTACAAAGTCATCATCGTGTCGCCAACATCATTTTTAGCGTATCTACAAACAGTACTGCAGGGATTAAAGGCGCTTGAAATTGAAGAGAAGGCGCAGGACATTATTAAAAATGTCGAAAAGCTTTCGGGGCATATCGCGAAATACGAAGACTATTACAACAAGCTCGGTACTTCACTCGGTACCACTGTCAATCACTACAATGCAGCATATAAAGAGTTGGGCAAAGTCGACAAGGACATCATGAAAATCACCGGTGAAGCCGCAGGAGTGGAAATCATGTCACTCGACAAACCAACTAAATTTGACGAGTAAAAAATAACCGCGTCCCATAGTGCTGGGACGCGGTTTTTTATCTGATGCGTGAGAAGTTTGGTTGGTGGAAGCATTCTTTTCGTTCCATACACCGTCCATGCTCTACAAGTGCACGTAGCAGCAGCTCAAAATGATCTGCTGACATGTTAGTGTCATCTGCTTCGTTGATTTCATACAAACGAATTGGTTTGGACGGGGTAGCTAACGTAGTGTCCACAATATGGAATGTTCTCTTCCGTTTAAATTTAATTACGGGAAATTTATTAGGGACTCCGTCTCTGAGAATATGATTTACCGGAATTGAAAATCCAGCATTGGTATCTTGAAGTATTGTCGTGTGAATAACAATGTTCGAGAGTGCAACCCACGTGCCAACAAATCTACGTCCGCGAATTTTTAACTGTACATAGCCGCTCGTCGAACTTTTCATAGTAGCCTCGCTCCAAAGGATTCTTTCTACCATTAGGGTACCAAAACAGTAAAAAATATCAACAAAAACCCGCCGGCCAACATGTGTTGGGCGTGGCGGGTGGGTCGACATCTTTCCTTTGAGCGGATCAAGCCTGCAGATGTCTCTATATATGCGTTTGAACTTGGTGCGACGGTATCAAACGTAAGGTCAGGTGGCTTACACCAGTCCTAATACCAAAAGTATACATGAATCTTGATAAAAGTCAATGGTCATAAGACTAAACAGCAGCCTTGCAAAATTCATAGTTATCTAGTATTATAGCGACCACTATGGCTACAACTACAAAAAAGGACGCCCCGTTTGCGGTTATCGAAACCGGTGGCAAGCAATACATCGTTTCAGTCGGTGACATTATTGAGGTTGAATTATTAGGTGAAAACGAAGCTGGAGCAGCAATTGAGTTCGATACAGTACTGATGACCGACGATGGAACCAGTTCAAAAATTGGTACTCCGTACACCGGAACAAAAGTAAAGGCAACCTACCTCGGAATGGAAAAAGGACCAAAAATCACTATCCTCCGCTATAAAGCCAAGAGTAACCGCGACCGAAAAATTGGTCACCGCCAGAAGTACTCACAAATCAAGATTGAATCGATTGCGTAGTTCAATCAATATCGTAACAAAACACCCCGCCTGGCGGGGTGTTTTGCAAATTGATATACTGTTGATATGAAATCATCAGAAACATTTATCTCTAATTCGGAACGAGACGAACAGTTGCCAGTAGATGTTTTAGAAATAATCGACAAAGCGTATTCTAAAGACATCGAAACAATAACCCGTGCCAATGAAGTTATTAGGCAGTTTGATGAGCAGTTAGAAATGGATTTCTCAAGACCGAACCTAAAACATAGTGCCCTGTGGCATAAACTTGTAGGATCAGGTATTGAAGGTCAGATATATCCAATCTCAGATAAAGTACTAAAAAAAATTAACGAAAGAATAATTAAATTTGTTCGGACAGAACTTAAGGAGATTGTTTCTTAAAAAGACTGTACTAAAAACCACCGGTGTGCGGTGGGTAGATACATGGCCGGCGTTGACTGCCGGCCATTTGTTTTTTTGTTTTGTTAAGTTTCGCGACTCTGGCGCCAGGACTTAACGAGTTGAGATAAATACGCAGCATTGCTCGGTGATTGCTCAAGGTGGTGCACAAATCCTGGCGTCAGGACCATTGCTACTTGCTGTAGTTGCTTTGGATATGGGTGATGTGCAAGCACTGTCGGTATTGTTTCGCGCGACAGTTCCTTGTCCAGTACGGCACTATGGAGTTCGTGGAGTTCGTAGGTTTTACCTAGCATTTGAGTATGTCCCTCTCTTTTTCTGTGAGTACTATAATTGACTGCTGAAAAAATGCAAACTGATATTATAAAACCGTTTTGTGAACCGAAAGGAAAGAACAGAGATATTTATACGGTCAGGTTGATGATGTTACCCGCGATTACGCAGAGCATTCTTGATTGTTTCTGGGTCGGCGTATTCGAGTTCGCTCCCGGTAGACAGTCCGCGACCAAGGTGTGAGATGGTGAGTGGTTCATGGGTAGTTACGAGTAGTGGCATGATAATCGACTCAACAAACCGAGCAGTGTTTTCGCCATCGGGATTAACCGCAAATCCTAAAATCACCTCAGACAACCCAGCGGGGATACGGGCTTCGATAGTTGATTTGAGTGATCCGCCACGGAGTTTTTTACTATCTTCACTATGGAGGAGGGGAACGGTACCACCAAGAACAAAATACAGTCCATCATAGACGCCACTGCGTTCAATGGCGGTAATGTCGCTGTCAGCCGCCACTACCATTAATTTGGTGTGGTCACGGTTGCCACTGGTGCAGATTGAACATAGGGTAGTAGTGCCACTAGTTTGGGAGAAAAAACGGTGACATGAGGCACACTCAACAACAGTTGATTTGAGGCTACCAATGAGTTCTGCTAGTTCAGTAGTGGTAGATTGGGGGAGGGTCAGAATATGAAACGCAAACCGTTTGGCCTGGCGTCCACCAATGCCCGGGAATTTTTCAAAATGGGAGATAAGTTTGTCGAGGTTGGACATGAAGTGAGAAAACGAGCGTAGCGACTATTACGAACTTCGTTCCGAGTTTGCTCCTTTACTAGAGCAAACTCCTGGAACCTGTTATCGTGAAGACATACTCAATTTAGGTAATAAATACAGTTCAATAATTTAGAAAGTAACTTGTGTATTTTAACATAGAAAACGCGCAATCCCGTGGAATTGCGCGTTGGTCCCCGATAGCTTGGGGAATAATACCATATTTATTCTGCCCACGGACAGGTTTACAATATAGCAGACTCTGCCAATATTGTCAAGCATCAAAAGTCATCTCGACTACTCGCACTCGCGGCAGCGCTAAAACTATTGTGATGAGTGTCGAGGTTGAGGAACCGGACGTGTTGACCGTCAAAGAATAGTTCGCAACTACCAACCGGACCGTTACGGTGTTTTTCTACGAGGATTTCGGCGATGTTGGGACGTTCTGAGGGTTGGTCTTTGTTCATTTTGTCTTCCCGGTGAATGAACATTACAACGTCGGCATCCTGTTCAATCGAACCAGAGTCACGAAGGTCAGAGAGGCGGGGTTTGCCACCGCGTTGCTCCACGGCACGTGACAACTGTGACAGGGCAATTACCGGCACGTTTAATTCACGCGCCAGGATTTTAAGCGATCGAGAAATCTCGGTTACTTGCTGCACCATGGAGTCACTGGCTTTGGTACTCGTTGGCGACATGAGTTGGAGGTAGTCCACAATCAACATATCGAGACCATGTTCGTTCTTCAGTCGTCGCGCTGATGAACGCATTTTGAGAATGTTGTTACCGGCTTGGTCGTCAATGTGAATTTGCGCCTCGGACAATTTAGACATCGCTGTTTGTACTGCTTCAAATTCCTGATCGTTTGACAGTTTACCAGTACGGAGTTTCCATGAGTCTACGCCGGCTTCCGCCGCAAGCATACGATCTACTAACTGTTGGTCAGACATTTCGAGTGAGAAAATACCAACCGATGAACCGTACTTCAACGCAGCGTTCCGGGCGATATCGAGCGCAAACGTCGTCTTTCCCATTGATGGGCGAGCTGCCAGAATAATGAGGTCAGATTTTTGGAATCCGGCGAGGAGGTTATCAAGAGCGGTAAAGCCAGATTGTACACCACGTTTTTCGTCTTGGTTGGCACTGAGGTATTCAAATCGTTCCCAGGCTTCGGTGAGGGAGCTACCGATCGTTTTAAATTTCTGGGTTGTCGGGGCATTGGTGACTTGGTAGATTTTCTTTTCCGCCTGGTCCATGACCTCGTCGGTGTTTTCGGGGTTGCTGTATCCCATCTCAGCAATTTCATCGGCAGCACCAATGAGTCCACGCAAAATAGCTTTGCCTTGCACGAGTTCGGTGTAGTACATCGCGTTACCAGCAGCGGGGACAGTTTCAATTAATTCGGTGATGTATGAGGCGCCACCAACGCGTTCCAGGGAATTTCCGGCAGTTAATTTACTCGTGACTGAGACAATATCAATTGGGTCACCCTTGATAAAAATTTGGTAGATAGATTCGTAAATCGCTCGGTGTTTGTCTGCATAAAAACTCTCGGGGAAGATAGTTACTGACACATCGTGCATGACGTCCGGCTTGAGCAAAATTGCCCCCAAGAGCGCCTTCTCGGCATCAATATTGTGCGGTGCAATCCGCAAATTTTTATTAGTTTTTGCTCCTTCTGGCATAGTTGGCACATTGTATCACGATATGGCGTTTGCCAGTTTTTGATTCAAGTTGTGGAAAGCGGGGATAGTGTGCAGAATCTATAAAAATGGCACATTTCGTTGTTGCTCTGCACGAAATGACACTCATCGTACAGTTGTACGTCTCGCGTCATTTCGTTTGAGCGCCTAGAACTGCACTCATTTTTCTAGGTTCTAATAATTAGAATTTTGATTATTTGTATTAATAAACGATAGTGTGTATAGTTTTACGCAGTCAGTCTAAAAGCCGGGAGTGTTGAGATGTCGTATGAATATAAGTTACTCGCTGGTTTGGTTTTGGTATTTTTGTGGTTATGTATCGGTATTTATTTCTATCGAAAAGCACGAAAAGCATCAAATCAAGAAGACTTGTCTGCCTGTTGTCCTCATTGCGGTGAGCGTTTGACTGCAGAAGAAGTGCTTGATTTGCAGATTGGCTTGCAGTGACGAAAAGGCGGTTCCGTTTGGAACCGCCTTTCTTTGTACGTTATGACTTTGAGATTTTTGGTCCAGAGGCAGAGTCTTCGATGGTGTAGCCTTTGAGATTAATTAGGGTGCGCAGTCTGTCTGATTCGTCCCAGTTACGAGCGATACGGGCGGCTTCACGGTCATTAATGAGTTGCTTTATTTCATCGGGTATATCATCTACTGATACTACGCCGAGTTTGAATAACGCGTCATCGAGTTCGTCTGACAATCCAATGGCGAGGACTTTGTCAAAATGTTTGATGGTGGCGCACTTGGCACTATTATCGACCGTGTCATCTTTGATGAGTTCCCACATCAGTGCAATGGCTTTTGGGGTATCGAGGTCGTTATTAATCGCAGCGTGGAAACGTTTGATGTAGTCGGCACTCGGTTTGCCACTAATGTTTTTGTACTCCTCGTAAATATGACGCTTGAGACGGTATAGGGCTTGCTTGGCTGCCTTTAGGGCATCAAACGAGAAGTTGGCAGGGGAGCGATAGTGGGCTGTGAGGAGCCAGTAACGGTAGTCATCACCACTGTATCCAGCCTCAATGAGATGTCTGAGGTTGATACCGTTACCCAGAGATTTTGATATTTTAGTACTATCAATCGTAATGAACTCACTGTGCATCCAGTATTTGGCAAATGTTTTCCCAGTAGCACATTCTGATTGGGCGATTTCAGCGTTGTGATGGGTATGAATGTGATCGATGCCTCCCGTATGAATATCAATTTGTTTCCCTAGCGTCGCAATCGCCATCGCGGAACATTCGACGTGCCAACCAGGGAAGCCCTTGCCCCAGCGGCTATCCCAACCGAGTTCGCCCTTTTTCCAAACCGCAAAATCAGCCGGATTCTTTTTTTCAGTATTTTCTTCTACGCGAGCGCCACTTTTTAGTTCTTCCAGATTTATGTTGCCTAGCCTGCCATACTTTGGGAACTTAGCGATATCAAAATACACCCCATCACTGGTCTCGTAGGTGTAGCCTTTTTCATCAAGTGTTTTGATGAGCGCTATTTGTTCAACGATGTAGTCGCTCGCGCGTGAGAACGTGGTAGGGGGGAGAATGCGCAATGAACCCAAGTCCTCGTAAAAGGCATCAATGAAAAAATCTGACAGTTCGCGCATCGCGGCGAGAGTAGCTGGCTTGCCTTCACGTTTGAGTCCCTTCATCATTTTGTCTTCACCGGCATCGCCATCGTCAGTTAAGTGACCAAAGTCAGTGAGGTTAATGGTATTTTTAACTTGGTAGTGATTGTACTCAAGTGTTCGTTTCAAGATATCAACAAACACGTACGCCCGTAGGTTTCCAATGTGGGCATAGTCATAAACCGTTGGTCCACACGAATACATCAGGACTTTATGACCATAAAGCGTGGTGAACGTTTCGAGTGTCCTTGATTCAGTGTTAAATAATTGCAATACGGGCGCATCAAATCGAGTCGTTTTGGCAGTAAACAGATTAAGCATGATGTATTCAGTGTAACAAAATTAATGCTACATAAGCAAACGTAATACAGCCACAATTGGTAGTGTATCTACGACCTCATCAAATGAGTGAAATTCGTGCTCAAGTTATGACTAAACGTCATAACTTGAGAGGTTGTCGATATTTTGAAAAAATATCCTACAACCTGAACTGTTCATGTAATGAAGCACAAGAAGAATATTTTACCGCAGCTGGTCCAGCGATTTTCTCAAGGAGAGACAAAATCTCGGCTCTGCATACAGAAAATATAGTCGCAAGCTCCTTATTTTCCAGCAACAGAAATTCAGAATAATCGCTACGCTCGTTTCTTCATTCCACAAAGAAGTTCGCCGTTTGTTGAGGTCGTAGAAGTTATTTTTTGCGATGACTAATCTGATATGCGATAATGCAAACATGCATGATGAAAAAATAAATGAAAGCGGTACAAAAAGAAATGGGCTCGGTGTTGCGTTAGCGTTGCTACTCGCGATCGGGGCGTTCTTTTCTGGATTGCAGCTCGATAAATTGATGGGAGCTGATGAGTCAAATGCGGGCGTATTGTCTTTGTTTGCTGGAACGCCCGCAATTTCGAATAATGCTGATTTGTCTGAATTCTGGAAAGTCTGGCAGTTGCTCGATGAAAAATTTGCGGCTGGCACAACTACGTTTTCATTGACTCCTGAACAAAAAATGCAAGGTGCTATTGATGGGTTGGTGGCAGCGTATGGTGATCCGTATACTACCTATTTTCCACCAAGTGATGCCGCTGCATTTGATGAGGATATTTCCGGTAACTTTAGTGGGGTAGGGATGGAGGTAGGTATGCGCGACAATTTAATTACGGTCATTTCGCCGCTTGCCGGTACTCCGGCTGAAAAAGCGGGATTGCTCGCGGGCGATGTCATTGTAAAAATTAACGGTACCTCAACCGAAAAAATGAGTATTGATGAAGCAGTCCGATTGATTCGTGGTCCCGAAGGGTCTGTAGTTACACTGACAATGTATCGGGTGGGAGACCTCGAGCCAAAAGACATTCCAGTAACGCGCGCCACAATTGAAATTCCAACCGTCAAAACCGAACAAAAAGGTGACACCTTCATAATCACACTCCACAGCTTTAATGCGCTTGCTGAAACCAAGATGCAAGATGCATTACGTGAATATGTAAAAAGTGGTGCCAAGAAAATTGTGCTCGACATGCGGGGTAATCCAGGCGGATATTTGCAAAGTGCAGTATCTATCGCGAGTTATTTCCTTCCGTCAGGTAAGGTGGTATTGCGTGAGAGTTTTGCCGACGGTAGACCGGAGCAAATATATCGCAGTACCGGACGAACTCTCAAAGAATTTGCTCCCAAAGAAATGGTAGTTTTGATTGATGGGGGTTCGGCATCAGCGGCGGAGATTTTGGCAGGAGCATTAGCCGAACACGACTACGCAACGTTGATTGGTACTGATTCGTTTGGTAAGGGTTCTGTTCAGGAGTTAGTACCGCTACAAAGTGGCTCAGCTCTTAAAGTCACGATTGCGCGCTGGCTCACCCCTGACGGAACATCAATCTCCCTTAATGGCCTTACTCCAGAAATCGTTGTTGAGCGGACACCAGAACAAAGAGTGGCGGGTGAGGACCCACAAATGAAAGCGGCGCTTGATTTCCTTGCTGGTACCTACGTACCAACTGCCACGAGTACCACTACAGACAATCGCTAATTTCTGGTAATAACTGCAGTTTTTGATACCGTAGGGAAATTCTGGTAGTATTGATGTCTTATAAGTACGTAACTGTAAACAATCTAATGAAAGTAATTCTGACACGTGATGTAGCAAAATTGGGTCGTCGCCATAGTATTGCTGAAGTACCCGACGGCTATGCGCTCAATAAATTAATCCCGAGTGGGATGGCTCTCGCCGCTACACCCGAAAATCTTAAAAAAGTTAAGGCTCATACCGAAAAGCAAGTCTCAGATAAAATAACAGAAGTGGCAGAATTTAAAATTGCCGTCGCCGCACTCAAAGAATCTCCGGTTGTGATTAAGGTTGATGCCAATGCCCAAGATCATTTGTTTAAAGCAGTGAAAGCAAGCGACATCGCCCAAGCACTTGCGAGCGCCGGACATCCTATTCCGGTTGATGCAATTAAGCTTAGTGAACCAATTAAGGCACTCGGCGAGTACCAAATACCAGTTGCACTAGGAGACGCAGCTGATGTAATTACTATAAGCATTCAAAATAAATAATAGTGAGTATGGTTTCTTATAAACAAATTGCAGTGTTGCTTGGGGTATGTGTTGTGTTGGTGGCGGGACTATCGTACTGGGCCGGTCTTGATTCAAAAGGCAACCAACTGACATTACAAGAAGATGCCGCCCCGCTTGATTCACCATTTACCCCCAAAGAGCTTGATATTACCAAACCTAACGACACCAATAGTATGAATCCAGTAGCTGTATTAGAAACAAATAAAGGAACGGTTGAAATTGAACTTTTCAAAGACACCATGCCAATTACCGCTGGTAACTTCGAAAAATTAGTGCGTGAAGGTTATTATGATGGTATTAAGTTCCACCGCGTGATTGATGGGTTCATGATTCAAGGAGGCGACCCGCTCACCAAAGACGCCTCACGAGTACGTGAATGGGGTACTGGTGGTCCCGGCTACGCGATTGCAGACGAACATGTAGTGGGTGAACTATTAACTAATACCCGTGGCACCATCTCAATGGCCAACAGTGGTCCAAATAGTGGAGGTAGTCAGTTCTTTATTAACTTCGTTGATAACACCAATCTCGATTTCGATAAACAACCACTCTCATCAGCGCACCCGGTTTTTGGTCGGGTGATTGCCGGAATGGATGTGGTAGATGCGATTGGGAAGGTGCCGGTTACGCCCGGTAATAACCAACCTCTCGAGGCTATTATCATCTCAAAGGCTACAATCAAGTAAGGAAGCTCCATAAACGGTGAATGAAGAAATGAGCGTAGCGATTATTCTGAATTTATGTCCCGATTTTTCCTCCTAAGGAAAATCGCTGGACCGCATTTCGCTAAATTTCCTTGCTTCTTACAGAAGCTGTCCACTCATTGGGTATTTTTGCAAAATCCCTCAATGAGTCTTGCGAAAGCAAAACAGTTTGCTTTCTCACTCCTAGCACTGCACTCGTTTCTGAAGCTCCTCAATTCACTTGCTATTGGTACACAACGTTTAGCGAATTTCACTCGTTTTTCTAAGTTTTACATTGTCTAGCCAAGCTCAAAACAGTTAACAAAAAGACCGACGCCCATGGGCGCCGGTCTTTTTGTAGGAGTGGGTTAGGCTGTAGCTAACATTACGTCAACAGCTTTCTTGGTCACTTTTTGACCATCAAACTTTGTCTTGCGCATATTGCGGAAAGAAACAACACCGTCAGCCATTGCAAAGATAGTGTGGTCTTTGGCAATCTTAACGTTTTTACCAGCTTCAATTTTAGTACCGCGTTGACGGATGATGATTTGACCCACTTTAACAGCTTGTCCCGCAGTGATTTTAACACCGAGGTACTTTGGTTGTGAGTCTTTGAGGTTCTTGGCTGATCCGCCGGATTTCTTTGTTGACATACGATATAATAGATTTAGTCCGGGGATTATACCGTATATGTTACAAAAACTCAAGTCTTTACTGCTCGACGATACTGTATATATGGCTTTTTTGCTGTTTTTGGTCGGGGTGGCATCATTTAGTCTGGGGCGACTATCAGTGACACTCCCGTCAGATCAAGCAGGGTCTGTGGTCAGATCTGTCGCACAGATACCCTCTAAACCCGTTTTGCCAACAATTGGCAGTACGACACCGGCTGGTCCTGTGGAGGCGCCTGCGGTAGTCGCTCCGCCAGAAGACGCCCCAAAAAACTTTGTTGCTTCTAAATCAGGTACTAAATTCCATGCGTTAACCTGTCCCGGAGCCAAACAAATCAAAGACACGAACAAAATTTACTTCACAACTGAGTTAGAGGCTGAGGCGGCGGGGTATACAAGGGCGGCCAATTGTAAGTTCTAATTCAAAACTCTGAAATAGGCACACTTCTTCGTTGTCCTGCATAAAATAATCCTCGCCGTATAAAAATACGACTCGTCATATTTAAATTGGACTTCTTACAGAAGCTGTCCACTCATTTGGTATTTTTGCAAAATCCCTCAATGAGTCTTGCGAAGTGACATTGGGTCACTTCTCACCTAGAACTTCACTCATTTCTGAAGCTTATATCTTGGGTATTACTAATAAGGTGAAAAGTGTGAAATTGAATCATGCCAACTGATTAATAGCGTATAATAATAGCTATGAACTTTTTTCGATTACTCAAGCAAGCAGCACGCTTATGGTTTCATAAAGGAGCCGAACAATATGCCGCGGCGTTAGCGTACTTTACGCCGTTTGCGTTGGCACCGCTTTTGCTTATTTCTATTACGTTGGTAGGTGTGTTAATTGGTCGCGCTGATGTGATTGCGCTTCTCTTGCGATGGGGAGAGTTTATCGATCCGGCTTTACCTGCATTTATGACCACATCACTCGCTAATTTTGAGGTACTGACTACGAGTTACATGCTGCCGGTTTTTGCCCTTTTATTTTTCTCAATTATGATCCTGTTTGCGCTTAATAGTCTCTCTGGCAGTTTACAAAAACTATGGGATGTTGAGAGTTTTGGTTTAAAAAATTTATTCTGGCGTTCTGGTCGGGCCATTCTTTTTGTGTTGCTGTTCCAGGTGTATCTCGTGGTAGCTATTATGTCGAATAATTTCTTTTCTACCATCCATACTGCTACGGGCTCAATTTTGTTTCCGATACTCTCACAGGCTGTATTCTTTGTCGCCACTATGTTACTCGTGGCCATTGGATATGGACTACTGCCGCTTTCAGCACCAAGTTTTAAAGCTCGTTTGTATGGGGCAGCGGTGGCGACGACCCTCTTTTTGTTCTCCCGTACATTGGTGTCACTTCACGTGGTGACGTCACCATCACCAGATATTTATGGCGCCGCTGGGTTAGTCTTTGTGCTTTTGATTTGGGTGTATATTTCAGCCTGTGTTTTGTACTTTGGAGCCTCGTTTGCCAAAGTCTATGAACTTCAATCTAAGCAACGTCTCACCAAATAATTTCTGGTTTATTGTGTGCACGCAGATAGTCGTTTGTTTTACTAAAATGTCTACACCCAAAGAAACCACGGTATGCAGATAACGGGGAAGGGTGGGGAGCAGTGAGAACTGCATGTTTTGTCTCGTCGATTAGTGTACGTTTTTTAATAGCCGGCGCACCCCAGAGTAAAAACACAACGTTTTCTTTTTGTTCGGATACTGCCGTAATGACCGCGTCGGTAAATCGCTCCCAGCCGAAGTCATGGTGAGAAAATGCTTTATGAGCTTTCACCGTGAGTGTGGTATTAAGTAGCAATACCCCTTGGTCAGCCCAGCGCTCAAGATTGCCGCTTTGGGGGATTGGCTGATCTAAATCAGACGCAAGTTCCCTGTATATATTTAAAAGTGACGGTGGAATCGCAGTACCATCGGGTACCGAAAATGCCAGACCGTGTGCTTGACCAGTATTGTGATAAGGGTCTTGTCCCAAAATAACCACTGACACTTGGTTAAACGGGCAATGTTGCAGGGCATTAAACACTAATGGTGAGGGAGGGAATACGGTGGTCGTGAGGTACGCTTCGTCTACCTTTAACGTGAGTGACTGGAAATACTCTTTGGTAAATTCTGGCGCAAGCATTTTTTTCCAAGAATCTTCAATCTTGATATCCATATGCAGTACTATACTAAAAATGATAGTACTTGGCATGTTATGTAAAAAACAAAGCCACCCTGGTAGGGTAGCTTTGCCGAGTTGGTTTAGATAGTTTAAACAAACTGGCTAATGATCGAGATGTTTTGCAAGAGCAACCTAGTGGTGCTGGTTAATGCAAAGTGTCTCGTGTTGTGAATTGTGGTCCAACCGAGGGCATCAATTTCTTTGTAATCAGGCCTCATTTGATGCGTATTTTCTGCATATCCACGGAAACATTCAATTTCCTCAATATGGTCTGGCCATATGATTGTTTCGGTGTGTATCCATTCCAACTTTGAGCAGAAAACATGGGCTTCCTGCCTTGCCTCACGTAGCAGGGCTGCTTCTGGACTCTCTCCTTTTTCAACTCCTCCACCAATCATGTGCCATAGTCGCCGTTTCGCTTGCCGTCCTAAAAGAAGTTTTTGTTCCTCATTGAGCAAAACGAGCCGGGAAAGCTTTTTAATAGGTGTTCTTTTTGCCATCGCCGTTGATCCTTTTGCTATCCATCACTACAGTAGCATAGTGAAGGTATGGAGTATAATTATGGTATATGTTAATTATTGATATTGAAGCCACTGGTACCAACGCCCACAAACACTCCATTGTATCTATTGGCGCTGTTGATTTACAAAATCCTACTAATCGTTTTTATGGTGAATGTCGGATGTGGGGTGGGGCCCATGTGATGGATGAAGCACTTGTTGTTAATGGATTTACGGAAGCGGAAATTACTGACCCTGCCAAACAAACCGAAGCTGAACTCGTGACATCGTTTATGGAATGGACACACGGACTGGCAAACCGGACTCCGGCCGGACAAAATGTGTCGTTTGATAGAGCCTATTTAGAAGCTGCGTGTGGTAGGGCGGGTATACAATTTGATTTACCATTTCGGACTATTGATGCCCACACACTCGGGGTTATGCATATGACGAAACGCGGACTCATCCCTCCATTTGATGTCGAGCATAAACACAGTGCACTCAATCTCGATGGAGTCATGAACTATTGCGGTATCCCTGATGAACCTGATCCGCACAATGCACTCACGGGCGCACTCTCACATGCCGAAGTCGTGTCACGATTGCTGTTTGATAAAAAACTTCTCCCCGAATTTTCACAATTCGAAATCCCTTGGCACAAGGCGTGATGATACAATGAACTAACTATGGTTAAAAAAATGTTAGGTCTAGGAAAAAAGAAAGTTACTAAAAAAGCTAATGACAATCTCAGTCACTGTCGGATAGTGACTGATTTGCTCGACCCCAAGGGTACCGATGGTGATGCAATTCAGTCATGGCGTGTATTTCGGATTATGTCCGAGTTCGTTAGTGGTTTTGAACTTTTGCGTAATCACGGACTAGCGGTAACATTTTGGGGAAGTGCTCGTATTGAGCCGGGTAACCCCTACTACAAAGCAGCCGAAGAGCTGGCAGCCAAACTCGCCAAAAAGGGATTCTCGGTTATCTCAGGCGGTGGTCCCGGTATTATGGAGGCGTCAAATGTAGGAGCATTTAAAGTGGGTGGTAAATCAGTCGGTTTGAATATTCAGTTACCGTTTGAGCAAAAGCTTAATCCGTATGTCACTGAAACCCTCAGTTTTGATTTCTTTTTCTCGCGCAAAGTAATGCTCACGTTTGCGTCTGAAGCGTATGTCTATTTCCCAGGTGGTTTTGGTACGCTTGATGAATTGTTTGAAATACTCACCCTGGTGCAAACTAAAAAAATCTCACCATTGCCGATTGTATTAATCGGTTCGGATTTTTGGAACCCGCTGTTAACGTGGTTTGAAAAAGACCTCCTAAAAAAACACAAAGTAATTAGTAAAGAAGATCTGGAATTGTATAAAGTGTTTGATTCAATTGAAGAAGCGTATAAGTATATTTTGAAGAATGTCGACTGCAACAATACGCGCCAGCTGTAAGTATGAAAAACGCACACATTGTATTTGATATTGGTGGCACTAAAACTCGGGTAGCAATCTCAAGTGACGGAGAGAAGCTTGATGAAGTTGCTAGTTTCCATACGCCGTATGATCCAAAAGAAGGTGTCAAAAAAATTATTGAGACTATTACCGAAATTGCTCACGGTGTTGAAATTACCACTATCGCCGGTGGTATCCGTGGAGTATTAAGTGAAGAGCGTCGCGGCATTGTGCATGATGATGTATTAACTGATTGGGTCGATTTTGATGTTGTAGAGGCTCTGGGCAAAAAGTACTCGGTACCGATGTATCTGGAAAATGATGCTGCGCTCGCAGGCTTAGGCGAAACACATTTTGGTGCCGGGGTTGGTGTAGATTTGGTTGTGTACCATACGGTGAGTACCGGGGTAGGTGGTGTGCGAATTTCTAATGGCCGGATTGATGCTGCCTCATCTGGTTTTGAACCAGGACATCAGGTGCTTGATATTGATCGCACTATTTTGGGCGATGATATTGAACCAACTTTGGAGAATCTAGTTTCTGGAACGGCGCTTGAAAAACGCATGGGAGTGAAGCCGTATGATATCCCGCAATCAGATGTAATTTGGGATGAGCTTGCCGGGTACTTGGCTCAAGGTTTGCGCAATACTATTTTGTATTGGTCACCCGAAGCTATCATTTTGGGTGGCTCGATGATTATTGGAGATCCAAAAATCCCGATTGAAGCGATTCGTAAAGCCACGGTTGAAGTCCTCGATGATTTTGTTGAATGTCCGTTTATTACGACGGCCAGTTTGGGGGATGAGGCGGGACTGTATGGAGCACTCGCTCTCATTCGTCAGCACTCCTAGAGAAGGCTTCCAAAAACGGCGAACTTCTTTGTCAGGCTACGGTAAAAGTTTTCTCACCGTACGTTGGGTACGGCTCGTAAACTTTTCCTTGCCTTTCGCGAATTTCACTCGTTTTAGAAAGCCTATCGGTTAGTTAGATATTTATATTTTGAAAATTTACAAATAGAAAAGCGGCACCTGAGGGGTGCCGCTTTTTGGTCATCGGGCGATTTTGACCATTACCGAATCTTGTTCATTTAGATGACGTGAATATTGGCAGAAAATATCGACAGAGATCGGTCTTGCCATGAACAGTTGTTTTGAAACTTTTACATAGGCTACCCGTTTTTTCCACCAGTGCGGGTAGACAGTTTGACAATCTTGTTCGGTATCAAATTCAACTTTCAGATACCAACCTAAAAGAGTATGTTCTCCAGGTTTGAGGAACTTTTTGACCGATGCAGATCTCAAATGGTGTTTTTGTCCCAAGAATTCAGGAACAAATATGCATCTGAGCCATTGTTGCCAGCTTGAGAGTTGACGGTTTTCCAGGGTAGGTATTGTCATGTATGACATCGAGGGACCCTTTTCAATGAGTTTTCTAAAACCGATACTACCACAATTTTGCAGACTGTCACATCTATCGTATAATACCCTCGCTCGGGGAGTTTTCTATTTTTGTACAGATCTTTGAGTAATTGAAATTTTTATCATTCGCTTAACTTGTAAACACATATATGTCAGAAAATCCAAATCAAAGCGTTTCGCCGATACGACCATTAGGAGATAGAGTTATTGTTCGACCGCTTACTGATGCCGAAGCCGGAACGCTGTCAGCCTCAGGAATTATCATTCCTGATTCCGCCAAGAAAGAAAAACCCGAACAAGGAATTGTTATAGCGGTAGGGAATGGGAAATGGAATGAAGACGGCGATAAACGAATTGCCATGGAAGTAAAAGTTGGAGATAAAGTTATCTTCTCAAAATACGGTTTTGACGAAGTTAAAGTTGACGGAAAAGAATATTTTATTGTCGGAGAAGCCAGTATCTTGGGTATTTTTACTAACTAATCTAAATTATTAACATATGGCTAAACAAGTAATTTACGGAGAAGAAGTAAAAAAGAAATTGCAAAAAGGTGTTGATACGGTAGCCAATGCGGTAAAGGTAACACTAGGTCCCCGCGGACGTAACGTTATCCTCGACAAGGGCTACGGTGCGCCAACGATAACGAACGACGGTGTGTCAATCGCCAAAGAAATTACCCTCAAAGACAAATTTGAAAACATGGGGGCAGAAATCATCAAAGAAGTTGCCAACAAAACGAATGAACTGGCTGGAGATGGTACGACTACCGCAACGGTACTAACGCAAGCATTGGTGAGTGAGGGCCTCAAGCAAACTACCATGGGTCTCAACTCAATGGCGGTGCGTAATGGTATGGAACACGCCTCAATTGATGTGGTGGCAGCTTTGCGCGCGATGGCAACACAGATTACTTCTGTTGATGAGATTAAACAGGTAGCCACTATTTCAGCTGAAAGTGCAGAACTTGGAGAAAAAATTGCCGAAACGATCGACCGCGTTGGTAAAGATGGGGTAGTAACGGTTGAAGAGTCTCAAAGTTTTGGTATTGAAACCGAACTGACCGAAGGTATGCAATTTGACCGCGGGTACGTATCACCATACATGGTAACCAACCCAGAGCGAATGGAGGCTGCCTACAAAAATGCCCATATATTAATTACAGACAAGAAAATTTCTTCAGTTCAAGAAATTTTGCCGTTGCTTGAGAAAATTGCCGCCACGGGTAAAAAAGAATTAGTGATTATCGCCGACGATATTGAAGGCGAGGCGCTGGCAACATTTGTGGTAAACAAACTTAAAGGAGGATTCTCAGTATTGGCGGTTAAGGCTCCGGGATACGGTGACCGCAAAAAGGAAGTATTGGCTGATATCGCGGTTACAACGGGCGGACAACTCATTACCGATGATGTGGGTCTAAAGTTAGAAACGGTAGAAATTGCTGATTTAGGAAAAGCTGATCGCGTTGTATCAACCAAAGACACCACCGTAATTGTAGGCGGGGCAGGGACCAAAGAATCAATTGATAATCGCGTTAAGGCCCTTAAGGCACAGCTTGAAAATACCACTTCAAAATATGATGGTGCCGAAATTGAAAAACGGATTGCCAAATTGACGGGGGGAGTAGCAGTGATCCGTGTTGGTGCAGCCACCGAAACTGAAATGAAGTACCTGAAGCTCAAAATTGAAGATGCGGTTAATGCGACCAAAGCCGCCGTTGAAGAGGGGATTGTGCCGGGTGGTGGAATCGCCTTAGCATTAGCTGCAGGCATTGTAGGTGAAAAAGCTCCTGGTTTAAAAACAACTGAAGAGCTGATTGGCTACAGCATTGTTTTAAAAGCATTAACTGCACCACTTAGACAAATTGCTGATAACTCAGGATTAATGGATGGATCGGTTGTATTAGAAAAACTTAAAGAGGCTATCAAGAAAGATCCTAAATCAAGGATTGGCTACGATGCTGCCAAAGGTGTGATGGTGGACGATATGATTAAAGCGGGAATCATCGACCCAGTTAAGGTGGAGCGAGCCGCGGTACAACACGCAGTATCAGCTGCCGCCATTCTCCTTACTTCAGAATGTGCGATTGCAGACGAACCAGAACCAGAGAAACCGGCCATGCCAGATATGGGGGGAATGGGCGGAGGAATGTACTAGATTAAAAAATTTCGTATGAAAAAAGCGGGCCAATTCATTGGCCCGCTTTTTGGTTATGAGGTTATTCTTTGTGCCAACGGCGATTGAGATAGTAGCCCATACCATACTCAGCCATAATGATGTTGGTATATCCTGTGGCGTCCTTGATCTTCTTTTTTATTCTTGAAACATACGCGTCAATCGACCGAAGTCGTTGCCTTCCACGTTTGTACGGGCCGTGTTTCTGGGCTTCTAGCAAAGTTTCCCGGCTGAAAATTGTATCCGGCTTAGACAAAAGCAGGCTAAATATCATCATTTCTCGCACGGTGAGTGCAACTGGCGTTCCTTTTATGTATACATCAATTTCACTACACCAGATGTCTTTGACGAGGGGCTTTGTCTTCCGGTCGGGTACGATATTGCTATGCTGAAGCATGAACCACTGTCTCCTGGGTGAACTATTTGTCAGTAGTATGTCAGGGAATCTATTGTTGTCAATAAAAAACGCGGACCAGGTTGGTCCGCGGTATTCATATTAGATTTCTGTATTTGTGGTGGTGTTGGCAACATCAATTTTATCTAAATCAATGCGGTAACCAAAACCACTGCCAGTGACGATCATGTGTGGTGACAGACCGCTCTTCTTAAGCTTTTTCCGTAAACGCTTCACGTGACTATCGATGAGTCTATCGTGATACTCACCACGTAGTCCGATGACATCCAACAGCTGTTGACGATTGAGGTATCTGCCTTGAGCTGCTAATAACCCTCTAAAGATACGTATTTCCGTAACGGTGAGGACTGTGGTAACACCATGTATGTTTACGCAATTATCTGTTATATCGATACCTTTAACACTCTGCTTCTCTTTTATTTCAATTGAGATTGGCGTAGAGAAAAGATTTGCCAGCTCTGTTGGCGTAACTTCACCAGCCAGATATATTACTCCTTGCTCCCAGTAGGTAATAAACTGACTGGCTCTGTATTCCGCAGAATAGACTATCACCTTGCTTCGTGGCACTAACTTTCTCATAAGTGTCGGAGAAAGCTTCGTGCCATCCATTTCCTCTATGCACGTAACACATTGATCTGGAAGATACTTGCCGTACACAATATCTTCTACAACATCCTCAAGTGTAGTCATGATGAGTTCATAACCTCTTGTCGCTTGCTGAAACAAATTAGTGATTTTTGGGGTGTTCGAGATAATAAAGAACATGGTAACTCTCCCTGAGTTTTGATTTGACTGTCGGTAGTATGCCAGTAAAGAACTATGTGTCAATGGTGAGGGTTTATGATATAATTTGAACATTAATTAATTGGTAATTATTTTGTTATGACTTGGATTATTTTAGGAATGGTGGCTGTCTTCTTGTTGTACTGTGTATTTATGTATAACCGATTTGTGGCGCTAACCCAACGCACTAAAGAAGCGTGGGCGGATATTGATGTACAGCTCAAGCGTCGGTATGACCTTATTCCAAACTTAATTGAAACAGTAAAAGGGTATGCTGCTCATGAACGTGCCGCCCTTGACGCGGTGACGGAAGCCCGGGCCAAGGCCACCTCAACCCACATTGATGCCGGAGGAATTACTCCCGCCATGATGGAGGCGATGGCCGGAGCTGAAGCGGCATTGGGTGGTGCGCTCGGCAAACTCATTGCCGTGGCCGAAGCGTACCCAGATCTAAAAGCCAACCAGAACTTTGCCCAATTACAAACTGAACTAGCTGATACAGAAAATAAAATTCAGGCCGCTCGTCGTTTCTACAACGGTAATGTGCGTGACCTCAAAATTGGTTTGCAATCATTCCCAGGAAACGTGATTGGTAACATGTTTAAATTTAAAGAAGAACCATTCTTTGAACTACCAGAAAATAGTGTTGAACGAGAAGTAGTGAAGGTGGCGTTCTAAATTGAATATGAAAACTCCTATCATTATTGGGGGACAAAAAATTGGTCGTCTACGTGCCAGTTTTTTGTTATTTAAGGAGTCCTGGCGATTCCTCAAAGCAGACAAAGAACTGTTGCTGGTACCAATATTCTCAACAGTCTTCTCAGGTATTCTCATTGGTCTGTTAACGTTGGTGCTCATTACGTCCTCTTCTTCATATGACAAGCTAGTTACTGGAAACGAAGGATTGGGATACTCTGAATATATTTTTATGTTCGGTGTGTATGTCGTGAGTGCTTTTTCGCTCGCTTTAGCGCAAGCCATCATTGTACACATTGTGTATGTGCGGGCTCATGGAGGTAATGCTACGTTAGGAAACGGTATTGCTCGTGCCTTTGCAAACTGGGTGCCACTCTTACTATGGGCGGTCATTACGAGTACGGTTGGTATGGCACTACGATTTATTTCTGAGCGTTCGGCTCTCGTTGGACGCATCGTGGCGGGACTACTTGGGGCTGCGTGGTCTATCCTGACATTTTTTGTGGTGCCAATACTGATACTACAAAAGAAAACACCTTTTACCGCCGTGTCTGCTTCGGCTACATTGTTCAAGAAAACCTGGGGTGAAACTTTGGTAGCGAATGTAACACTTGGTTTGGTATTTATGGTGGCTCATCTGGTTGTACTAGCATCTTTTGTCGGTTTGCTTATTTACGGAGTGTCAACACAAAATGCGGTTTTGTTAATAAGTTCGATTGTTGGTGTATTACTTTGGCTTCTTATTGCTACATTAGTATACTCTGCTTTGCAGGGAATCCTTAAAACACTGTTATACATTTATGCAGCTGAGGATGTGGTGCCGGAAAACTTTAACCGGGAACTACTCGAAAGTATGCTCGAGCGTAATACAACAACCTTGCCGACGGCATCAACGCTAGTGGACGCACCAGTTTCAGATGTTACTTCTAAACCGTAGTCTATGGCAAAAATCTATTACAACAAATTAGTCCGTGATGGAATAAAAGAAAAAATTGAACAAAAAGGTGAGGGGTGTTCAGTGCGGGTAATAGTCGATGAAGCTGAGTTTGAACAGGAGTTGCTTAAAAAGGTTGTTGAAGAAGCGAATGCTTTGGCCCATGTGCGTACTCGTGCCGACTTTTTGTCAGAGTACTGCGATTTGATGGTGGTATTAGATGCACTGACCCACAAGCTTGAAATCTCAGAAGCAGAAATAAAGTTAGCTATGACAGATAATGTATCTAAAAAAGGTTTATTCAAATATCATCATTTTCTCGAATGGTCTGAAGATTCTGACTATAAAAGTAATGAAACACCCCAAGGTCTCAGATGAAATCAATTTTCACCACGGTTATAAAAATATGCTGCGTCGTTGTTTTTGTGACGATTGGTTCTGTGGTGCAGGCAGAAATGATTACTAAATTTGAAGCTGACTATTCGGTATTGGACAGTGGGGAGGTGTCGGTAGTGGAAACAATCAATTATGATTTTGGCGCCAATGAGCGTCATGGAATTTTTCGTACCATTATTAATACCCATCCTCAGCCAGCTTCATCCTGGTATAAAAACCGTACGATAGAATTGGAGGTCTTGGGTGTGACACGAGACGGTAAAGTCGAACCCTATACCGTAAACAACGGGAGCGGTGAGTCTGAAATAAAAATTGGAGACCCTGACGCTACGTTAATGGGGTTGCAAACCTACGTCATTACGTACTCGTTACGTGGGGCACTGTCGTACGGTGAGGCCGGTGCGGAATTTTATTACAATGTCACCGGGAATGATTGGGAAGTCCCCATTGCACTCGCCGTTGCGCGGGTGAGCGGAGAGTTGCTTATGGGTAGATACTATTGCTACCAGGGTGCTTCAGGAGCAACTGATACGTGTACCAACAGCATGAAAGATAATGGTATCGTCACGTTTACCGCGAACAATATTAACCCAGGTGAGCAATTCACAGTCGCGACTGAACTCGATGCAACTAAGGTGGCCTACGCATTACAAGAGGAAGTAACCTGGTTACTATTTGGGTATACACTTGCCGGTATGTGGTTGATAGGCCTTGCTAGCTACGTGTACCGTTTTCGGTATGCACACTACGTTCCTAAATCAGTGGTGGCCCAGTATGAGCCGTACCAAGATTTTTTACCAATGTACACCGGGTATTTGTTTGATAACATACTTGACCCCAAGGACATTACAGCCGGGATTTTGTATTTAGCGGAGCAAGGTTTTATAAAAATTACCCGCACCGAAAAGAAGGTGCTACTTATTTTTCCCACCACTGACTATGTTCTTACTTTGCAAAAACCACTTAGTGAAATACCGTCAAAGTTTTTAACAAAGGTTTCTGAATTGTTATTTGTCGACGGAGCAGCAGTTGGAACAGAAGTCCCTATCTCGACACTCGCCAATGAACGAGCTAAAAATGCTGAACGTATCATGTATCTTAAGCGTGATTTAGGTGAAGATTTAAAACTAAATGGTTTTCTCGAATCAACGTTCCCACTTCTGTCAGCTAAAATACCACCGGTCTTGATTGGATTGTTTGTAGTTTTTGGAGGATTTGTATTTGCACCAAATGGCATTATTTTGATTGTACTGATGTTTGCAGTCACTATTGTTCTCGGGTTGATACTGCTTATTCCGCGCAAAACTGCCAGTTGGTATGAAGCCCGAAATCATATTGAAGGGTTTAAACTATTTCTGTCAGTGACTGACAAGGAACGATTCGATTTTCACAATGCACCAGAGAAAAGTCCCGAGTTGTTTATGCAGTACTTGCCGTATGCGGTGGCGCTTGGTGTCGAGGAAAAATGGGCCAAGGTCTTCGAGGGTATTACCATTCCGCAACCTGATTGGTATGAAGGCGGAAATATCGCCGCCTTTAGCACCGGAACCCTCACGAGTGACCTCGGCGCATTCTCAACCGCGTTGTCGACCAATTCAGGAGTGAGTGGAAGTTCAGGTGGGGGGAGTTCAGGAGGGGGTGGAGGGGGTGGAGGTGGCGGCAGCTGGTAGACGGACACGCAAAAATGGTCCACTTCGTTGTTGCTCTGCACAAAATGACACTCATCGTACAGATGTACGCCTCGCGCCATTTCGCTTGAGCGCCTAGAATTGAACTCATTTTTTCGCGTCCGTAAGTGCTATTTTTAATTTATCTTCACAAAAAAATACCCAGGTCAGCAAAAGCAAACCTGGGCAGCAGCACTGCACATCACGTCTAAGTGAGGCATTAGGCGATTACGCTTCAGGCTTGGCTGCATCCTGATACGACGTCTTTATCACGCATCGTAAATATATATTTGTATTAACATTATGTCAATGTGGCAACATTTTAATCTAAAAATTCAACACCCATAACATGATTCAAAAATTTGTAAAATGTTGTATAATACACGTCTATGGCAACAACAATTTATACACAGCAGGGGAGTAATATCGCTAAAACATGGCTTTTGATGGGAACTTTTCTCATTATGGTTATTGCTATTTCCTATGGAGTAGCGTTTTATCTGGGGAATCCATCTATTCTCTACATTGGGGTCGCCTTTGCGCTCATTATGAACGTGGGTAGTTACTGGTTCTCGGACAAGCTGGTCTTGAGTATGACCAACGCCAAGCCAGTAGCAAAACAAGATGCTCCGGAGCTCTATAACATTGTTGAAAATCTCGCGATTACTGCTGGTCTGCCAATGCCAAAAGTCTATATCGTTAATGATCCAGCACCAAACGCCTTTGCTACTGGACGTAACCCCGAACATGCGGTTGTCGCAGTGACAACCGGGCTTTTGGCGATACTTGATAGAAATGAACTAGAAGGAGTAGTCGCCCATGAAATGGCACACATTGGTAATCGCGATATGTTAGTGATGACCGTGGCTGTTGTGCTCGCAGGGTTTGTGGCAATTATTGCTGATTTCTTTTCTCGAGCACTGATGTTTGGTGGTGGTGACAGGGATAACAAAGTGGGAATCCTGTTTTTGATTTTAGGAATTGTGGGAATTATTCTAGCTCCGATTGCTGCACAATTAATGCAGATGGCTATTTCTCGTCGTCGTGAATATTTGGCTGATGCGACTGGTGCGCTTTTGACTCGGTACCCAGAAGGACTGGCTTCAGCACTAGAGAAAATTTCTGGCTACGGTGGGCAAATGAAATCAGCGAGTCATGCCACCGCCCACTTATTTATTGCCGACCCCTACGGCCCGCAAAAACGTTCAATTGGTCAAAAAATAGGCGGTTTGTTCCAAACCCACCCTCCAGCCGCTGATCGCATCCGAATGTTGCGCGAAATGGACGTTTAATTCGTAAATTTAATTCTATGCCTGAACTAAAATCGTTACTGATGTTGCTCGCGGTTACGGTGGTAGCAGCCGGCGCTACTTGGTATATCAAAGATCAGATCTATCACATGCATCATGTCACTGATAACGTAGCTACTACCTCCACCATCACCATCATTGATTCAGAAGTTGAAACTCCAATCGAAGAATCTAGCATAGTCGTGCAACCCCCGGCAGAACCCGTAGTAAAACCTAATCCACCAGTAATGCCACCTCCGGAAAAGCCAGTGTTGGCCGGTGCCTGTGTAGTTGGCGGATGCAGTTCACAACTGTGTGGGGAAGCGAGTGAGATGGATGGCATGGTTACTACCTGCGAGTATCGAGAAGAATACGCCTGCTACCAAACTGCCAAATGTGAACGTCAAGCCACCGGCAAATGTGGCTGGACTGAAACCCCAGAGCTTCTACAATGTATTAAAAATTCATAATTCAAAAACATGCAAATTACCAAATCACAATTCAAAAAACTGATACTTTTCCAAGCGGTACTACTTTTTGTGTATGTCATTGCGAGCTTCTTTACGCCAGCTTTGCTTCCTGCAGAACTACAGACATATCTTGATTCTGTTTATGAGCAGGATTTATCAATATACGAAATTATTACCGCCGTTTTGGCCTTACCGCTTCTAGTATGGATGTTGCAAAACTTGGTAGCCTTATATCAGTTCAGGTCATATGCCCCAAAACATTTGTTATATATAACTATGATTAGTGTTTTGCTGTACATCTCTATTCCAGGAGCAATTGTCTATACAGTAATTGATTCTTTCCTTAATGACCTACTCTTTTTACTAGCTGGGTTTACATTAGCGATAGTATTTTATTCTAATATTGCTGACGAGTTTAAGAAGCCAGTCGAAAAGAACACCCCAACCGTGTAGCTTTTGTTCTATGAGTCACGTTTCTAAAACTACAAAACAAACGTGCTTATATTGTGGTAATAATCCAATTTCACACCGCATGTCAAAAATAGACTCGGTGCTGTTTTTGACACTTGATCCGATCGGGCAGTGGTTCCTTCGTACGTGGTTTGGGCGCGGTATTCTCTGGGGTGTAGACCGATTATTCGCTTTGTTTCTCTGGCTCGGTACAAAATTTGGGTTCATGTATTTTGCACCAGTGCCCGACACGATTGATTCCGATAGAGGTAAGGTATTAATGGACGAAGCCAAAGCCCGCGGCTACAAAACCGAAGTTCTCATCGTGTTCGGAAAAATACACGATACGTATCGCGTCACCTTTGCAATTGGCAAAGCAATCATCTTTGAAGGGGTGCCGCGATTATCGAGGTTAAATGCCATGACCTCAGCCTGGCTTGATGATAAGGCAAAAATGAAACAATGTTTACTCGCGCACAATGTCCCAGCACCAAAAGGCGCTGCGGTATCATCATGGCGTGCCGCCAAAAAACTTTTTGATACGTTACAAAAACCAGTCATCATCAAACCCCGTTTTGGTTCTCGCGGACGACATACAACTACTCACATCAACAATCTAACTGATTTTAAAATTGCGTACGAACGAGCCAAACAATTATGTGTACAGGTTATAGTCGAGGAACATTATGTCGGCAGTGTCTATCGTGCCACGTGCGTGGATGGTAAATTGGGTGGTGTGCTCGCCGGTGACCCACCGCGTATTACTGGCGATGGAATTGCTACCATTGTGCAATTAATTGAACGGAAAAATGATACGAGACCAGCGCGGGTTGGATTGGTACGTATTACCGAAAAACACCTGGATTTTTTGCGCGCCCAGGGTTATACCTTCGAGACAGTTTTGCCTGCTGGTCTGACTATTGATATTAGTGAAAAAATTGGTCTTAGTTACGGTGGATGCAGTCGTGAGGTGACAGATGTGACCCATCCAAAATTAGTGAGTGAACTCGAGCGAGCCGCAGTAGCCACCGGGGACCCGTTAGTAGGGTTTGATTTTATTACCACGAGTGTTGAGGCCGACCCGGATACCGTCAGGTGGGGAATTATCGAATGTAACTCAGTACCATTTATCAATTTACATCACGACCCATTAATTGGTACTCCAGTAAACGTAGCCGCCAGGGTGTGGGATTGGGTAGAGGAGGGTAGTAAAATATCTTCATTTAAAAAAATAATATAACTCGATGAACAAAAAAATTGTTTTAGCCGGAGGGTGCTTTTGGGGGTTAGAAGACCTTCTCCGTGACCAAAAGGGAGCTGTTACAACAGAAGTAGGGTATACCGGCGGTACCAACGAAAACCCAACCTACCAATTCCATCCCGGTCACGCAGAAGCCGTTGAGATTACCTACGACCCAGAGCAAATAACATATAAACAATTGCTCGATTTCTTTTTTCAAATTCATAATCCGACAACTCTAAATCAACAGGGTAATGACCGTGGCACCTCCTACCGGTCGGCTATTTTCTATGGAAATGAAGAAGAGAAAGCAATAGCCACTGAAATGATAGCGATTGTAAACGCATCAAAACGTTGGTCAGATCCTGTTGTAACTACATTGGAACCTCTCACAACATTTTGGGTAGCAGAAGGATATCACCAGGACTATTTACTAAAAAATCCGGGTGGTTACACCTGTCACGCTATTTATTTTTCTAGCTACCTGGACTAATTTAGGCCTTATTCGTGACTGCTGTATACTTAGTCTATGAAAGCATTAGTTTTAGTTTTGATCGTGGTGGTGGTTGTGAGTGCGTATTTTTATTATGATTTTTCGCCGGCTGATACACCAACTGAAGTACCGGTAGTCGAGATTGAAGAAATTTCTAAAACTCCACTTCCTCCGACAACTGCTCCGGCCCAAATCGCTGTGTTTGAAAACAGTGATTATAACTTCACCTTTAACTACCGCATCAAGCCCTATGGCTACTCAATGTTTGAAAATACGCTCGATCAGAATATTGACATGGGTACGCTATTTGGCGTGACGCTAATGCGTTCCGATGACTACAATGCGGTGGTTAAAGCCGCAGCCGAAGGTAACGCCATGGACGGACCACCATCAATGTCAGTGTATGTGTATAGCGCCTCTAAAATTACTGATCTAGAAGCCTGGTTGATTGATAACAAAATGATCACCAATTGTATGGATGGGGAAGTGACAAATACGATGCTGGCTGGCAACGACGCCAAAAGTTGTTTGTGGGATGGATTGTATCCCGGTGTAACCGTGGCGCAAATTAGTGACAATAAAATCTATCTCCTAGTAGGTACCAGAGAATCAATGGAGACCGAAGGTGGCTTCTCATATGAAAAAGATTTTAATGAGCTGGTGACAACGTTTACCATTACTCCGTAGTAAGTAGTCCTTCAGCAGTTAAGTAATTAATAATCCCATTGGCAATACCCTCAGCAATGAGGGCTGGTTGGGTGGTCATGAGTGTGCGGTCACTGGCATTGGTGAGAAAACCCATTTCAACAATGGCTGATGGGGTCTGCGGGTGAACCGCGTGATCATAGCGTCTCCAGTTAAACGCATAGTACCCACTCATTCTCCGAGTGAAGGCCTCATCTCGTTTAAGGCCGGTTGCTTGTTCATAGGTGGGGTACATGGCATCTACTAGTCGTTGTGCTTTTCCAGAATAATCTGTGCGTGGTGGGGCAATTTTAAAACCAGAGATTGAAGTGTCAGTGTTGCCATCAGCATGAATGGAGATAAACGCGTCTGCTAAATAATCAATGGGTACGGTCACCGGCAATAGGGTAACTTCAATCCCGGCATTAGTGAGCAATTTAACTACTTCCTCGGCGACCGCCAGGTTCACTTCTGTTTCAGTGTAGCCTCCAGCGGTGGCACCACTACTGCCTGTTAATCCCGATAATTCATTGGGCAAATTTTCACGTTGCCAGTGACCTGCCTGAATACCGACTCGTGGGGGACCAGCCGGTCGAGTTGTTGGGCCGTACACGGCGTACTCTTCAGCATTCATTGGTTCCCAGTACGCTGCCCAACGAGTACGCCCATCAGGATTTGTTGGTTCGGGAATCGGAGGTAGGTAGGTGACTGATGTTGAGGCTTCTGGGTAATCAGTCGGTTCAGTGATAACTGAACGGGTAGTGTCCGCATCATCTATAAATTCCATTTCGTCATTGTGTGAATCACGAAATGAAAATTGCCCGGCAGCATTCAGCCACCAAATTCCGATACCAACGATTACGAGTGCACCAAATACAAAATATTTCATACGGTATGCGCATTATACAGGATTTGTGTATGGCTGCGGAGAGAGGGGATTCGAATTTTACAAATTCAGTACAGGTTATCGCTATTTTTCCAAAATAGCTGGTAACCTTTTCGAATCCCTACGTAAGTGACGTCGAGTCACTTACTCTCCCTCCGCGAACAAAAAAGGCGCCAAGAGGCGCTCTGTTTTGTATTCGCGGAGAGAGGGGGATTCGAACCCCCGAGGAGCTTTCACCCCTGCTACCTTTCCAAGGTAGTACATTCAACCACTCTGCCATCTCTCCTGATGGTGCTTGTGGAAAGCGTTGCTATCATAACGTAAATGGACCGGGGCGGGAAGTGATGCTATGCTTGTAGGTACTAAATAAACATTTTATGAGTGGTCACGGACACGCGAAAAAAGAATATAAAGCATCAACCCAAGACTGGGGGATAATGATCATTACCTTTGTTGTTGGGGTAGTGGCGGGGTTTTATCTCTATGCCACAGCGTTTGCGCCACAATTTGATGAGCTACTAGGGCAAACGGAAGAAGTATATGAAGACTTTGTGCTCGAGGGTACACAGTACGGAGGAGATCGGATGGGTGGTACCGCACCGTCGTTCCAGGTACTCGAAAATGGCTCATATCGCTATCTGCCATACGCTGCCGAGGGTGAAATTGCTGAAGCACGAGAGGGGCTGATTCCGCGGGCACTCTTGAATGAAGTACAGCAAACACTGACGGTGGAAGCGCTTGAAATCTCCTCACAAATTGTCACTCGGGGTGATTGTATGTCCTATGTTGACGGGCGAGACTACAGCTATGAGGTTACGCTCGATGGCGTGGAATACACCCTTGATACCTGTACCACAGCGTTAAGTAGCGGCAGTATCATAAACACTACTCTAGACAAACTGTGGAACTATTTTGAAACTTTAGAATAAACGAAATAAGTTACTAGAGGCGACGTATTAATAAAGGCAAGAAAGACACAATGTCGCTCTTGCCTTTATTATTCTTTAAATTTGAAATACAGCTATGTCCTATGCATTACTGACCTTTGCAAATTCTAACTTTGAAATAACTGTATGAATTCAAAATCATTGCTGATTGCTATTGCTGCTTTGGCCCTTACTGCAACGGGCGCGCAAGCATTTAGTAGTAGCGCACTCATTACGGCCGGCTTAAGTGAAGAACAGCAAGCGGCGTTTGAGGTAGCGCGCGAACTTCGCCAGGAGGGAGATTTAACGGCCGCTCGAGATGTATTAGTTGAAGCGGGAATTGATGCTGAGACCTTAGAAAAGGTACGCAGTGCGATGCGTGATGAGCGCGATGCACATAAAGCAGCTATTAAATCAGCGCTTGATGCGAACGACTTTGACGCCTTTACTAAAGTAATTGCAGGTACACCACTGTCTGATGTGATCACAACCGAGGAAGATTTTCAAAGTTTTAAACAAGCCCACGCACTACGTGACTCAGGTGACAAGGCTGGTGCCAAAGAAATTTTTGCTGAACTCGGACTTCCTTCAGGTAAGGATAAGGAGGGATTACATCCGGGACATGGCACGCACGGGCGCCATGGTGAGCCACTGTTTCTTGATGAGTTAACGGAAATACAGAAAGCGGCGTTTGCGGTCGCGCGGCAAGCCAATGATCGTGATGCTATGGAGGCAATATTGGATGAAGCCGGCATTGTAAAACCAACCAAAGGTGATAGTCCAAAATTTCTAAAAGATGGTCGGGAGTTAGATTAAATAAACTACCCACCAAAACCAAAATTGAGATCCAAAACGTGTCCTTGTTAAGTCAGGGCACGTTTTTGGTTAATTTGGTACAATAGAACTAACATGAAGACGGTTTATTATTTTGCGCTTGTGCTCCCAGTCATATTCGGTGCATCTGTAGCTTCTGCATTTGATGCGGTGCTGGAAACTGTCCCAACACAGTACGAGGTGATCACTATTCAAAATCCAGAAACAGAACAATTGATTCTGGGTGAATTACAAGATTTTCCAGAAATGTTTGAAATTGTTTCCGAAAATCCTTTTATCCTCAGTATGGAAATACGGGGGGTGCCTGACAATAGTCTTGATACAGCACCACAATTAAACGGTATTATTATTAAACAAAAAGAAGTCCGTGGGGTAGAAGAAATTGCTCGCTTGAACGCGATAGATAGTACCTGGGCACTCGTCACCGATAAGGTAACTGGTTTGCGGTATCAGGCCGGAACATTTTTTAGTGAAGAGGTAGAAGCTGGAACGTATCGCATTGAAATTAGTAGTCCGAATAATCAAGGTAAGTACATGCTCCTTGTAGGTACCAACACCGATGATAATGGATATTTTGCATCACTGGCTGATACAAAATTGGTGTATCAATTTTATGGACTCAGTACACTCCGAATGTTTAGTTCGCCGTATGTTCACTATCCATTAGGGATACTCGTTCTCATTGGATTAATCGGTGGTACCTGGTACTGGCAACGTAATCAAAAACTCCATGCTTAAACTACTGGTTGTTATCATGGCGGCGTGTATTTTTGCCTGGTTTGTCTATCCGCAGTTTGCTAACGGACAATCATTACTTGATGGCCTCAGATATTGGTATGGCAGCTAGATGGTATGTCTATATCTTGCGTTGTTCTGATAATTCGTTATATACCGGAGTGACAACTGATGTTGAACGTAGGGTAAGGGAGCATAACGGGGAGGGGGTAAAGGGCAAAGGAGCAAAATACACCAAAGCTCATCGCCCGGTGAAGTTGGTATATCAAGAAATAGTCACTAGTCGTAGCGAAGCCCAAATCCGAGAAGCGCAGTTGCGGAAGCTTTCAAAAATAGAAAAGGAGAAATTGTTAAATACATAATTGAAAATGCACAGGCAAGACCTGTTCAAAAATCTTAAATTACTAGACAAAACCCCTAAAAAGCGGTATTCTAGTCATGTTTTCGGGCGCGCCCATTTTATCGCGCGCCTTTCTCTGTTTTATAAGGGCGAAACGTTTAATTATTACTTTATTATGTCAAAAGAAATCCGCAATATTGCTATTATCGCTCACGTAGACCATGGGAAAACCACCCTCACTGACGCTCTCATGGAGCAAACGGGTGCTCGTGAAAAAGACGCCTCAATGGATAGTAACGCCCTCGAACAAGAACGGGGAATTACTATTTATGCAAAAAATACGTCAATCGAGTACAAAGATACTAAAATCAATATTGTGGACACACCAGGTCACGCGGACTTTGGTTCTGAGGTAGAACGGGTATTGCGTTCAATTGACTGTGTACTTTTGGTAGTAGACGCGCAGGAAGGGCCAATGCCACAAACACGGTTTGTGCTTAAGAAGTCACTTGAACTTGGTCTCAAGCCAATTGTTGTATTAAACAAAATCGACAAACCAGCAGCAGATATTCCACGAGCCGAAGAGCAAGTACTGGAACTCTTCCTTGAACTTGGTGCAAATGATGAACAATGTGATTTCACAACGGTTTACGCCATTGGACGCGAAGGTAAGGCCAAGCGCAAAGTAGAAGACGAGATGGTTGATCTGTCACCACTTTTGGATGTGATTCTAGAATTGGTACCACCAGCGCGTGCGTATGTACCAGGCGAAGCGCTCCGCGCACAGGTATTTAACCTTGGCTACGATAACTTTCTCGGACGACTAGCGATTGCACGTGTCTATGAAGGTTCAGTAAAGGGTAATCAGCAATTGATTGTTAAACATGAAGGTCAAGAAAACCGAAAAGGTAAAGTAGTTAAGCTCAATACATTCAAAGGGATTTCAAAAGTAGAAACTCCAGAAGCGTTTGCCGGAGACATCGTGATGATTGCTGGGTTTGAAGACATTAACATCGGCGACACCTTAACTGACTCTGATGCGGCTGAACCATTGCCAGCTATCAAGGTAGACGAACCAACCATCGCCTTGCAGTTTATGCCAAACAGTTCTCCGTTTGCCGGACGTGAAGGGAAGTACGTAACCAGTCGTCAAATCAAAGAACGTTTGGAAAAAGAACTCGAAGTAAACGTTGGGCTCCAGGTAAACTTTGACCAAGGTGATAGTTTTGAAGTTCGTGGACGGGGTGAAATGCACATCGCGATTTTGCTCGAAAACATGCGTCGTGAAGGGTATGAGCTCGCCGTGTCACAACCACAGGTAATTATCAAAGATATCGACGGTGTAAAATCTGAACCGTTTGAAGAAGTAACCGTAGATATTCCGTCAGAATTCCAAGGTGCAGTTATTGAACGATTGGGTACCCGTGGTTTTACCATGACCAATATGATCATGCACGAAAACCAAGTGCGTATCATGCTCGAAGGACCAACTCGTGGGCTCCTTGGATACAAAAACCAATTTGTGGTTGATACCAAGGGTGACGGTATCTTGGCCTCACGTGTGCTCGGTTTCCGTCCATACGCTGGTGAAATCAAGAAGCGCCAAGTAGGTTCAATGATTTCAATGATTCAAGGCAAGGCGCTTGGATTTGCACTCTTTAGTCTCCAGGACCGTGGACAACTCTACATTGGTGCTGGTACCGAAGTGTATGAAGGAATGGTGATTGGTAACACCAGTAAAGGTGAGGAAATGACCGTAAACCCAACCAAGGGTAAGCAGCTCACCAACATGCGTGCTTCTGGTTCTGATGATGCGATTGTGCTCATTAATCCTCGAGTTATCTCTATCGAAATTGGTCTCGAAATTATGGCTGACGACGAATACCTCGAAGTGACTCCACAATCAGTCCGTCTGCGAAAAGCCAAGTTGAAAGAAGGCGACCGCAAACGAGGGAGTTAATACTCATAAACTTAAACTAAAAACAGTCACTCATGGTGACTGTTTTTAGTTTTTGCAAAACAATGTTTCTGCTATACTTATTATAGATATGAAGAGGGAGGGGAATTATGTCAGTTCTAAACCTGTTACTAAAATTGTGCGCCATTGATTGGTACTTTGTAGAGGGTAACGCTCTGCGTTCACAAGGGCAGTTTGTCTATCCGCCAGAAATTGTAAAAGCGGTGGCAGATAATGAACAAGTCCAGGTACCACATTTGGTATTCATAATAAGGTGTGAAGAAAAGTGAAAAGAAACAGCGCCTGTCGAGGCGCTGTTTTCTATTGGACGTTAATGAGTTGTAGAAATTGTTTCAGTTCAGGACCAACAATTTTTCGGTATTGATTTGGTTTGATGTTTTTCAGTTCAATGTTGGCAATGCGTACGCGTTTGAGGTTTTTAACTTGGTAGCCTAGCGCGGCACACATGCGACGGATTTGGTGCTTCTTGCCCTCAGTCAACGTAATATTAAATTTGTGTTCGTTTTTGGTTGACGGGACAACTACGGTTGGTTTGGTTTGGTAGCCTTCGATATCAACGCCGTTTTGCATAAGGTGCACAAAAAGAGTGGAGATTTTTTTGTCGACTTCTACCTGATACTCTTTTTCAATACCAGATTCAGGTGACAGGAGGGGGCCAGTAATCCGACCGTCGCTGGTGATAATAATTAGTCCTTCTGAAGCTTTGTCTAAACGTCCCACTGGTGACATGTTGGTAATACCAAAATCTTTTTCAAGCCTCATCACAATATCTACTTCTTTTTCACCTGGTGAATGGGTAATCGTGCCACGTCCTTTGTAGTAGGCGAGGTATTGTTTTTCCTTGGTGGTGCCTTTTACTTCAACTTTGTCACCTTCGTTTACTTGTGATCCGGGCACGGCTTTTTTGCCGTTAATCAGCACTTGGCGTTTTTCAACCAGCACATCAGCCTCGCGACGTGACGCAATACCGATGTGGGCGAGATATTTATTAATACGCATTGGGAATTCCATAGGTTAAAATTATATCACAAAAATCTAGATTTGCAATATTTATGTAATACTAAAAAACCATGGATGGAATGTCCATGGTTTTTTGCGTTGATAATTATTTTAGACTAATCTCAGATGTTTTATATGATTCGAGCTCCTCAGCACTGAGTCGAGCTGCGGTTTGTTTTCGTCCATCCACCATGGTGAAGGGGAGGGAAGTTATCTGGAGGGAGATGTCGTCTTTTACTGATGCGGTACGCATATCCACGAGGGCCACCAGGGTAAACGTTTGTGATTTACCTTTTGGTAGGTAGTATTGATTGTCTTTGATGTCAGCATCAGACACTACAATGGCTTTGGCTTTACCTGGTAACACACTGTAGTTAAGGCTAAAGCTTTGGTCGTTGCTTTTCATTACTGTTGAGGTGGCTTTTGCTTCAGTTTGGTCATTAAATAAAATACTGTATTTCACATCCGATCCTTTGTCAGTGAATTTGGTGTTACGGCTTGCTTCAATCGGCATGTACATTTCACGGTTCAAAAAGCCAAATTTATACGTCACAGTGAAAAGTGCATAACCATTCCCAAGGTCTTTAGCTGAAGTGTCAGTCACCGAATAGGCCTGTGAGGCGCTGGGAAGGATAAGAGTTCCTAGTAAAAGAGCACTAAAAAGAATATTTGATTTCATGTTTATATTTTACTATATCTTATAGGCATTTCAAAACTGAAATTTTTTAATGCTATAGTACGTAATACACATGTTGGGCACCGAGATACCACAAGAGCTAACAGATGCACAAGTAGTCGCGCAATCACTAGTTGACCGCAGCTATTTTGCGCTCATTGTGGAACGGTACGAAGACAAACTGATGCGCTACATTAGGCGGCTCGGCGTTAGTTCTCATGAAGACCGGCAAGACATTCTCCAGGAAATTTTTTTAAAAGTGTATAAAAACCTTAACGGTTTTGATAGTGGATTATTGTTTTCGTCTTGGATATACCGGATTGCACATAACGAAACAATTTCATGGTATCGTAAGCAAAACGTTCGCCCCGAAGGGCACCTCATCAGTGACAATGAAGAGCTCTTTTTATATATTCCTGATGGTGGTGCATCAGCAGAACAGCTGGTTGATGAAGCAATCGATGCCAAACGTTTACGGCAGGCACTTTTGGTGCTCGACGCCAAATACCGTGACCCCATCATTTTGCGTTTTTTTGAACATAAAGAATACGATGAAATTTCTGATATTTTGAAAATCCCTATCGGTACGGTTGGTACCTTAATCTCTCGGGGAAAGATGAAGCTGCAAATGATACTGACGAATGAAGAAACAACTAGTACGAAACAACCATGACAAACGACTCATCACAACAAAATAACCATCAAAAAGACTCCTCTACGGTCGATCGTCTTTTTGAACGGATTGAAGCAGAATCTATTACCCCAACACCAAAAATAAAGTTTGTAGCGGCACAATGGGGGTTGTGGCTCGTCTGGGGGTTAACGGTATTTTTTGGAGCTGCTGCGCTCGCGATTAGTGGCTATGTAACGATGAGTGCTCAGTACGCCCTCTATGAAGCAACCCATGAAAACTTTTTGACGTTTATGGTAGCTATCATGCCGTACATTTGGTTAGTGCTGTTTGCTCTGATGACCTATATTTCAGTGTACGAGATCAAGAATACCAAACGAGGCTATCGCTATAGTACGATTGTTGTTCTTGGCAGTAACGTAATCTTTACAATTCTCGGAGCCGTGTTGTTACATTGTCTGGGGTTAGGGTACACCCTTGATCAGAAATTAGGTGAGCAAATTGGTATGTACATGTCGCTTGAAAAACGAGAACAGTCACTGTGGCAGAAGCCGGTTGAGGGACGGTTGGTGGGAATATTAGAACCAATCGCAACACCAGTTACTGGGGAAGTAGCGATCCTGAATTTTAAAGATAGTACCGGTGTCTTATGGCGTCTCAGTGTCGATGAGTTAAATGAGCGCGAGCGTTTACTACTCACCCGGGCGCTACCGGTACGATTACTTGGTACGACTACCAGCGATTTTAGCTTCCATGTTTGTGGGGTATTTCCGTGGGCTCAGGGGAGAGCGATGCCACGCAGGGAAATGCGTGAACATCGTGCTGAATTTGACGCCATGATGCTTGATAAAATGGAGAAAATTGAGGACTGGGGCAGAGAATTAGGCCCAAGAACCCCACTAGAGAGACCAGAAACCAGTCTCTGCGCCACTTTGCCAATAATGAAACGCATGCGGTAGGTAATACCTAGAGACAGAGTAAAAAGAACGTGTTGTATATTACAAAACTTATTGTATCGTAAGACAATGTTGCTAAAAAATGGCTCTATTGAGCCATTTTTTTAATGCTTTTACCCTTGATTTAGAGGGTAAGTGTTTGACATTACAGTCAAAATATGCTATAGTATTAAAACCAGCAAAGTTGTGATAGGATATTGCGGTTACAAGGTATCAGCTTGTATTTATAACTTAAGACAATTGGCTTATTATATCCACTGTAATCCTCGCTGTACTCTCTGTGTCGACCGCTTATGCAGTTCCAGAAAGTGCCGCGTACGGACATATTGTGACTGAGTCTGAGGCAGTAGTAGCGGCTGAAACGAACGCACATGTACATTCAAATACAGAAGCAATCGTTCGAGACTACTTCAAAGACATCCCAGTCATGATTCAGGTGGCTCGTTGCGAGTCTACCTTCCGCCATACTCTGGCGGATGGTTCAGTCTTGCAAGGATTGGTTGATAATGCTGACACGGGAGTAATGCAAATTAACAAGCGTTACCACCTTGAAACTGCAACTAGTCTCGGGCTCGACCTATACGATATTTATGACAACATGGCGTATGCCCGACATCTCTATGAGAAACAGGGCTTGCAACCATGGAGTGCGTCGTCTCCTTGTTGGGGACAGACACTTGCCATGAATACTCAATAATAGAATAGTTCTAAAACTCCTAGCTACTACGCTTACTGCGTCGAGAATATGTTCACCGTACAATTAGTACGGCTCACACATTCTCTCCTGGTCGCCTTGTATCTAGAAGTTCATTGGAACTATTCTGTCTCCACTACAAAAAACTCCCTTCGGGGAGTTTTTTGTATCTGCTATAATTGAATAACCATGACAAAAACGACTAATTACTGGATTATGAAATCTGAACCGCATGAGTTTAGTATTGATGATCTTAAGAAAAAAGACGTCTCAATCTGGGACGGAATTCGTAACTACCAAGTACGGAATATGATTCGGGATGTGATGGGGGTAGGGGACCGAGCTTTTTTCTATCATTCCAGTAGCAAAGAAATTGGAATAGTGGGGGAGATGGAGATAATTAAAAGTGCCTATCCAGATCCAACACAGTTCAAAGCAAATAGTAGATATTTTGATAAAGGTTCTAAAAAAGACGCTCCGCGCTGGTTGTCAGTGGATGTGAAATTTGTAGCCAAATTTCCACGTACACTAACGTTGGCGGAAATTAAACTCAACCCAAAATTTGAATCACTACCACTCGTGAAGAAAGGGAATAGGCTATCAATTATGCCGATTAGTAAAGCGCACTACGATTTGATAAAGAAAACAGTTTAAGCTTTCAGTGAACTGAAAGTTACATATTTAACATACATATGGCAAAAGTAACCAAAGCGTCTGATGCTAAAAAATTTACTGATATCCCAAACGTCGGGAAGGCGGTAGCACAAAAACTCATAATGCTAAATCTAAAATCTCCGTCTGATTTAAAAACCAAAGATGCCTATGCGCTCTATACGAAACTAAATAAATTAACAGGCATGCGCAACAATCCGTGCCTCCTCGATACCTTTATTGCTGCGATAGACTTCATGAACGGCGCTCCCTCCAGATATTGGTTTTATTACACCAAAGACCGGAAGAAACAATATCCAAAATTATAGTTCTTATTTTTTCAGTGGATGGAACTCCTTGTGGGTTGTTTCCGCGTATCTGTCAGACGCATGGACGTAACGGGAAGTAGTTTCGAGTGACTCGTGACCTAACAGAACCTGGATGGCGGCGGGGTTGGCGCCTTGTTCGGCGAGGTATGTCGCAAAACCGTGACGCAATGAGTGGGCGCTCGTGGGGATGCTGATACCTAACATCTCACGGTACCATTTAATTTTCATTTGCAGGTAGTTAGCCGAAATATGTTTCTTAACATTTTTAGCATTAAGTCCCCGTTGGGCCACAAATATATAGGGACAGTCATCATCACGCATTTTGAGATATGTACGAATGTAACCTTCAGCTCGAGCAGTCAGGTAAATGAAACGTTGTTTACGACCCTTACCTAAAATGTAAATTTTACCGGTCTGATCAAGCTGACTGATTTTGAGACTAATCAACTCCGAGATACGCATACCGCTCGCAAATAACGTCTCCAGTAATGCCCGGTTACGAGCCGCGACGAACTCGTCTTTTTCCAAGGTAGTAGGGGATTCAATTAATTTGATGAGTTCGTTTAGTTCAAGGAGCTGTCCGGTAGGTTTTTGCATCCGAAGCAATTTGATAGCGGTCGGCGCAACCGGCACCGGTTCATCCATATCCATCAGGAACCCCAGGTAACGCCTGAGGGAAGTGAGGTGCCGATTAATGGAACCACTTTTTAATTTAACTTCGGACTCGGCTCCACCCGAGGTCTTGCGAGTAGGGGAGTTGAGGTACGCTTTGTATTGCTCCAGCGTTCGTTTGGTCACTTTATCAAATGGCACTCCTTTTAATTCATTCTGTAAAAAATTTGCAAACGTATCGAGGTCACGCTCGTAGTTATACAAAGTTTCCGGGGAATAATTATTCGCCTGGATGTGTAAAAGAAAATCGTCGATGAGAGGGAGGGTATTCATAATTGATATTTCTATTATATATTGATAGCGGGGTACTTCCCGTTAGGTTATTAATAACTGAGTATAATAACTCTAATACTCAGTATTATATCAATAATAAAGGTTTATTACACATCCGGCTGTTTATAACCATAAAGACCTTCTGCCCCAGGCTTATTAAAATTTTGAATTAATTATTGAGTTTAGTTTCGGTATTTAATTTCCCGTATGTTTTTTCCAGATTTCTCTCTTTTAAATTTTATGTTTATTTCTCTGTAAATCAGTTTCTGGATACTTTTTATGCATATTTACCTATGTCTGAGCTTTTTTACAAATTGTGTAGATTTACCATTTTGAGACTTTTTGACCACTGGTACCCCAGTATCTCTTTTTTACTACTGGAGGCCATTCTACGAAGCTCAAAATTCGATTTTAAGGCCGATGCATATTTTAAGACGACATCTACATCATGTGAAAATTTACGCGAGTATGAGTGTATGATGCTAGGTGTGAAAAATGTTCTGTGTCAGGCGAGTTTTGATATGAGATACACAAGAGTAGATTACTAGATGAAGCAGGTATCATCTATAGGTGTGTGAGGGCGGGTAAATTGTAAATGTGCACAGCTTGGATCATTTTTAAAAAATTTAAAATTAACAGGGGAGTCAGATATCATAAAAATATTTTCTGCTCCCCCGCTGTTGTAAAAAGTTTTTGCTCCGCCAAAATTTTTTGGCGGAGCAATTCATCTTACAATTTTAAGGTGAGAGTTTTCATTTGCTGGTGGGACTTCCTCGTCCTCAAGACCATCATCGATGCAGTGACTGAACTCCTCAATCATTTTTGGATCAATTTTAAGAATGGTTGCTCCACCAGTCAACTTCCAGCCAGCTTTACCATACTTTGATTCGGTATGCTTTACAATAAATCCCTTTGTCGCTTCCCTCTTGCTTGTAGGATGGTCATAGATCATTGTGCGCATAAAAACACCTTCAGCAATTGTATTGCCCTCGTTGTCTTCAAGGTACTGCAAACAACTAAAGACATAGTACGTCATAAGTGACCTCCCTGCTCGTGTATGTTTCTATTTCAATACTATTCCCTCCTAATAAAATGTCAATTTAGTTTTTTATAATTTAAGTTGCCTTAAAGAACGTGGGTGGTTCGGCGTCAAATTTTACCTCGGGTAAACTACCTACAGTCTCATGCTCTTTAAGGTGAGGATACTGCGCGCGGTACGCTACCATGACGTCGCCAAATACCGAATCATTCCAGTCGAGGTTCAGTAACAGGCTCAGATGTTGTAGAGTCGAAGTATCTGGTCCTTCGATTTCAATATACGGATTAAGCCATGGCCAGACATCAAGCACAATTTCGCAACCTCGGAACTCCCAGGTCTCACGCATAGATTCCTGGAATGATAAAACTTCCAGACCAGCTGCTTCAAATATTTTTATTGTATTTTCAAATGAATCTACCGTCGTGGTTATTTCCTTAGCACCATCAACTGACAGTGACTGAAACTGTTTAAACGTTAGAGTGGTAGCATCACCTTCGTCGCGCACCCGAATAAATGAGTTGCTGGTGCCAGTTTGTAATCTTCTGTCCGGGTAATCAATAATTGCCCGTCGCATCAGCCGCATTGGTTTAGTGCAAGTAGCATCAAGTCCACGCAATTTGGCACGGATGTCGTCATGGTCTATATTTAAAAATTTCACCTCAATTTCTGTTGTCATAGAAGATTAAAATTGTGCCCAGATTTTTTGCTGGTCACTATCAATATGTACGTGGTTGCCGTATGGCATTGGGATTTGTGGATCAGTGTGTCCAAAATTCATGTTCTGAATCACAGGAATTTCTGGATTGTATTTGCGAATAGTATTTAGAATAGTTTCCTGCTGCATTTTTCTGTACTCTTCCTTTTCAGTCTCAGAGTTTTGCTTATCAAATTCCCAGGCTTTTGCACGACCCACTAGTACGGCTTTTACTTGAGCAAGGACACCTCTTTCACCGAGTGCTCGTATTACTCGTCGAACATAATCACTCGTAGGTAATTCTTCTGAAGTTTCTAGCATGAGAATAATGTTTTCAAAATCAGTTAGCGAAGGAATAGGTACTGCGTGACGTAACATTTCATCGACTGATTCTAAACATCCTCCCCACAAGACACCCTCAGTATTTTTTGTTCCATCCCAAATGTAACCATTATTTGGCCAGTGCGTTCTGTATTGCGCTAATGTTTCAATATTATCCCATCCTAGACCCTGATCGTTAAAGGTCTCTGAAGGCTTTAGTTGAAACCGACCTTCTTCAAATAGAGCTCGTTTAAGATATTCAATTGTATATGAATCCATTTCTCCTTGCATGGCAAATTGCGTAAGAATTGAGCCACCGTAATATGAAGGAATACCTTGCAAAAACATAAAATTCGCAAAGTGAGAATTGTCACTATAACCAAAGAACGGTTTAGGATTATTGACAAATGGTTCAGGAGTTAGGTTTTTAATGTACGTCACTTGGTCATCACCTCCGATGGTGGCGAACACTGCTTTGATAGCAGGGTCAGAAAATGCTGATACTAGGTCACTTGTTCGTTCTGCTGCCGATGCTCCAATTTTACGAGTCGAGGGATATTCTACTGGAATCAAACCAAAAATATCTTCCAAACGTTTGAGTCCTAGTTCGTACACCACGGGCCACCTCCCTGCTCCCGCAAAGCTTGGTGATAAAACTGCCACTTTATCTCCGGACTTTAGTTTGGGTAGTTTTATCATAAAAGTTGTTTAGTATGGAGGCAAATACAACATTGGGTCGAGATATGCTTCTGTTGCAGCTACTGGTGTGGTGGCCGCACCACAACTGGTGACGGCTTTGATTTCGTTAAATTTTCGAACGTTTACTCCTTCTTTGGCATAGACTGTAAAGTGGAGGTGTGGGCCGGTAGAGAATCCGGTATTTCCTACATAACCAATTACTTCACCGGTTGCAACTCGTTGTCCTGGAACCACACTCTGAACACTTTGGTGAGCGTAGAGCGTTGAAAGGCCGTTTGCATGGTCGATCAGTGTCCATTTGCCCCATGAGTAACAGCCTGGCACTGCATCGGTATTCCCGGTTGCGCGCACTGTTCCTGCAAGAGGAGCTTTGATTTGCGTGCCAGTAGGTGCTCCAAAGTCGACACCAGGGTGATATGCTCGACCGCCATAGACGCCCGCATTTCGTTTAGCAAATTCAGTTCCACCAAAGTATTGAGTGATTACAACATTCGCCAGCGGCCAGTCAAACACGCGTGAGCCAGCGGTAGGAATGGTATTTGGGTTCAAGATAAACGTTAACTTAGCTTCAAAGTCTCGCATTTCTTTTACAATTTGTTCGCGGGCAGCTTGTTTTTCCTTCAGAAGTTTTTGGTAGTTAGCTTCTTCGTTTCGAGTTGCTACGAGTAATTCTGAGCGTTCCGCTCTATTACTCGCTAGTACTGAACTTTGATCACTGTATTGATTTTTAAGGTCGACTAATTCCCCACGACGCTCGGTAGTTTGATCACGCTTATCCTCGAGAGTGTTTTGGAGTTCAACCAAGTTGGCAACCCGCTCGTTCATACTGTTACGTACGCGATCTAACGTTTGTAAATTGCTCCAGAACTCTGAGAGATGTTCGTTTTGCAACATTGCTTCAATCATCGTGATTTTATCTGTTTTGTAAATACGACGAATGGTTTCGGCAATCGCTGCTTCATTTTGAGCAATATCTTCCTCAGTGGCATTGATTTCAAGAATCAATTTATTAATTTCGAGGTCAGTTGAATTAATTTTTTGTTCGGTATACTTAATTTCCGCTACCACTTTTCCACGCTCAAGCTCGAGGCGGTTGATAGCACTTTGTAAAGTTTTTTTCTCAGCACCTACTTCTTTGAGGGATGATTCAAAGGCGGCGATTTCTTTTTCAATTTCACTTAAGCGATTGTTTCGATCACGAATTTCTGTTTGCAGGGCTTCAATATCTACTTGTGCAGCTACATTACTACTACCCCACCAGAGTGCGGGGATAATAACAAGTCCACATATAAATGAAAGAATGACGCGATTGTGCATTACTCCCCTATTTTATCACAAGCACTTTGAATGCGGGCTAGAGTTTCCAACTGTCCAATAGTATAAGCCAGTGTAAATGGGTCTGGAGACTGTACTTTGCCTGATAGACAGACGCGTAACGGCCATAATAGCTCCCCCTTCCCTACTTCCTCAGCATAAGGCCATAATGTAGCCTTAATAGTTTCAGACGAGCTAAAATCGGCATTTTTGAGCAATTCTAAGGCTTTTTGCAAGCGTGGTCGAGCTTGTTTGACGTCTGTATCGTTTTTCCACTTCAGAATATCAGTGTCGTAGGTTGGTGCAGTAAAGGCCCAGTCATATTCACCATGTTCGACTTCAGCTTGAAACTCGGTTAGTGTGTTAATACGTTCGCGAATGGTTGGTACCAGCCGTGCTAATGTTTCGTTATTGTATTGTGGCGCACTCTTAAATGATGCAGGGATCGCCGGGGTCAAGAATGTTGCAAACTCTTCAGGTGTCAGTAAGTTCAAGTGTTGGCGATTCATCCAGAGAAGTTTTTCTTCGTTAAAGGCGGCGCCGGCTTTTTGAATTTTAGTAATATCAAAAGCAGTAATCAGTTCGTCATGACTGAATACTTCTTGTTCTGTTCCAGGGTTCCAACCAGTGAGTGCCAGGAAGTTCATCATCGCTGATGGTAAATATCCATCAGCACGATAATCAAGAATGTCTTTGGCACCGTCACGTTTGCCAAGTTTTTTAGTGCGGTCATCACGGAGGATTGGTGGGAGTGTGACAAAAACTGGATACGGAATTTCTAGCGCATCATAAATGCTTAAAAATTTCGGCATACTTGAAATGAATTCGTCTGCCCGCATGATATGAGTAACTCCCATCAAGAGGTCATCGATAATGTGGGCAAAATTGTAGGTTGGGTAGCCGTCACTTTTAATCAATACAACGTCATCGAGCATTTCTGGACCAGCCGATAGCTCACCACGGACCACGTCCTGCCAAACGTACCGTTTGATTTCTGGAACCTTCAGACGAAGCGGTTTGGTACCGTCCCAGGTGCAAAAGGATTCTGGGCGGTGGTCACGAATTAAGAAGGGGCGCTTTTCAGCAATCGCAGTTTCTTTGAAGGCAGCTACTTCTTCAGGCGTGTAGGGGTCAGGATACGCCAAGCCCTTTTCAATCAGTTTGTGTGCGAATTCAATGTATAGTGGGAGACGTTCTGATTGGATGCATGAACCAAATGGTGTTTCCATACCTGGACCATAGTCCCAGGTAATACCAAGCCACCGTAGTGAGTTTTGAATATGATCAATTGAACCAGGCACTTCTCGTTCTTTGTCGGTGTCTTCAATTCGTAAGATAAAAGTCCCGTTGTTTTTTCGAGCATACAGGTATGCAAACAAGGCAGTTCGCACTCCTCCAATATGCATAAAACCCGTCGGAGACGGAGCGAAACGTGTCACTACCTTTTTTGTTTCTGAAGAATTATGATCCATGTTCGACACCGATAGAAATGAGAGCAGAGGCGATTTGGTTGGCGGCATCTGGTTTAGAAAACGCGCGAGCAGCCGCACTCATGTTCTGGTATTTAGCGGTATCGCCCATAATAGACTGAATTTCAGTCGTAAGCAAATTCTCAGTTAAGTTCCCTTCTTCGAGCACGCTCGCTGCCCCACTACGCGCATAGGCATAGGCATTGGTGCGCTGATCGTGGCTAATTTCTTCAGGAATTGGGATCACAATAGCCGGTTTACCATGCTGGGCAATTTCAAATAAGGTAGTACTACCTGCACGAGAAATTACGATAGTGGCTGCATCATATAAAGCAGCAATCGTGCTTGCGGTAATGGTCCCTTTTACATAGTAACGCGATAGCAGAGTCGGATCAGTCACGAGTGCTTGCGCTGTTTGGACAACTGTTTGTTCGAGCGCTGATCCAGTCTGGTGAAAGATACGGTAATGAGGCAGTAGTCGTGTAAGTGACTTAAGTATGAGGGCGTTAATCCGATCAGCCCCTAGTGATCCCCCCGTGACAAAAATTAACGGTGCATCATTTGGGATACCTAACTTGGTAAACGGATCGTTATCGATGTTGGTGATTACTTTGCGAATAGGAATCCCCACCAACGCTGTTTTGTCTGCTGGGAAGTACTGAGCCACTTCTGCGAACGCAATACCAATATAGCGGGCGAAGTTTTTCGCAAGTAAGCTGGCACGTCCCGGCTTGCTATCTGATTCGTGAATGATTACCGGAATGCGATAAAAACGAGCTGCTAATAATACCGGCACACTGGTGTATCCACCCTTTGAAAAAATTACATCGGGGTACCAAATAAATAATTGATACAGAGCTACAAACAATCCGGCAATGGTTTTAAAGCTATCGAAAAAGTTTTGAATAGAGAAATAGCGTCGTACTTTTCCTGCTGGACAGTAGATATGACGAATATTATTAGCTTTGAGTTCTGTATCATTAAAGGACGTGGGCCCAATATAAATTAGCTCAGCGGTCGCATTGCGAGCCACAATCGCTTCAGCCGTCGCTATAAGCGGATAGAAGTGTCCACCGGTTCCTCCTCCTACAAATGCAATTCTCATACTAAAAATATTCTATCATGTCGCTTGTGTCTACTTGCGGTACTTGGACACATTTAAGACTATACCAACCATAGTGAGCGTGGCGAGTAGTGCGGTACCACCATGACTAATAAATGGCAGTGGTAATCCCGACAACGGAGCGACACCTAACATTGCACCCATGTTTAAAAATGCTTGTAGCACAATAATGGTCATGAACCCGACGACTAGTAGCATTCCGAACATATCGTGCGCTACTGCGGCAATTTTAAAACCACGAAACGTAAATCCTAAAAACAATAGTATCAGTAACACACTACCTACAAATCCAAACTCTTCGGCATAGACGGCAAAAATAGAGTCACCGATTGGCTCTGGCAAGTATTCAAATTTTTGAATACTCTGCCCAAATCCCCGACCAGTAAACCCGCCTGATCCCACCGCAATCAGTGACTGTTGAATCTGGTACCCAGCCCCCTGAGGATCATCCTCGGGGTGCATAAACGTAGTAAGTCGATCCATGATGTATGGTCGAGTAAACGCCACGATAGCGAGTAGTACAATGGCTGAGACAACCATAATACCCACATCGCGCCATCGTCCACCGGCAGTAATAAACATCGCCAGTGCCGCCGCCGCCATAATCATAAACGTGTCAGTGTCCGGCTGCATGAGCATGATTGCACCAACAAAACCAACGATGCCGATAAAGGGTAAGGTCCCAGATTTAAATGAGGTAATGTACTGATTCATTCCTGATAGCCAGGTTGCGACATAAATCACAAAACCAATTTTAAGGATTTCGGCTGGTTGCATAGAGAAACCAAATACGTTAATCCAGCGCGTCGCTCCACCGTGGGTTGCACCAATACCCGGAATGAACACAGCGAGCGTAATGAGAACTGAAAAAATAAAGATATAAAATGCGTACTGTCGTAAATTACGATAGTAAATATTTGATAATAAAAACATCATTGCTCCCCCGCCGACAATACCAAACAGAAATTGGTTAAAAGCCACACTCGAGAAACTCGCTCCACTACGAGCTAAAAGCCCAAGCGAGGCTGAGGAAAATATTAAACACCCACTCACCACCAGTACGATAACGAGTCCAAGTAAAATTGTGTCGACAGATTTGGCTTTCATAGGTTCACTTGAGTATACCGCACATCAAAACTACGCAACGGTCGCAATTGCGAGTCCCGCAATGGCACACATGATACTGATAACCCAGTATCGCATTACCACTTTTGTTGACGGCCAACCGACGGCTTCAAAATGATGATGGAGCGGTGCTATTCTAAATAGTTTGCGCCCGGTCATTTTCTTATAAATCACCTGCATCAATACAGATGCGGCCGTAGCCACAAGCGGTAGTCCAATCAAGGGTAGTAACAGAATCCCCTTCCCATCACCTAACTCGTCAGTCATAAATACCATAACCGCCAGCGTGAGTGTCAGGGCCATCGATCCGGTTTCTGTCATCCAAAATCGCGCCGGTGGAATGTTAAACCATAAAAATGCCAAGATGCCTCCGGCAACAGTGGCACAAAAAGCCGCGAGGTCATATTGCGATTGATTAAACGCAATGCCGGCATACGCCAGGAAAATCATCGAGAACACTCCCCCGGATAGTCCATCGATACCATCAATGACTCCGCTCGCATACAGAGAAATGGTAGTGAATATAAAAAACGGAATTATCAGCCAACCGATTTCAACCGAACCATCAAATGGTATTCCTACACTATCAATACCGAGCTTGGCAAAAAACCACCAGCCTATAAATCCAGATAGTGCAGTAATGATTGCAATACGAACTGATAAACGCAGCCCCTTTCCGCCATGAATGACATCATAATAGTCATTAAGAAGGCCAACCCCAGCTCCGATCACTAAAGTTGTAAATGGAATCCAGGTTTCAGAACGACTGATGAAAAATAACTCATCAAATATGCTCGTCGGAAACAGAAGTTTTAGTAAGTAAATAAATCCGATAGTGACCAGTACAGATCCCCAGATAACAATTCCACCCATGCGTGGAGTTTTTAACTCCCCGTCACCTTTTAGTTTGTTAAACTCAGTCGCTACTTCGCCGTTAAGCGCTACTTTACCACCAGTTTTTTTCCAGACTTTAAATTTGTAGAGATAGTGCGTTAAAAGCGGCGTTAACAAAATTCCAAATATAAATGCAAGCGTGGCTGGAATCAGAATTGAGAAAATAGGATATTCCATAGGTTATTCAGGAGTTTGTAATGAGCTAGTGACCGCATCAACTAATTTTTTGACATCGGTAAACCGTCCATCGTAACTTGAGCCTAATACTGTCACGATAACCGGCCGATTATATCCAGCATCAAACGCAATCGTGAGGTTACCGCCGGCAATATCGGTATAACCGGTTTTTGAACCAAGTAGATTTGGTATTTGGGTCACAATCGGATTGGTGTTCTCGGCAGAATGGTAACTACCCGCTGTGTTGTACACCCGGGTGCTGGTAAACGTGCTTGGTTCCAAAATATTTGGATAGTTTTCTAAGATGTATTCCATTAAAAATGTTACCTCACGTGCAGTACCAAATGCGCCGGCTTGCTGTGAGTCGATATCCAATCCGGTTGGATTGTAAAATGTGAAGTTGTTGAGCCCTAGTTCTTCGGCGCGAATATTCATGGCGTTCACAAATGTTTGGTTCGGGTTTGAGGTATCAATAACTGCCCCCACAGCGTTTGCAAGCGCAAAGGCCGCGTCGTTTGATGACGCGAGCATAGAGTAGTCAGACAGTGCTTGAGCACTAATACGCTCACCCTCGGCGAGTCCACTAGCGCCTGATTGTAAAATGGCAGATTGAGGAACAGTAATTTGTTTCTTTTCATCAACTAACTCGTACGCCACGAGCGCGGTCATCAATTTGGTAATGGACGCTAGAGGCAATACCTTGTCCGCCCCTTTTACGAATAGTGCCTTTTTGCCTTTGACGTCATATACAAATGCCGCCGTACCTTCGATTGTTATATTGGTAATCGGAGTAATTGTCTCTAGTGATGTTTGTGCAGTAACAAGTGATGCGGTTGGTGCGGGATTGTCGCCGGTAGCATTTTTAAGCGCCAACATCTTGGGAACGGCACTCGCGGTAAAGATAAGCGCTAACACCAGACCCAAGAGCGCTAATTGGGCGAGCACAGGAAAACGCCGTGTCTCGATGGGAGTTTCGGGTACGATGTCTTCGGTTTTAATCATGTAGTCGGTGTCTTCTATCATGGTGTTGTTGTCTGGTGTTCGAATTGTTCCAGCGCATCAGTGATACGAGCAAATTCAGGAAGATCATTTGTAGACGGTACTCCCAGTTGTGATAACAGTGCCGGTGTGACGGTAAACGTGTAGCCACTGCCTTTCCCGTTTGTGTTACGTTCGATTAATCCACGGATTAAGAGGTTGCGTAATATAAACGACGAGTTAACTCCACGGACACGATCAATTTCACTACGTGATACTGGTCCCCGGTACAATACAATAGCGAGCGTCTCAGCACCAGCTTTTCCAATATCATTTTTAATATCCGCTTTACGGATTTGTTCAATAAATGGAGCCAGTTCAGGCGCGGTCGCGAGACTGATTTCCGTTTCAGTTTCAACTAAGCGTAGTGCTCCCGTTTGTAAACGCTCAGTTAGGTGTTTAATGGCGACGTGTAAGTCTGCTTCAGACACTGAATACAGCTTCAGGAGTGAAGCTTTTTTCTGTGGTGCGGACTTATAGAAAAGAAGTCCTTCAATAAGGATATCAAGCGGCATCACCCAAATATACCATAAATTAAGCCCTAAAAACTATATTTTTAGCCACATTATGTTGACAACATCTAATTCCCCAATTCTAATGCTTGACTTTTGTACGTAAGTATGCTACTGTAGTAAATGTCTGAGGCACGGTGCCAAAAGATAAAAAGGGAGTTATCTGATGAAGATCAATTTTTCGCCCCAGGGTCATGAGCCCATGAAAAGCAATGTTGAACCTGACATCCTGGGCGCCGACACCGGCCACAACCCGTCGACCTGATCGGTCTTCGGCCGGCGGACCATGGCGGTCGGCGGAGCGAATTCCTTTTAGGGACTGGCTGCCGCGATAACTGCATGGCCTGAACGACCCCGGAGTGACTCCTGCCGATGCACGTGATGTGCTAGGTGCAGGATGTTCACTCCGGGGAACTTGAAACCTCGGCGAAAAAATTGGAGACGTCGATGTTCTTGAACGAGCGATGTAGAGGCTAACACCTCGTGCGGTTGCTGAAGACCGAAAGAAAAAAATCAGTAAGGTTAGAATCACCTGAGCCTAAAAGTATTTAGCCCCGCGTACTTGTCTATGACAGTCGCGGGGTTCCTTTATTTTACTTTTAACCTTTCTGTTAACAGAAAGATAATATTTTCCATTTTCTCTCTTCAATATTCTATCTTCAGTAGTATCTCGGCGTACTTCCCTGCTCTAACTCTATTTCAATATCATCAAATCGCCCCAGTTGGGTTACGAGTACATTTCCTTGTTTCACTAATTCTAGAATTGCCAAGAAGCCTACAATCACTTCTTTGTGTTCGGTGGCGTCCGCCCGTAATTGCGAGAACTTGGTTTTCAGTTGTGTTTCAATGCGACGTTGTAAATTGTGCATCATTTCTTCTAGGCTGATGGTTTGTTTGACCTGGACCTTGGGTTTAACTTCTTTTTTAGGTAGGTTCAGTAACACACTCTCCATCGCCTCACGCAGGGCATCAACAGTACAGTACTCATCGGGAATAAACAGTGCTTCCTTTGGCGGGACAAAGCGTGGACTGTAGAGTGGTGTTTTGCCAAAAATACTAATCAGGTATTGCCCAGCATCACGGTAAATTTGGTACTGGCGCAATCGGTCCTCGAGATCATCAATCATTACCTCTTCTTCTTTGGTGAGTTCTAGTACCGGCAGGAGTGACTTTGATTTAATCAATAGTAACGTCGCAGCCAACTGCACAAACTGTGCTGTGTGTGGCAGTGATTTCTCCTGCATGGCGCTAACCTGTTTAATGTATTCGTCAGTTACAGCTGCGAGTGAGATATCGTTAATGAGAAGCTTACGCTTCTCCACTAATTCTATCAGCAACTCCAAAGGCCCTTCAAATACATTTGATTTAAAAGAGAACGCAAGTGGCGTGCTGGCAAGAGACATGGGTAAATAATAACACGCAGTGTGTTAGTAGGTCTCCAGCCATTTAATAAGTAATCGTACTGGTTCGCCAGTTGAGCCTTTAGCTAGTTTATCGCTCGGGATGCTGTCCATACGTGGCGCGATATCGAGGTGGGCCCAGGGGACATTTTTTGGCGCAAAGGCATCAAGGAACATTCCGCCCTCGATCGCTCCGCCCCAGCGGGCAAAATTAGTGGCGATGTTACTGATATCAGCCCGGGCGCTTTTAAGCGGTGATTTGTATTCATCCCAGAGTGGTAGTGGCCACACGAGGTCACCGGATTCTTCACCGAGGGTGCGGAGGGTTGTTTCGAGATTTAGATCGCGGGTCATAACAGCGCTCGCCTGTTGACCGAGGGCGACTAACGCTGCTCCCGTGAGTGTGGCGACATCAATAATGGCTTTGGGTTTGTAGCGCTCACTGTATGTCAGTGCGTCAGCGAGCACGAGGCGGCCCTCGGCATCAGTGTGGAGGATTTCCACCGTGGTACCGTTCATTGCCGTCACTATGTCTCCGGCGCGCATACTGCGGCTACTAATCGCGTTTTCAGCTGCTGGAATAAGTGCTACGATGTTTTTCTTCAGTCCCAGTTTACTCGCTGCGACTATTGCTGCCATTACACTACTCCCGCCTGACATGTCCATGTGCATATCGTGCATTGAGCCTGACGGTTTAACATTGAGTCCCCCAGTATCGTAGGTAATACCTTTGCCAATTAAAACCAATGGCTTGTTTTCGTCACTTACTTTTCCATTTTCCATCTTCAATTTTCCATTTCCCTTCCCCCAATATTCCATCACGATAAATTGTGGTTCATTGTGTGAACCTTTCCCTACTGCCTCCACTAAATTCATTTTTAGTTTTTTAATTTCTGTAAGGCCGAGAATTTTAACCGTTACTTTTGTGCCAGTTGCTAGTTTCTTGGCAGCGGCAGCGAGGGCTTTGGGTGTTAGATCATCGCCATGGGTGTTGGCGATATCACGGGCACTATTGGTGTAGTGCGCAACCACACAACCGCGCGCAAATCCTGCTTTTGCACCTGCAGAATTCTGATTCAGAATCACGATTTCCTTGAGTGTATGTTTTTCATCTTTTTTTGATTTGTAGACAGTGTAGTCGTAGGCGGCGAGTGCGAGGTTCTCAGCAATAGTTGAGGTGAACCACGCTTCGTCGTATTGCTGTAGTTTTGGAAAATCGGTGTAGTTTAGTGCAATGCTCGCAAATTCTACCTTGTGAGATTTTAAGGACTGCACAAGACTGCGTACTAGCGTACGAAATGTTCGAGGTGTGACCTCGCTCCACTTCCCTGCTCCTTGGCGGTATTCGGTGTGACCATCTGCTGTTTCTACAAAGCGGTGGTGACCGAGGGATTCTTCTGTAACAACAATCCGCGTATATTTTGTATCAAGTGTGGCAACGTCTTTGGCAGACAGGGTAATTTTAGTAGACATGGTTGTAATTATAGCAGAACAAATCTACTGAAGATTGTTATAGACAAAATTAAATATGTAATGTACAGTAAATTAAGATCTAGAGAAAGGAACTGTCATGATTAAGCATTTCGTGAGATTGGTGCACGCTACAACAAGTCAGGTTCTATATAAGCTGATTACCTTACCTATGACTCCCCGAGAAAATGATTCTATTGAATTTGAAGTTCTCGGTATCGTAGTGAAACGCAAGGTCAAATACGCTGGGTTTAAAGATAAAAGCCCCAACATATGCCTAGTTGTCGAAAATGATGTTGTGTCGGATAAGCAGTTTGAGAGCTTGAAAAATGACCCCGACAATCTTTTTGGTTCTGATCCATGATTAACAACGCTCCTGAAGCCGTCCAACTAGGGCGGTTTCTTTTTGTAATATAAAATCCCTCAGCTAGCTGAGGGATTTTGCAATATCAATACTAAGATTCTTTTTCGGCTCCTGAGAGAAGCATGTCAATTCTGTTCATATCCCGCGGGAACATAGTGGCCTCACGAATATTTTTGAGACCCAGAATTTGCATCGTCATACGTTCGGCACCAAAGGCGAATCCACCTTCTGGAGGGACGCCATATTTGAAGGCCTCCAAGAACATCGTGATTGCGTTCGGGTCCATGCCCCATGTTTTGACGTGTTCACATAGTTGATTGTAGTCATTGATGCGTCGACCTCCAGAGAGCCATTCAATCCCTCGACATAATAAGTCCATACCTTCATTGAATTCAGGTTTTTCTGGATTTGGAAATACATAAAATGGTTTTTGACGTGTTGGGTAGCCATATACGTACACAAAATCAGAATCAGTTTCCTTTTTAACGATGTCGCACAGCGTCCGTTCGTCTTCAGGATTAAGATCTTTTTCACCACGAACATCACGGCCTGTTTTTTCAAAAATCAATTCTTGAGCTTCAGTGAGTGAATATGTTGGTGTATTTTCAAGAAGTTTTGGTAGTGTGGCATTGAGAAGCTGTAACTCCGATGAACATTTGCGTTCAACTTCAGACAAAATATATCGAACCGTTTTTTCTGACATATCTCGAACATCTTTCCAGGAGTCAATAAATCCCATTTCTGCATCCAGAGAAACGATTTCTGTGATGTGACGCGTGGTTGCGCTCGGTTCAGCCCGGAATACTTTGTTAACAGAGAATACGCGTTCAAACGCAGTCATTACAATTTGTTTGTAGAGTTGCGGTGATTGAGTGAGGTAGGCTTTTTTATCAAAGTAATTAACTTGAAATACCTCAGCTCCACCTTCTGCCGTTGCTGGTGTAATACTTGGTGCTTGGAATTCGAAAAATTCCTCACGTTTCATAAATTCACGGAATGAATCAATGATGACACTTTGCACCTTGAATATAGCCTGGAGTCTCGGGTGGCGTAGCGTGAGCGCTCGGTGATCTAGTTCTGTTGTAAGGTCTAGATTGTATCCATCAAGCGACATATCAAATGGAAGTGACTCGGCTTGTGCGAGTACAACAATTTTTGTTATTTCGAGTTCAATGGTTCCGTTTTCAGCATTTGGGTTTACCATTTTTTCTGGTCGAGCATGCACAATACCATGCACTTCAACCACCCATTCTTGCTTAAGTTGTTGTGCTACTTCTAATACTTCAGGTTTCCCAAAAACAACTCCTTGAATTTTTCCTGAACGGTCTCTGAAATCAAAGAAAGCCATTTTTCCTTGAATTCGTGCCACATCTACCCAACCTTTAATGGCTACTTCTTTTTCAAGATTTTGCTTCAGGTCTCGAATTAGTGTTCGTTCCATATTTATAAATTAATTTAATTTGAGTTGGAGAAACAAAAAATCGCCTCTCCACAAATATTATTACTAATACATGTGCAGGGGCGATCCAAAAATATTTGCTCGCGGTGCCACCCTACTTCCCTGCGGCGTATGCGCAATCAGGGCCCTCTTAGATACGCAATAACGGGCGTTCCCGGAGACGGTTGTCTCAGGCCTCGGCAGGTGTCAGCTGCGTCGTTGGTTAAATACAGTATGCCAGTAACTAGATAGTTGTCAATTATGTTTCGAAGCGATTACATTTGTCACTTCTTATTATTAAATTGTAATACCTATTACATCCCGCACTCGACCCAGCATGTCATTTGAAACTAGTTTGGCTTTCCGTGCCCCTTCCGCTAATACCCCTTTTACATCGTCATCACTAATTGCAGCCCGTTTAGCGCGCATTGGTTCGATAAATGCATCAATATCTTCGATTAGCGCCTCTTTGAGATTTTTGTACTTTCCGGCATTTTCAGTGTAGAGAGTTTCTAGTTCGGCTTCGGTTCGGAATAGTTTGTGAATGGCGTAGACATTTTCTGGCCGGTCGCCGGTACTGTCGGTCACGATACTCATCACCGCCTTTTGGATATCTTCGCGACTGCCAAATAGTGGAATGGTGTTTTTGTAGCTTTTACTCATTTTGGCACCATCGGTTCCAGGCACTACACCCACTGCTTCGAGAATGAGTTCTTTTGGTTCTTTTAATACCTCACCATAAGCGTTATTGAATTTGGCGACTGCCTCTCGGGTATATTCCAGGTGTTGTCGTTGGTCTTCCCCTACTGGTACCAAATCAGTCCCATAGAGCAAAATATCCGCTGCCATGAGCATTGGGTACGTAAATAGTCCGGCGTTCGCTTCGAGGCCTTTGGCCACTTTGTCCTTGTATGAGTGAGCTAACATCAAAAATGGTACGGTCACCATACAGTTGAGGACCCAACCCATTTCGGTGTGGTCTGGATTATCTGATTGGCGGAATAATGTTACTTGTTCAGGGTCTACGCCAACGGCTAGGTAATCACGAACGGTGTTGTAGATACTTGCCTTAAGAGCTTCTCTATCTCGCACCGATGTCAGCGCGTGGTAGTCAGCCACCATGAGGTAAAAGTTGGCGGAATCTTTTTTATCGTTGTACAAATCCAAAAATGGCTTCATCGCGCCAAAATAGTTTCCGATATGCAGGTCTCCCGATGACTGTAGTCCCGTTAATATAGTTTGTTTCATAGGTTGTGTAATAGTAACAAATTACCGAGCATTTCCAAAATACTCTCTCATTTTAGTGCAGGCGGCGATAACTTCAGCTAAAAGTTCGTCTGTCACCTCTAAATTCTGGGCATGTTCCATAATTGGTCTTACTGATTGAATTTTGCGACCAAATGGTTCCATCCATTCATGTCGTGGAAACATCCAGAGATGAAAACCATGCTGAGTATCTTCATTTTGGAATAAGTAGACGTCATTAATGCTGAGCACTTCAGACATCGCTTTACGAACTTTGGTAATTATTTGTCCAAATTCCATTGCCTCAGCCTCGGTAAATTCACCTACTGAACGAGTAGTTCTTTTGGTGGATAGGATAAAGAAACCGACAATAGGCACTTCCCAATCTTGCGCTACAATAAAATTTTTGTTCTCAAGGATAACTTCGTTGGGAAATAAAATCTTCATGATGGATTAACTCACCAGTGGCAGTGTGAGTACAAACGTTGAGCCACGTTGCTCACCTGCTGAACTACAGGTAATGTCACCACCCATCGCGCGGGCCATTTCTCGGGCCACAAATAGTCCCAATCCGGTGCCGTTAATGTTTACACTGTTAGCATTTTTAGCCCGACTGAATTTCTGGAAGAGGTCATTAATAGTTTCAGGACTCATACCAATACCAGTATCAATAACATTTACAAATAACTGCTTGCGCCCAATATCATCGTACACAAATACAGTGATACTTCCCTTTTGGGTGTACTTAAGTGAATTGTTGATGAGGTTATGGAGTATCTGTTGGGTTTTTGAAATATCAGCGTGCACAATACCTTGTCCCCGCATATCGGACTTAAAGAGTAACAGTAGTCCCGATCGGGTGGCTTCAGGACGCAAGTCGTCAACGATATGTTCGGCTTGCTCCCGGAGATTAAAATCAGTATATGTGTACTTCATATTGCCAGATTCGATACGTGAGACATTAAGGAAGTCTTCAATCGAAAACGCCATCAATTTGGCTGATTCATGAATCCGTCCCAACACCTCGGTCATTTTTTCTGGTGCAGGCCCATAGTTGCCATCAAGAATCATTGACGTATAGCCACGAATAGCCGTCAGTGGACTCCGGAGTTGGTGCGAAGCAATCGACACAAATTCTGATTTTTGTTGGTCCACAATCCGTAATCGTTCGTTGGTTGATTCCAGATTAGTCGCGAGTTTCTCAATTTCTTCACGTTGGGTCACTTCACTGCGGACACTTTTGATTAAGAGTGTGCCGAGTACCGAGAAGAACAAAATAGTTCCCACTGCAATAATCTGCGCATTTTCAATTGACCGCACCAAGAGTAGTGAACACAACAAAATCAACTGTCCGGCCATCAAGGCCTCGGTCGCAAGGAGCTTAATTTTAAATGTTTGATACCGTACGAGGATGTACCCCAAAAATGCTACAAATATTGGCATCCCAAATAAACCAATCTGTCCCGATTCCCAGTCACCGTAGAAGCTTCCGATGATGTTGCCAATTGAGAATGAGAGTAAAAATAACAAGATGCCTGCGGCAACAAGAATGGTCTCACGACGTTCCCGGCGCTTGAGTCTCACTTCTGCAATCGTGAGTAACAAGATTAATCCTACAAATAAAAATTCAAAACCGTACACGTAGTACTGCCACAAAGGTCCTTCGGTGGCGTAACGTAAACAGTTGGTAAAATCAAAGTTTACTAGATTTAGTTTGGTGTGTCCGAATAAAATCAGAGGTAAGAACATTACAAAGATACCCAACTCAACTTTAAATGGTGGAAAAGATTTATTAAAGAAGGCGTATATGAAATAGAATGCTCCGACGTACATCAAAAGCTCAAAGTATATTAGCGTGGACCAGACAAACATAATCACGTCCGATCGTTCTGAGGCCCAGATAATGAGGTCAAGGAAACACCAAATAGCGAACATCACGGTGGTAAACAGGAGTGCCTGAGCTGCTTTATTGCGCACGTTGGCACGTAATACAAAAATTGCAATAATTAATCCCGATATAGATGGTAAAAAGTGTGCGTAGTACTGGAAACTCCCAATCAGGTTTTCTGACAGAATTAAGTAGGTGGCAGTACCCCAGGAACAAATTGTGGGATCAACGATGTTTAGCATGTAGTAGTAATAAATTAATTAGGATTTTTTTCAGGCCCAGACGGATTGGTCATAACATCGTAGTCTTTTTCTACAATATAGACGAAATACATCAAACAAATTGAAATGGTGATGCAAAATGCCAGTATGATGCGCATGATGGTGGCTTTGGTGCTGTCGTGCATAGAATGAAATAAGTTTTAAATAAGTGGCAGTGTAATCGTAAAGGTGGAACCGAGACCTTCCCCATCTGACGTTACCGTAATATCGCCACCCATCGCGCGAGCCATTTCTCGGGCGACAAATAATCCTAATCCGGTACCCATGATGTTCGCTGAACTGGCCACTTTGGCGCGAGCAAATTTACCAAACAGTTTTTGCAGACTTTCTGGACTTAGTCCGAGGCCGGTATCGATGATATCGACATACATCTTTTTGGTTTTAACATCGTCGTGGGCATAGACTGTAACACTTCCTTTCGGCGTATACTTCAACGCATTGTTGATAAGATTATGCAGTATCTGTTGTGTCTTCCCCGCGTCCGCATGAACCATTCCGGTGCCAGTCATATCAGATCGGAACATAAGCAACAGTCCACGACGCACCGCGTCTGCCCGCAGGTCATCAACTACATGCTCGGCCTGTTCCTTGAAATTCATATCCTTGTAGTCGTACTTCATGTTACCTGATTCAATCCGAGACACCTCCAAAAAGTCATCAATCGACGATGCCATAAACACTGTTGATTCAGCAATTCGCCCCAGTGCCTCGTTAGCTTTATCCGGCAACTTCCCAAAACTCCCCTCCGTCATCATCGACACATATCCCCGAATAGCTGTAAGCGGACTACGTAATTGATGTGAAGCAATCGAAACAAACTCCGATTTTTGTTTGTCCAAAATCTGCAACCGTTCATTGGCTTTTTCCAGCCCAACAGCCAAGCGTTCAATTTCTGCTTTTTGTTCAAGTTCACGACGCATGACTCTGGAAAGAATTATTCCTAGAAATCCAAAAATGATAACAGTAATAAAAATAATTGGGCGTGCGTAACTCATGTCACGAAATAGCAACATTGAAAACATTAGTATCCATAATGCTGAAATAAGTATTTCAGTAAATAGAGTTTTTGTGTGAAAGGCACGGTATTTAATTATTGAGTACGATACAAGGCCGGCAAATAATGGCATTCCAAAGAGTTTGTATTGTTCATAATAAGGACCAAGGTCAAAGAATAGCGTGAAGTTACCTGCAGTAAAAAATGCTAAAAATATAAACGTAGAAATACCAATGAACAGAAGCTGGCGGCGTTCGGTTTTCTTTTCTATCCTGCTCAAGCCTTTAATTATAAATAGTACAACTATAAAAAGTAGAAAAACTTCTACAAAGTACATGTATTGAATTACAATCCCCTCGAATGCCCCTGTGTCACAATCTGGTGACAAGCCAATCACGTTCAAACTTGTATGAGCAAATAATAGAATCGGAACAAGAAGTAGTGAGAAACAAACTTTCATCCATGTAGGCATATCAACTTGCCTGTTACTAAAGAGGTATACCAAGTAAACGGCAGAGAGGTACATTAAAAGCTCAACTGGAACAATCAGTGACCAGAAAAACACCACCATTTCAGGTGTCGGTGAGGCCCATAAGATTAAGTTAAAGTATACCCATGTCGCAAATAGAACTGTTGTAACAAAGAGAACTCTGTTCGCAAGCTCTTTTGGATTACTGATAAGGACCTGGAAACCTAAAAACAATGAAATAACAAGTGGTAGTACATGTGTGTAGTAGATAAGCTTACCGACGTTTTCAGAAAATATGAGTAGGGCTGCGCTCCCCCATTCGCAAGGATTATCTATCATATATTGTTGTTATGAAAATAGAAGTCTAATGCACTTGGCTCCTCCTCGTCTGCTGTAAATTGTTTGAAATTCTTTTCAACAATAATATTTACATATGTAGCACCGACAGATAAAAGAATAAAAAAGACAAGAAAAAAATAAAATATTAAGCTATTTTTTTCGTGTCGGTTCATATCATTATGTTACAGACAACTTTTTACTCCTCAGTTTCTTGAAAAACGTTGGAATGTATGGAAGGTGGCTCCTATACACTTTCTCAGGTAGTCTTTGTATTGAATGAATTTTCTTTCTGCATGAATGAGTTTTGCAGGCGCAAGACATTTCCCAGAGCAAATCACCGTCACTCATCGAATAGTCAAAAGTTAGCTCTGTGTCTGGAGCGATACTCTTTAATGCAATGACTTTTTTTCTACCAACAATAGCAGTATTAGGTTCACAGCTATGGTTAAAATACCTCCAGATCGTATTTTTAGGATCTAGCCAAATAGTATCTGTAATTCCATACCATAAAGGGATACTCGAAGCTTCCTTGGCTGTTTGGGTTTTCTTCCTGACTAACTCACCTTCTAGGAAAGCGATGTGTTCCCCTTTCTTAATTTTCTCTGAAGAAAATATCCCCTTTCCCTCAATCCTACTTTTTCCGACATACAGCTTTTTCATGGTTCTTAAATTGTAGCATGAACATTTTTTGAATTATGATTAATCCCACGTTTTGCCCTCAATGCAAAAATACCTACTAATGCATGTAAAAAGGCATTGCTTAATGGGTAAAACATTAATGGATGCCAAAGTGCATCATGTGTGATGAATGTTACGATTCCCAGTAGTGCGTATGCCAGAGCCCAAATAAACCAAGGTGAAGCAGCTTCGGTGTAATCAGAGTTATAGGTTGTGCGAAGTATTGGGTAAAAGGCTGGAAATGTTGATAGGTTAGATAAAAATAAGAACAGAACAACAAATGTTTCTTTTGTTTCAATTTCTAAATTTCCGAACAAAATTAAGAACCATATAGAAACATAGCCAATGGTAATTACTATGTCAGAAACAAATGAAAACTTGTCATATTTATCATTAGGCCACCAATCTTCTGGCCACCAATTTGTCGGATCATTTTTTCTGGCTCTTACCCAGCATCTATAAGAAACAATGATTGCAAATACAGCACAGACTGACGGTAGAATAAGTTCTGGAAAAGTGGCGTCAGTATCCCATTCGAGAATTGTCAGAATGGCGGTACCATAGGCAAACATGAACCAGGTAACCGGATTAGGGTCAATGTCTTCATGAAGTATATAAATTAGGTAACCGACGACTTGTAAGATGCCGGCAATAATACCCAGGAGAAGTAAAATTGAGATACTGCTTAATGCTTCTGTAGAAGAAAGTTTGTAGAACGCATATGTTCCGATACCATACAGCGTTGTAAAGGTAATAAAAAAGTAAACTAAAAAACGCACCGGAAACTCAAATGCGAAATTAATTACTTTGGCCACTAGGTTCATTTCTACAGTATAGAGTATTTTATCAATATATTTTGAAATGTGCGGGGATTTACATATTTAGAAAATAAAAAATTCACCCGACGCCATATTGTTATGGCGTCGGGTGGTGTTTTACTCGGCAGGGTTCATTACCGCCGGTTTTGGTTCTCTTCCGGCAAAGATGGCCATGAGACCATGCATTACGGTGTTGATGACCGGATAGGACATCAGCGCCAAGAATGCATAGAAGCTGACGTCCCAAGTAAGCGGCGAAGCGCTTATCGGCCAGACCATGCCGTCGCTTCCATGTACCCAGGTGGGTACGAGGAGTAATGCATAGGCCACGGCCCAGATTGTCCACGGACGAGCATCCTCTTTTTCCGGATGGGCCCAGGCCTGCCGCAGGATTGGCACGAAGTTCGGAAACGTCGTCAGGTTTGACGCAACCAGGAAGGCAATAACCCACCACAGGTGCGTGTTCCCTTCTGTCGTTCCAAACAGAGTGAAGATCCAAAGAACGGTGTAGCAGATGGTCAGCGCGATGTCAGCGGCAAATGCCTTGCCATCGGTTTCCTTCCACTCGACTTTCCATTCTTGTGGCCACCACTCCCCCGTCAGACGGAGGTTTGCGCGCCAGATTCCAACTGCCACCCCAATGCCCCCGAGGGAACAAATGATAGGCAGCAACAGAACACTGAATACATTCATCCACGAAACATCGGCAGCCGCTTCCTTCCACATGGAGTCAAGCTCCATGACGGTCAGAAGTGCTGTTCCGTACGCGAACATGAACCACGTCAGCGGTTCTGCTTCCTTGCCTTCCTTACGGATGACAAGGATATAGTAAGCGATGTATCCAGCAAGCTGGAAAATTCCGGCCGCAAGGCCAAAGTAAGTCGCATCGACCATTTCGGCCTCCTATTGTTTTTTGACCAGACTGTCAATACTATAGCATACTTTAACAAAAAAAGTAAACCCCACACCCCAAAACCTGTTGATAAATTAGTTTTCTATAATAATCACTCTCTCACTTTCAGTTGGTTCCTCAAATGCATCGATTGTTTGCTGAACTAACTCCCTACTAACTTTTGATCTTGTTGGATTCAGGTTGTTTTCTTCCCAACGTTGCCAAATTGTTTCGGTAGATGTTTTTACATAAATCACCTTACACTCAACATTGTTAGCTCTTGCTATCGCACGCAGTTTATCCCGACTAGCTACAGTATGATTGGTAGAATCATACAAAACCGACTTCCCTGCTTGTAGCGCACCAGCTGTCAGCTCATAGGAGGTATTAAATATCACATCCCACTCCTGTGTATCAGGAAGCTTGTTGTCATCCCAGCTAAAACCATTTGATTCAAACAGCGAGTCAATACTTATCAGTTCAATATCAGTTTCAGCTACAATTTGTCGAGCAAGATAAGACTTCCCGGAATATGGATGTCCGCATAAGATAAATAGAGTACATTTTGAGTGCTGCATTTTTTGAAACAGTAAAGTCTATTTTAGTTTAGTCGTCTTAACGAATTCTTTAACTTTTTTAACATCAATTCTTTGTTCAAATCCTTTTACGTTTCTTTCACCAGCCTTATTTGTGCCTGACTTTAAAGCCGTGCTCACAATTGCTCCATTTGAATTTTCCAATAAACCTTTAATGTTATCAACGCTCGCTCCACTGCCAACCAAAATTGGGAAATCTTGAATATTCTTACGTAGTTTAGAAACGGTCTCAGCAGTAGGTGCTTGTCCTGTCCAGTCGCCTGTAACTATTACAGCATCTGCCCCAGCTTTGATTGCTTTTTTACTTGCCGCTTCAAGCGTGTGAGTCGTTATGTGTTTTGAGTGCTTAACTAACACATCAGCAAATAGAGCGACATTATTTGCTAGATACAGTTTTTGAATCGCTTTAACATGCTTTGGATTTCCTGTGATGACACCACAATATGGTTCAACCGTATCGACAAATACTGGAATACGAATAAATTTTAAATCATATGTATGAGCAAGAGCAAAAGCAACCTCATAATCATTCCAAAGGACGCTGGCACCGAGCGGTAATCTTGTATGTTTTTTTAGCTCGTTTATGAGATAACCCATTGCAATAGCTACTGAGGAATCAATTTTTTCTTTTGAAAGTCCGTAGTTATTCTCAATAAAAATACCGTCAACCCCACCTGCTTCAAAGGTCTTTAAGTCAGCAATAGCGTATTTAAGTGCATGCTTGTATCCTGCGAAATCATCAAATCCCAACAGTGGTGGAAAATGTAAAGCTCCAATAACTATATTTTTGTCTTTTTTAAAGATTTTTTTAAGAGGGTTTACCATGCTGCACATTATAGCGCATTATTTAAGTTACAGCTTTTGCGCTTTAAATCCGAGAATATCTTTATATCTATTATTTCCAAATAGTATTGGATAAAAGTCTTCTTCTGCGATGATTTCTTCATTTGAGTTTGTTGTACAAACGACTTGACCCACATTTATTTGTTTAAAGTTTTCAATTTCTTTAGACAAAACGTAGTCTCCTTCAAAATTCTTTTTAAATGCATCGTACACGTCATATACAGAACTTGTTGATACTTCGCGTGGATTAGAAAAAGGATTTTGATTAATTAGTCCGTAACTCATTAGAATAGCAGCTATATCATGAACTGTTGCATTCATAACGGATTCACTATCATCTAGCCCGTACTCAAACGCAATGCCAATTTTTGCTTGTGAGACTAGAGCATTGTCGCTCTTGTGTCTCATGATTAATACTTTTGGAGGAGAAATTAACTCAAGCACTCGTTTAGTCTCTTCATCATATTTTGTAACAATAATCATTGAGTTCTCACCCAAATCAGTTGTTTTTGTAGAATGTATATCAATCACTAAATCAGCCTGTAAAATTTTTTCAGATAGTTCAAATGCCCTTCTCTCCTCATAATTACCATCCGGTTTACCAGGAAAAACACGATTGAGATCCCCTTCAGTAAAAGGCACCCCTAGTTCAGAAGCTTTTGGATTACCAACAATAAATTCAACTTGGTTAGGGTACAAGTTTAACTTTCGCAATTCTTCAATAACCTGAAGTCCAATTCTTTCATGTCCATGAGTCGACCCAATAATTAAAATTTTCATTTTAGATTTACGTGATTGTAATTTAATTTAAATACAAAAAGACCATTGGGAGGAGGAGCCACCAGAAGAACCATTCTTTGGGTGAAAACAGTGATGCTATCGGGGTGCCGGGGGTGACGAATTCCGTGACGGGTAAGACGTGAAAACTGTAGGCCATAATGAGGATGGTGCCAGCGAGTGCGAGGAGGATTTTTTTGAAGAAACTCTCGAATTTTTTCTCCCGATAGGCGTCGGGCATGACGCGGGCAACTAATATTGTGGCGATGGTAGTGAATATGGCAAACAGCACCATCTTCCCTACAGCCAGACTATGTTCGCTCGCGTTATTCGGGAGGAAGGTGTCGTAGTATGGGAACTCGAGTGAAATCAAGAGCGCCAGGTACAATCCAAAAATGATATTGATGAGGGACTGCCGCCCACGCACAATGGCCCACACGATGAAGAATCCAAATACACAAAAGAGGTAGATTAATTCCTGAAGCAGACTAAGAACGTAAGCCGTGTCCATGTCTTTATATTCTATACCCCATCCGACAATTTGTACCACTGAGCTGTGGTGTAAATCTTAGGGGTTAAACCCCTAAGATTGTTATACTTAAATTAATGCCACGAAAAATAATCCCACTTATTACTGGTGATATATATCATGTGTACAATCGGGGTGTAGATAAACGTGAAATTTTTTTAGATAAAGAAGATTACCTCAGATTTTATATATCGTTGGATTTCTTTAATGTTATTGAGCCTGTGATAAATTTTGATAGTGCAAAAGTAAGAAAAGATAGAAATCTTAAGGAAGATAAATTAGTTGAAATTCTCGCATATTCCCTGTTACCAAATCACTTCCATTTAATATTGCAACAAAATGTAGATAGAGGAATAAGTGAATTTATGAAGCGAATTTCTGGTGGGTATACTAGTTATTTTAATTCAAAACTTGAGAGATCGGGTTCCTTACTTCAAGGTACATTTAAAAAAGTACCAGTTCAGAGTCAAGAACAATTACAGTATTTAATGGCTTATGTAAATGAAAATCATTTTGTGCATGGTATAGAAATTAAACGTGAAATTTGTCACTCGAGCTCACTGCACTACCAAGGTCTTAATAAAAGCAAAATAATTAATCAATCAAATGAGAAGTATAACTTTGAAAGTAATGTACTTCTAGCAAAAGACATCTACCAAAAAAGACGAAGTTTAAAGTACTCAGATTTAATGGAAAACTAATCTTAGGGGTTTAACCCCTAAGATTAGGGCGTTGTTAGGTGAGGTTATCTAGGGCGTGTCTGGTGGCGTCTTGGAGGTGTTTGAAACGGTCACCCATTAGTTTGGTGCCACCAAACCACCTTGTGACACATACGATGCAGTTGGTGACGTCATAGGTCTGCATCACACGTAGTATGACCATGCCGGCGCCGGTTTCGCCGTCGTCTGATTTTGTTTCGTAGACAGCGCCCTCGTGTGTGATGCGGGCGGCCCAGCTATTGTGGTCGGCTTTTTGATATTGTTTTTTGGATTTTAATTGTTTAAGAAACGCTTTGATATTGTCACGACCTTCTACCCTGCCAAAGCTTGCACTATATTTACTACCGCGGTCCTCGATGATGTATTCAAACAATTCAAAGGAGCTGGACGGTTGTTTGCTATCGCCAAAATCAAATGACGTGGATTGTTTGGGCATGTTGACAGTATGATACCAAAATTGTAGTGTAAGCAATAGTTTGGGAAAGGAAAGCTAATGTCACAGTCAGAAACATCTAAGGCTGAGTACAAGAAGTACAATCCTCCGATTATTTTTATCTACCTGTGGCCGACCATTATGACGATGGTGGTGTTTTATCTGCTACATTATGATGTAATTGTTGTGCTGTGTATCGGAATTGCTGTATATGGTTTTCTCAATTACCTTCAGTACTTGGCAAATTATATTGTGACTGTGCTGAAGAAATGAAACAAAAAAGGGCGCCAGCGATTGGTGCCCTTTCTGCTGTCCCTGTTAGATTCCTTCAGCGCGGAGTTCCTCGACTAGTTTTTTGGCTTTTTTGCTGAGGCTCTTTGGATTGGCGATTTCAATTTTGATTAAGAAGTCACCGCGGCGGGTGCCGTCAACGGGGACGCCTTTGCCTTTAATCCGAAGGAGTTCACCGTGGGCGATGCCGGCTGGAATGTTGACTGATACTTCCCCATCGAGGGTGACGATTTTGTAGGTTGCACCAAGTAAGGCATCGGTTAACTTAATTGGTTGCTTGGTGTAGAGGTTGGCACCGTCGCGTTTGATGGTATTGTGGGGTTCTACCTGGACCTTGATGTAGAGGTCGCCGGTTTGGCCGCCTTTGATGGCTTCACCACGGCCGGTCATGCGGATGACTTCGCCGTTTTGAATACCGGCGGGGACTTTGATTTGAATTTCCTCTTGGGTACGGGCGACACCGGCTCCGGCACAATTGGTGCAGCGTTCTTTGGGGATCTTGCCGGTACCGTTACAGGTACTACATTCACGTACCGTTGAGAAACTGCCCATGACGGTCTGACGAGCTTCATGGATTTTACCGGCACCGTTACAGGTACTGCAGGTGGTGACATCAGTTCCCTTTTTGGCACCACTACCTTCACAGACAGTACAAGTAGCGTTTTTGGTAATGAGGACTTTGCGCGTTACACCGAAGATCGATTCTTCGAAGTTGAGGTTAATATCAATCGAGATGTCGCGACCGCGAGATTGTTTGCGGCCACCACCGAAACCGAAGTTTTCAAAGATATCACTAATATCAAATTCGAAGTTCGCTCCCCCTCCGCCCTGCTGGAAGTCTGCCCAATTGAATCCACCAAAACCGCCACCTGGTTGACCGCCACCGTTAAATGAGTGGCCGTAGGTGTCGTATTCAGCTTTTTTCTTTTCGTCACCTAACGTGGCGTAGGCTTCGGTAATTTCTTTGTACTTGGCCTCATCACCGGTTTTTTTGTCAGGATGGTATTGGGCAGCAAGTTTACGAAATGCCTTTTTTACTTCGTCACGTGAGGCGCCTTTTTGGAGTCCGAGAACTTGGTAGTAGTCTTTCATAAGATGATGTTTGCAATTATGTCACAAGGATACAACAATCGCAAAAGCTTTGCTTTTGCGATTGTTGTAATTTGTATTACGCGTTCTTTTGATCATCTTCAACATCGGCGTCACGTACATTTCCTTCGGCACTTTCAGTTGGCGTTTCAGTCTTTGGCTCCTCTTGGTGCTTGGCCATCTCTTCGCCAATTTTCTGCATAGCGGTACTTAAGGCCTCACTGGCGTTTTTGATAGCTTCAACATCATCTTTGCTCTTGGCTTCGTTCACTGCGGCCATCTTGGCAGTGACATCATCCTTGATTTCTGGAGGGACTTTGTCACCGTGATCTTTGAGGGCTTTTTCGGCAGTGTACACCATTTGTTCAGCGAGGTTGCGGGTGTCGATAAGTTCTTTCTTTTTGGCGTCTTCACCGGCATGTTCCTCGGCTTCACGCTTCATGCGTTCGATATCAGCATCAGTGAGCCCTGAAGAGGCTTCGATTTTAATTGATTGTTCTTTGCCGGTTGATTTGTCTTTGGCGGTTACTTTAAGTACACCGTTACTGTCGACATCAAACACTACTTCAATTTGTGGGACACCGCGGGGTGCTGGTGGAATACCATCGAGGACAAATCGTCCGAGTGATTTGTTGTCACTCGCCATTGGGCGTTCACCCTGAGTGATGTGAATTTCAGTTGATGTTTGGTTGTCAGCGGCAGTTGAGAATACTTGCTCCTTTTTAGTTGGAATGTGCGTATTTTTCTCGATGAGTTTTGTAGCTACTCCACCCATAGTTTCGATACCAAGTGATAGTGGAATTACATCAACAAGCGTAATGTCTTGCACATCACCTTGGAAGATACCGGCTTGAATCGCGGCACCAAGAGCCACTACTTCGTCGGGGTTGATAGTTTTATTTGGTTCTTTGCCAAACAGTTCTTTTACCGCGGCGATAATTGCCGGCATACGGGTTTGTCCACCGACTAAAATTACTTCGTCGATATCTGCGAGCTTGAGTCCTGAAGCTTCCATGGCGCGCTTGGTAATTTCGATAGATTTGTCGATAAATTCGTGGGCGAGTTCTTCGAGTTTGGCCCGAGTGAGTTTAATCGCGAGGTGAACTGGTCCGTCGGTACCTTGGGAGATAAACGGAATGTTAACTTCGGTTTCGGCAGTAGTTGAGAGCTCCAATTTTGCCTTTTCAGCGGCTTCATCGAGTCGTTGGAGGGCAAGCTTGTCTTTACTGAGATCAATGCCGTCTGAGGCCTTAAAGGTGGCAATCAGGTGACGGATGATGGCTTGGTCAATATCACGACCACCCATGTGCGCGTCTCCGTCGGTTGATTGGACTTCAATCACGTCATCCCCTACTTCGAGCACTGATACGTCAAATGTTCCACCACCAAAGTCGTACACGACGATTTTCTCGTCTTTCTTTTTATTAAATCCGTAGGCGAGCGCCGCGGCGGTTGGTTCATTGATGATTCGTTTTACTTCTAGTCCAGCGATTTTACCCGCGTCTTGGGTGGCTTTACGTTGTGAGTCGTTGAAGTAGGCCGGTACCGTGATAACGGCTTCGGTAATTTTTTCTCCGGTTTTTGCTTCGGCGTCGGCTTTGAGTTTTGAGAGAATCATCGCGGACACTTCCTCTGGTCGGTATTCTTTTCCGTCCATTACCACAACTGCCCCACCGTCTGTACCTTTTTTAATTTCGTACGGAACGATGTTTTTGTCTTTTTGAACTACTTCCTCATCGAAACTGTGTCCCATGAAGCGTTTGATACCGTAGATGGTATTGGTCGGGTTGGTGACCGCCTGACGCTTGGCAATCTGCCCTACGAGTCGTTCTCCAGTTTTTGAAATAGCGACCACTGATGGTGTGGTGCGAGCGCCCTCAATATTTTCAATAATGGTTGGTTCGCCTGCTTCAATAATAGCCATGGCGGAGTTAGTTGTTCCAAGATCGATTCCTAAAATTTTTGCCATAATAAGTAATGTAAATTAGCTAGTATATTCTCCTACTGTTACTCGAGCCGGACGAATTAGTTCTTTGTTACCGTCAACGTCAATTTCGTATCCCTGCTGTATAACCGACAGTACCTTGTTGTTCTGCGTTTCATCAGTCACTGGCACCTGTGCCAAGGCTTCGTGTCGGTTGTGGTCAAATTCTAGTCCTGTTGGGTCAAACGAGGTAACTTTATACCCTGATAAAACACTATTGAGTTGCGAGAGAATTCCCTCAACCCCCTTGCGCCATTTCTCGTCTGCTTTGGCCCAGGTTTCTTTATCGAGCATCGCCAGGTAGAAACTGTCACACAGTGGCAGTAGTTTTTCTACATGACTGATGGTCAGGCGAGCTTTGTCACGGATGCGGTCTTCTTCTAATCGGCGTTTTCCGTTTAAGAAGTCGGCTTTGCTGCGTTGGAGTTCTTCGAGTAAATTTCGGTTCTTTTCTTCGCTTTCTTTTAACTTCGTCTTTAAGGTTTTTAATTTATTATCTTCGTCGTTTTCAATTTCGTACAGTTCAGGGTCATGAGTTTCGGTCGTATCGGTATCGTTGGTGATTTCTAGATCGTCCTGAACTTTGTCTGTATCATTTTTGTTCACCATGTCAGCATTATAACGCGGAAAAAGAGTGGTGTCAAAAAGAGGGTCACCGTAAGACAGTGACCCTCAGTGAGACTATGTAAATATTTAGAACTAAAGTATTTTTTTAACTCCCGATTTTTTCTTACTGTCTACAGGTTTTGTTTCGAGCTCAAGTATCTCATTGTAGATAGCCTGAAGGTCTGCAAGGATGTTATGGTCTTGCGGTTTCGATTTATATTTGGCTGGGACTCTTGTGTTTACGCTTGCACCAAAGCGTGCGAACAATTGTTCAAAAAATGATGTTTCAACTCGTTTCGTACCTGTGTAGTAGGTTGATCCACGCCAGCAGATACCGTCTTCGGTGAAGGTGATGAACCATGAAGTACGTGGTATGGCTACAGGTTTCTGCAACTTCGCTACTATTTTTAATAGCAAATCAAGTTCACGTATCGTCAAGGTGGGCTGATCTTGAATTGAGGTTATTTTATTGAGACATTTAAATGTCATCGAATCTTCGGCAGTTGTTTCTGCATGTGCCATTGTGATACTCCAGATTGAACTAAGCTTGCGCTATTAAACCATAAATTCACAAAATAACAATGATGCGTAAACAAAAAACTCCAGAAGGAGTTTTTTGTTAGAAAAGTTGGCGCAATTCTTCTAAAGGTAAATCTGGATTTTTTAGTATGGCATCGTATATATCCACTGATTCAAAATCCTTTCCAACTCCATAGCGTCCCCCAGCGATAAGCTCCTCTTTCATAGTTAGTACTAAAATTCGGTTTTGTTCTGATAGTTTTGTTAGTGTCTCATCATAGCGGAAAATTTTGGGATTAACCCACGCTGGTTTTTGTAGCCAGATATCACATGACCACTCAAAATATTCTGTATGAATTGTTGGCGATACCCAGTAACCAGTAGGTCTGTCTCCGCTATTTTTATGTGGGAAACTAACCCGATCTCCTGTTTTAAGTTTTGATACAGTGTCGAGGTTTAGTAATTCAGTACATAAATTAACATACATTTGTTTTGAGATGTCTTCATTTATGACATATATGTCAATATCAGGATGGTAAAGTAATTTATAAAGATAGCTACCGTTAACTTCTACGTTTCCATATTTAGATAATATCGGAAGTATTGTATTTTTCAGGAGTTGAGTTGCATCAGTATGTAACTGATCTTGCTTTATAAGAAGTGGGTGCATGTTTGAAATTATATCAGATTAAACTATTACGTGGATTGCCGCGTCGCAAGCTCCTCGCAATGACAAATGTTTAGACAAACAAAAAACTCCCGAAGGAGTTTTTTGTGTCTAGCGCTTCGATAAGGAAACGATATATTTTGACGATTTTTATCGTTTTGTCACGAATCACTAAGTATATTATTTCGCTACGCTCATAATCTACTAAGTGTTCTCGACCCCGGCTCGCGGTTTCTTTTCTGGGAGGAAAAGAAACATCGCTGCGCCTTCAAAGCACGAAAAAAGGCCCCGCAGGGGGCCTTTTTGTCTAGCGCTTTGACCAGGCCGGTCGTTTGCGAGCTTTTAGTAGGCCGAATTTCTTTCGTTCCACTGAACGTGGATCTCGTTTGAGGAAGCCAGCTTTTTTAAGTTCAATGCGGCGATCAGCTTTTTCTTTTACCAGTGCGCGAGCGATTCCGAGACGGATAGCTTCGGCTTGTGAAGAGGTACCACCACCGAGAACTTTGGCAGTAATGGTGTAATGTTCAATACCAGCATCTTTTGTATCTAAAACTGATTGTACATCCTTGTGGAGTGATACGTGCGGGAAGTAATCAGTGAGTTTTTTATCGTTAACAATGATAGTTGTTTCTTTGGCCGGTGTAAGGCGGACACGAGCAGTAGAAGTCTTGCGACGTCCAATGGCTTCGATGTAGCGGGTTGATGTAGTTGCCATATTATTCAGTGATTACCAGGTTCTTAAGCATTGGCTTTTTGAGCTTGGTGTTAGCAAGCATACCAGCGATGGTTCGTTCAACAACTACTTTGTAGCCGAGGCGGTTTCCAAGGTGGTCAAGCGTTTCAGTCTTTCGTCCTCCTGGGTACCCAGAATAAGATTGATAGATTTCAGTCTTTTTCTTTTCAGGAATGTCCATTTTTGAAACATTCGTGATGGAAACAGTCACCGGCGCAACGAGGTTCTTAACAAAGTCAGGCTGGTCTTTCCCGAGGAGTACTCGAGCCGCTTCTGTCGCAACAATTCCCAACCGCTTGCCAGCGGCGTCAATTGTGTGAACGCGGTTTTGTGTTTTAGTGTCCATAAATAATGTTATTCTACAAATTCAATTACTGCTTCGTCACGTCCGGCGGGAGTTCGTCCCATTTTAATAATCCGGGTATAGCCACCGTTTCGGGTTGCAAACTTCGGAGCGATTTCTTCAAACATTTTAGTGATTACCTTGGCTGCTGGTTCACCGAGTCGACTCGCCACAATGCGGCGTGCTGCCACGGTGTTCTTTTTACCATGCGACACGAGGCGTTCAACAAATGGTCGGAGTTCTTTTGCTTTGGCTTCAGTGGTCTTGATTTTGCCGTCACGAATAAGTGAGACTGCAAGTCCGCGTACCAAGGCGGTTCGCTGTGAGCGAACACGTCCAAATTTTCTGTTTTTATTACCGTGTACCATATAATTATTCGCCTAGATTTAGACCCATAGTCTCAAGAAGTGAGACAATTTCGTCAACACCCTTTGGTCCAATACCGTCGAGCGCTAGAATATCATCTTTTGACTTTCGCACAAGCCCTCCAACAGTTCGGATAGAAGCTGCTTCCAAGGCGGCGAGAGTTCGCGTAGAAAGTTCAAGTGTTTCGATACGTGTTTTGAGGACTTCGGTATCAGGAGTAGTTGACTCACTTGCCTTCTCTATTTCGGCCACAACTGGAGTGTGATTCTGGTCTTGGAAGCCAATAATAGCTTTCAATTGATGAATCATGATTTCGATTGAGTTTTCAAGCGCTGCTCGTGGAGTGATTGTGCCATCAGTTTCAATACTGAGGCGAAGACGATTGTAGTCTGTTCGGTCACCTACACGCATGTTTTCTACTTCGTAGTTAGCGCGACGGATTGGTGTGAATACCGCATCGAGAGCAATTGTTCCGATTTCAACTTTGTCTTTTTGGTGGATTTCGCGTGGTACGTATCCTAAGCCCCGTTCAATGGTAATCGCCATATCGAGAACTGCTGTTTTGGCAGTTAATTCAGCGATGTGCTGAGTTGGGTTTAAGATTTCTACTTGTGAAGGACAGGTGATGTCGGCAGCGGTCACGATACCAGCACCTGATTTCTTGAGATGAATTGTCATTGGTTCTTCACCGTGGAGCTGAAAACGAACTCGTTTAAGGTTTAAAAGAAGTGTAATAACATCTTCGTTCATTCCAGAAATAGTTGAGAACTCATGTTGTACGCCTTCGATTTTAACTTGCGTTACCGTAGCTCCGGGAAGTGACGCGAGAATAATTCGGCGGAGTGAGTTTCCAAGGGTGTGACCATATCCTGGGAAAAGACCATCGATTTCGTAGACGCCATGGAATTCTGCCTCAGATACAACGCGTGGCTTTGACGGTAGTGTGACATTTGTTTCTAACATAATGTGTGAAAATTACTTTTATAAACCGCGGTATCCTATCGACTGTAGTACTCAAGCACTTGTTCAGGATCAAACATGAAGTCGGTTGCTTGGTAGGTCGGTGTACCAGACACTGTGCCACGCATTGTTTTTACATCAAAACTAAGCCATGAAGGAACACTCGTTGCTTCGTGGGTGTCAGCAAGAAGTGTGAATAATCCTGTTGCCTTACTGCCCTCGCGAACAGTAATAACATCGTTTGGAGAAACTTTGTGAGATGGAATATCGAGACGACGACCATTAACATAAATGTGACCGTGGTTTACCATTTGGCGGGCAAAACGACGTGTTTTAGCGAGACCAAGACGGTAGACAACGTTATCGAGACGTGATTCCAATCGTTCAATCAAGAGGGCAATTGGTTGGTGACTCTTGGTTGAAGCTTCAGCCACGTAACGACTGAGTTGTTTTTCACTAATACCATAGGTAAAACGCATCTTTTGTTTTTCGATAAGTTGCTTTTTGTAGTCACTCGCCATGCCACCTCGCTTGCGCACGCGACCTTGTTTAGCCTGAGAAATAGCAAACTTAGCAGTTTGTGTCTTTTCAAAGATTGGGGCGCCAAGACGCTTGGCAATTTTGTATTTAGGACCGATTTTCATATAATAATAAATTAGATACGTCGTGGCTTAGGTGGACGAGTACCGTTAAATGGTACCGGTGTCATATCGACAATTTTAGTAATACCAATGCCTTTTCCAGAAAAAGCACGCAACGCTGATTCACGTCCAGCTCCTACGCCGCGGACTACTACTTCGGCATCCTTCATACCCATTTGTTGGGCTTTTTCACCGATGATTTCTCCTACCTTGGCAGCAGCAAACGGTGTACTCTTGCGAGAGCCTTTAAATCCGAGCGCTCCACTTGATGCACTCATAACTGCGTTACCTTTTGGATCGCAGAGTGTTAATAGTGTGTTGTTAAAAGTAGCCAAAATGTTGAGGCGCCCTGCTGGCACTTTTCGTTTTGGAATACGATTCAGTGCGCGAGAACTACCCGCGATATCTGAACCCCCACTCTTCTTCATGATACGTTTCTTACCCATATGTCGTTACGTGTTGATTAATAATAATTTTAAGTCTTTTCGAGCTTACGACGTCCACTACCCATCGTCTTCTTTGCACCCTTGAGTGTTCGGGCGTTAGTTTTTGTTCGTTGACCACGAGTTGGTAAACGCTTGGCGTGGCGAGATCCACGGTATGATGAAATGTCCTTGAGACGTTTAATGTTAGCAGCGATAGAACGTTTTAGTTCACCTTCGATAGTGAACGCTTCAACACTTTCACGAACTGCATTTTCTTGTTCAGTTGAAAGCGTGGTTGGCTTGGCAGTAGCTTCAATGTTGTGTGAAGCTAGGATTTCTTTTGCACGAGATAGACCAATACCATATACAGCGGTGAGGCCATAGGCTAATTGTTTATCGTCGGGGATGTTGATACCTGAAATACGCATACTTATACTGATTACCCTTGTCGCTGCTTATGGCGAGGTTTCTTTTTATTAATAACAAACACAACACCACGTCGTTTGACGATGATATCATCTGGACTCATTTTTTTAACTGATGATCGTACTTTCATGGTGTGATATTTATAGTCGCTTACTAATCCGTGCTTTTCCGCCGTAGGGGTCGATAACCATACCGACCTTGTCTCCAACGAGCACTCTAATTCTAAAACGTCGCATCTTACCGGCAAGATAAGCAATTTTTGATTCCCCGGTGTCATCTAAGATGACACGGAAAAGAGCATTTGGGAGGGCCTCCTCCACAACGCCATATGCTAACTCGTCTTTTGTCGATTCTTGCTGGTCCATTACGCGAGGGTGAGTGTAACAAATTAATGTGACACAGTCAATACACCACTACGGCTGTGGTGTTGATAGTTCTTCTTTTATCGTGATGTCATTGAGGGTTGTGGGGAAACTACGCTTCCAAAATGGTCTCACTTCAACTTCACCCCGTTCAATACCTGTGTAATTACCCATAACTTGAGTAAAGGCAGTCTTTTCTTTGCCGAGTAGTTCTGTCTTCATACGTTCTCCGTCAAAGGTCCAGACAATCTTTGGAACACCGGCTATTTTAAAGGTTAATGATGGTTCATTGGCGATGTTTGATTGACTGGTGGTTGCGTTTACGTAGGCAAAGGTAAGGTTTTCAAGGTTATCAATTCGGACTGGTTCATCTTCGTAACCAACAATTGTTTCTTTAGCAATAAACTTGGCAAAATCTTCTTTTTTAAAGAGTGGTATCTGAAGAACGGCTTGTTCCTTAATCGTTACCAAATCATCACCGTATTGTGTCGGTGGGAGTGGATTGTACGTGATGGCAATTGAGTCAGCAAAACTCGTAAAATCCGCTGGACTTTCAGCCTTGATTTTAGCGAGCAAAGCATTGCGTAGTTCAAGCTGCAGTGACTGCCGAGCAGTACTTAATTCGGCTTCATTAATAATAAATTTTGGTCCGTTAAATCCATCGACAAATGCAGCGGTATTTTTAGCTGAAATAGCATTAAATAAGTCAGTAAATCCTCCCTCTTTAAATCCAGGTACCGTGAGTGGAGTATTTGCTGGAATATTATGTTTTTCACCAGCTTCGTCGGCGAACACTTGGGCTCGGATAACCCCTGGCACCGGTTTACCATCAGTGCCATTTACTGCTCCAGGCACTACTACTGATTCTTGTATACGAAATACCAACCCATCAGCGGTAGCAAAGCGGGTGTTCTTGATGAGTCGTTCTGCTCCCGGTGTTGATTTTGAGATTTCAATTTCCCCCGTTGCTTGTTTGGTAATGGTTTCTTGTCCGCTGGCCTTAACTTGACGCTCACCACTGGCATCTAGGGTCATGATTTCGTAGGAAAGTTCACCCGGCTTCATTTCACTGTAGGCGGTGAATTCGGCGTTTACGTTGAGCTCACGGACTTTTGGGTAAATAGTAATTTCAGCCCCACCAGTGAGTGCACTAATACCAATGCCACCCGAGATAACTAGGAGTGAGAGAAAAATACCAATGTATAAGTTCTTGCGACTTCGTTTGTTGCCATTGATAACTGGGATATTCCCTTCTGATTCGTCTTCATATATTTCCTCATCAAATTCCTCGCGGGCTTCTCGGTGTGGTTGTCTAAAAGTCGGTTCAGAAACAGTCTTTTCTGTGTGTGCAGGACGCATATCTGACTGCGGGCGTGGTGCAGAAAGTGGCGGTTGCGTCCGCCTCTGTTCTCTTGGTTGCGCGGGACGGATGTCCTGAAGATTCCATTTTTGTGTCATATAACTATTGTACAGTATACCGGCTTAAACTTGTATAAAATCATTACAGTGATGCTGTTTGTGGAAAAACTGTGCTGCTACTACCATCGCTGTATCACTACTGACGGTTAATAAGGCTTTTTTCTCTTCGGCTGTGTAGTTCTTGGTGAGGAGTTCACTCGAAACACCATGGACTGCATGAGTTGAGCCAGTGGCTTTTTTGGCGGCGGCTTCGAGTTGGCGGCCAAAAAACTCCTCGGTTTGGTGATCGCCATGCATAAAAAGAATCTTAGGAATGGATAACTTATCACCGGTTTCAGTAAATAGTTTAGCGAGGTTCTTTTGGTACTCATCAAATACCACTGCTACTTCGGCTAACTTTGCTTCGGACATAGTTTCCATGGCGCGGGTGTGATACGGCTCTTTCAAAAACGCATAGGCTTCTTCAAGCGGAATATTTAACACAGTGACCAGTGTACGTGCGAGTGTGCTAATGCCAATTGGTGTATGGGTGCAGTACCGTAAAATACCACCACGCACTACACCAATTTCGGTTGCTTCGTAAGTAATATCTACCAAGCAGTATTCGCTCATCTGGTTATACAGTTCCCGAATAATGCAATGGAACATCAGCATAAATGAGTAGCGTTCCAGTGCAGTATGCTTAAACACTTTACCTTTAATATCTGCGATAGCATCAGTGAGGTAGGTTTGGGCAACGGCACTCACTTGTGTCAGTGTCAGAGTGGCAGCGGTCTTCCCTTTTGGGTCTCCAATTTTATAATCGTTGGCTTGAATGTCGGTTGTGGCACGGGTCATTATTGCTAGTCCAAGGTCGGAGGCAAGCTCGTTTTCCTTAAGTTCTTCGGTAATTTTCTTTTGCGCGGCGGTAATCAGAGTGTTTAAGAGGGCTTCGGTGATTTCAAAGGGCTGTTCCTTTGAGTAGCCAATTACTTTGGTAATCGTGTACGACCAGGGAGCCGTCATTGATACTTGGAGTAAATCGATGTGTGCGCCGGGATTTGATTGTTTAAGTACCGCTCTACCTTCGCTCTCGAGTAACAACACCGCATTCATGAGGGCTGTGATTACAGATTTGGCATTTACCGCGGTGTCACTTTCGGCACGTCTCGTCGCATACTCGCGTTTTGACCAAAGTATTTCTGGAGTGGTTTTAGCTTTGTCAGATTTTACAATCGAGGCCAGTACACTACCAGAACCAATTTCTAAAATAGCACCATAGCGAATGGAAGCACCTGACGAACTAAAGAGCGGCATATAAGTATAGTATAGCAAAACAGATCACGATTGTGATGTGTTTGCGTGGATAGGTTTGAGTGTGTTGCTATTCGAGAATTGCTTTGATGCGTCTGATACCGGCTGATGAAGATTCCTCTTTGGTAATTTTGAATGTCCCTTTCACATCTTCTAACTTTTCGACATGCGGACCGCCACAAAGTTCACGTGAGACTACGGTCCCGTCGCTGGTAGTCATTGTATACACCTTTACTTCATCGGGATATCTATCCCAGAAACTCGCTTCGATAGTTGGGTCGGCTTCGGCTGCAGTTTTTGCCATCATGTCGATAGTAACTACCCCACCGAGAGCGATAGCGTCGTTTACAAATTTCTCCACGGCAGTGATTTGTTCTGTCGTCATTTTATCTCCGTGGGTAAAGTCATAGCGTAATCGTTCACCGGTAATGTTAGAACCAGCTTGGTGCACGTGAGTACCGAGAATTTGTCGTAGTCCTGCGAGCATTAAGTGGGTAGCGGTGTGGTATTGCACTACCTGCTGCGAACTGTCAGCCAATCCCCCTTTGAATTTTTGTTCAGCGCCAGCACGTGAGAGGTTGCGGTGTTCCTCCATCAGCGTGTCAAAACCTGCCCGCTCAACAATTAGGCCTTTTTCAGCTGCAATTTCTTCGGTCAATTCAATCGGGAAACCGTACGTGGTGTACAGTTCAAAAGCATTTTGAGCTGAAATTGCTTGTTTGGTTGTGGGAGCCACTGATTTATCAATCATCTTTTTACCATCCACCTCTTTACTCACGACGTGGATTTGGAGGGTGATTTTGTTAAATTGTTTTAAGCCAGCTTCGAGTGTTTTGCGGAATTGTTCCTCTTCTTTACTAATGGCATCAATAATCTCAGCTTTTTTGTCAGCGAGATTAGTGTAATGGTCTTTGTAGGTATCAATTACACTCTGTGAAAGTTGAGCAAATTTTCCGGCCGGAATTGCGAGCTGGTCAGCAAAGCGAACTGCTCGACGTAATAAGCGACGGACAAAGTATCCTTGATCGGCATTACCCGGAAATACGCCATCACCAATTAGGAATACGGCACCTCGAATGTGGTCGGTAATAACTCGAAACGCTACCAGATTATCTTCATATTTTTTACCAGACAGTTCTTCAATTTGTGTAACTACTGTAGCAAGCAAATCTACTTTAAACACATCAGGATCCCCCACCTTCGCGGCCGCAATTCGTTCCAATCCTCCACCGAAGTCTACGTTTCGTTGCGGGAGTTTGGTAAATGAACCATCTTCTTGTTTGATGTATTCAATAAATACCGAGTTACCAATTTCAAGAAATTGCCCTGAGTCACTGTTGGGATGTGGTTGTTGTTTTCCAAAAACAGGATGCGTTGCATGTTCGGGACCAAAGTCGTAAAACACTTCACTATCCGGACCGCCAATTTCACCAGCTGGCATGTTAGATGGTTTGCCAGAACGACTCCACCAGTTTTTAGCTGCATCATAGTAGAAGATGCGGCCGCCCTGCATACCTACCTGGTAGCCATCTTCTTCACTGCCGATAAAGACATCTTGAGCTTGAATACCTCGCTCTGCAAACAATTCTTTCCAAATCGCTACTGATTCGTCGTCACGCGGAATACCAAGACTATCGTCACCAGCAAACACCGTTACATAAATACGAGCCGGATCAAGACCTACTTCATCTACCAGATAGGAGAAAAAGAAACGCAATTGTTCTTTTTTGAAATAATCACCCAGAGACCAGTTACCGAGCATCTCAAAAAACGTTGTGTGACGATTGTCCCCTACTTCTTCGATATCGTTTGCTCGAAATGACTTTTGTGAGTCAGCGAGACGTGTTCCTTTGGGGTGAGGCTCACCCATGAGGTACGGAATAAGTGGCTGCATCCCACTGCCGGTAAAGAGTGTGGTCGGATCATTTTCAGGAACGAGACGCGCAGAAGGAATAATGGCGTGACCATTTTTTTCCATATACTCAAGATATTTGCTCCGAATTTCGTTTCCTGACATAGATATATTATTAAATTAACACTCGTTACTATAGCAAATTTTTCGCTCTTGGCTAACTACTTCCCTATTTTCTTTGAAAGTTTTGCAAATTCGTTTACGTTGCGTTCGATGCTGGAGAGGCTGGCTTCAAAGGTCTCGATTTTTCGAGCATTAATACCAATAGATTTGAAGATATTTTCAACCGTGTCTTTGCTACCGCTACACAGGAACGTATCGATTTGTTCGACATATGATTTATCTGCTCGGTATTGTTCGGCCATCAAGTTACTCATCAGTAGTCCATAGGCGTATGTATAGACATAAAACATTGACCGGAAGTGGCTGATGTACACAAATGAATACCCGTCGTCATCTACTACGTCGATACCTTTTCCAAGGTGTGCTCTGAGTTGCTTGGTAAATAGCGCGGCTAGCTCTTCTTTGCTCGCGGCTCCTTGTGTACGAATCAGATTGTGCATTTCGGTTTCGAAATTGAAGAATGCAATTTGGCGCTGAATCGTTGAAATATCACGAGTAAGTCGATCGTGCATGAGAGTGAACTTGGTAGCATCATCAGATTGTTTGTACACCGCATCAAAGACAAGATTCTCAAACAACGTACTGGCTGTTTCCGCTGTGGTTGTAGAGTAATCTTGGTAGCGCGCTGGTTGGTGGCCTTTGCTCCGGTAACTATGAAGAGCATGACCCATCTCGTGAGCAAGAGTTTCAAGTGATTTAAAGGTATCGACTTGGTTTAAGAATACAAAAATCGGAATATTGGTGTCACTCGACATAAACGCTCCACCACTGCGGCCCTTTTTAGGATACACATCAATTCGCCCAGTTTCGAGCATGTCATCAAAAAATTGTCCGTATTCGTTCTTTACTCCATAGAACACATCGCGACAAACATCGGTGGCGTCAGCAAACGGGATGTTAATTTCAGTACCGAGAGCATCATATTTTGATGCATACGGCAGACTAGTTACTCCATGAGCCTTGGCTTTAAGTTCATAGAATTTACGACTCAGAGCAAATCCCTTAGTACTTATGGATTGCACCAGCGCCTCAACACTCGCTAAATCGTTTTCGTAACTCTGCACTTTGGCTTCGTATGGTAGCTTGAAACCGCGAAGTTCATCATTAATTTTTTTATCGATGACAATGGCATTAAGCTCGTTCTCGGCAATTTCTGACAGTGACTTAAGTTCGTCTCGAACAATCCCCCATAGTTTTGGTCGTTCACTTGGTTCCACTGAAGATACTTTTTCAATTGCTTCAACCAGTGGCATCTTCTTTTTCTTGTACTCAATTTCTCGTTTGTTGATGATTTTATCAGTCCCAGCAATCCACAAGCTGCGAGCTGGATTTGACTTTAGAGCCATGATTTTCTCCTCAGCTTCAGTTAAATTATGTTTAGCTGTAGCAAACGATTGTGAGAGGAGGTAATGGTATGGAGCTAGGGTTGGATTCTTTAAATATTCCTTTTGTAGTTTGGTAGGAATCTTGGCAATTGCGAGCCCAAAGAAAATGGCCAGGTTACCAATTTTAGTTAATCTGTCACTAATCAAATTGATTTGTTGCTCCGCTACCTTGTCATGTGAATCAAGGGTTTGTCGATACCAAAAATAGAGAATAGGTTTACTGGCTGGGATTTCAATGAGAGCATCTTGCGCTTTTAGTGCCACAAGTAATTTTGATGCAGTGCTGGTGAAATCTTTGCCGGCAAATTTTTTAGCAAATGCTTTGTAGGCTGCTTCAATTGCTAGAATATCTTTTTCAATTTGGGGATCTTTTTCTGATTTGTAGTAGTGAGTTACCAGGTCCCAATTTGTTTGTAATGATTTAAGTTTTGGGAGTTCGTTTGTTTTTGTATATTTAAAACTTGAATTCTTGGGCTTTTTTGATGTCATAGATGAAATGTTTGTATTCGTCGAACACGTGATTAAATTCTGAAAGTAGTGGTCCATTAAGTCGGTTGTTGATCACGTTCCCTATTGTTTGGTAGACCTCTATCCGTTCATCAAGGTTTTTACCAAAATCTTGGAGGAAACGATTGTGGTCCTCGTAGTATTCTTCGATTGAGGTGCGAAAATTGTGTATTTTATCCGCAGCGGCAATCATTATAGCTTCTATCGGGCCGTTTTTAAGTTGCTTGGCATAGTTCTTTTTTCTATCAGTCCAGGAAACTTTTGAGCCATCAAGTTCTTTTTTCTCACTTAAGGCATCAACTATCACGGCTACCGTTCCGCCAAAATCTTCGGTTAGCTCCTCGAGTGTATAGTCAGTATCCTCGAGCGTATCGTGGAGCAAAGCGGCGATGATGACGTTTTCATCATCTGTGTAGGCCGTAAGTGACAGTGCTACTGAATACAGGTGTGTGACGTAGGGATACGGCATGGCACCTTTGCGCGTTTGGTCGTGGTGCAATACGGCAGCGGCGCGGATGGCTTGCTCGATACGAAAGGAGTACATAGTAGTTATGTTATAGCCAACTAGATTTTTTCTGTTGCTGCGGAGCGTTGGGGTTGTTGGCCGCACTTTGCGTTGCTCGGCGCATCTCCTCGCTTAACTTTCTGAAGTCTTGATCGAGTTTGTTAATGTCTTGCGTATATTTGGCAATTTTGTCGTCGAGAGCTTTTAGTTCGTCAGTTTTTCCTTTTAATTCTGCTGCTACTTTTTCGAAATCAATTTTATACTGTTCAGCTTTTTTGGCAGCGGCTTCGGCATCTCGCTTGTAGGTGGCAGCTTTTGATTGTGTGTTTAAAACGTCTCCAGCTAAGCGACGTTTTGACTGTATAGCTATTTCGTACTCACGCTTCGTAGCATCGAGTTCCCGTTTTAGTGTAGTGGTATCCATGAATAATTAGTTAACCATTTCATAACCTTCGCTTTGTAAT
>JAIELQ010000007.1 GCA_019752815.1 Patescibacteria group bacterium
TAAACAAGGACTTTCTAGTGAAAAGGTATTAGCTTTTTCAACTCTGTGCGCCGGGAGGGATTCGAACCTTCGTAGGCTGATGCCAGCAGATTTACAGTCTGCCCTCGTTGACCGCTTGAGTACCGACGCAGTTATGTATACGATTTTGGTCAAAATCGCGTGCGTACAAATTATCACAGTTTCAGCTATTTAGAAAGGGGTTTTGTGGTAAGCTTAGGGGTAATGCAGAAATACTTGGTTGCCCTTGGTGTGATGGCTTTTTTATTTGTTTTGCCGATGGTCTCTATCGCGGCTGATTTAGTGCCGGAATGTGGCGGAGAGGGACAACCAGCGTGCCAGGCGTGTTATGCGGTTGAATTGGTTAATAACGTGGTGTCGTGGCTCGTGATGATTTTGGGTGTGATTGCTGCGATATTAATTGTGGTGGCTGGTGCACGGCTGGTGACTTCAGGCGGGAACGCTAGTGCTAAAGAACAGGCAAAGAGCTCAATGACTAATCTGATTATTGGATACATTATTGTATTGTCGGCCTGGCTTGTAATGGATTATGGGTTGCGTGCATTGCTCGTTGAGGGAGGTGATGCGCGGTTTGGGGTATGGAATTCAATTAGTTGTGTGGCACAGCCAGTTTCCAATACGGTAGAGGTGACGCAACAACAGGTATCATATATTCCGATTGATGCAACGATTGGTAACTTACCGGGATGGACATTTGTTGGCGGCGGGACACCCGGCGGCACAGGTGGTGGCGGGTCTGATTCGGGTCAAGCAGGTGGTGGTACACAAGGAACATGGACGGCGCCCTGTACGGCTGTTCCTGCTGGACCGACAGGTCAAACTACCTACAGTTGCGTGACTCAACAGACACAATGTACAAACAATGGAGGGAATCCGGCCGTAAATGCAGCTCGTAATGCGGTTACGTGTACTCCAACACAGGTGGTCAGTGGGGGTGGTAGCGGAAGTTGTCAGGTGGTAACTAATCCAGCCAACGCATGTCATCCTAGCCGATTAACCTGTTTCCCTGATCGTAACTTAGCCTCAGAAATTTGTAACGTTGAAAGTCAAGGAGGGCGTACAGATGCGCCATCACGAACTGACTTGTGTCAGGACGGGAATTCTTTCTCGTTTGGGTTATGGCAGATTAATATTTTGGCCAACCGAAATTTAATTCCTGGCTGCAGTGCTAGTTTCTTTACGTCGAGTAATGGTCGAGATCAAGGTTCGTGTATACAATATCGGACAAATAGTGGAGGAATACGCTATTGCCAATATCGTTCATGTAGAATCACTAATGTTGCAGTGTATAATCAATGTATTAGAAACGCCATAGTGCCTGCTAATAACACAACAGCTGCGTGTAGCTTAATGAGGACTCAGGGGTGGAGTGCGTGGCAAACATCGTATAACAGGTGTAGGTAATATATGTTAGTTAAAATACTTTTTATTTCTTTAGCAGCAGTCAGTCTTGTGACGTTAGTCTGGTTTCTAGTCATTCGAGGTACGGGTGATATTGTCGGCAATTCTAGTCCACAGCCAAATAATGAACGACCATTGATTAGTAATGATTCTTGGCAAGGTGAAATATCTCGTGCCCCAGGTACAATTGCATCTATGAGCGAAGCTTCAGTATCAGATACTCCGGTAGTTCAAAATGAAGAAACCAAGGAGCTGTCAGAAGATTTTTTTCAGCTGACGGGTAATACTAATTTATATGATGTGTCATATGATAGTCAAAGTGGTATCTTTACTATTACGCTCTACGGATCTGATACCAAAACATCGCGTGTTGCAGCTGAGGACTACATTTTAGATACACTCCCGTATACTAAGGAACAATGGTGTGATTTTGTGGTAAATGTATTTACAAACGTATATGAAAACCCAACGTGGGCTGGACCTAACCTAGGTTTGAGTTTTTGTCCAGGTAGTATTCAAATGTAATATGAAAACCATTCTTATATCGTCGTTTATATTTTTAATAATTGGTCTAGCTGCGCCAACAGTTTTTGCGCAAGAAGAAGGGTCGGGCATCGCGCAATTATCTGGCTGTACCGGTGTAGACTGTAGTGCTTGTAATGTGGTGTACATTGCCAACGGGTTAATTAACTGGTTGATTGGAATTTTGTTTGTGGTGTTTGCACTATTGCTTGCGATAGCCGGTGTAAAGCTCGTTACTTCTGGTGGAAACCACCATGCTCTTGATGAAGCTAAAAGTTCATTTACGAATGCGATTATCGGGTTCATTATTGTTTTGGCGGCATGGATAATTGTGGATACCATCATGCGTGGGCTCGTTGGTCGCCCGGGGCAAGAAGGCATGATCGGTGGCGAAGCGACGGGCTGGTTGTTTTGGACTGAGATTGAGTGTTCGGAGCAGACGGAGACTGCTACGGAAGACGTTGCACAACAAGCAGTAGAATACATCCCGATTGGTGCCGGACTGAGTAATACACCAGGATGGACATTCGTAAGTGCTGGAGGCAGTGGCGGCGGAGGCGGTGATGCTGGAGGGGCGGCTGGCAGAGGGGTGTATACAGCACCATGTACAAGGTCACCGGGACCGGCAGGAGAAAGTACCTACAGTTGTGCAACGCAACAGTCACAGTGTAGGGCAGAAGGTGGTACTCCAACGTTAAATGCCTCACGAACTGTTGTGACATGTAATCCTCAACAGGTGGGTGGTGGAGGGGGTGGAACTGTACCGACTGGCATTGTAACTAACACAGCCATGAGACCTATCTTTGACCCAGCTCAAGGTGGTTCCAGTATGGTGAGAAGTGGTGCTGCTGCCAGAATGCAACAGACTCTATCAGGTCCATTTGCTCGTCTCCAGCAGAACTTTGGTCGATCAGTGGTGATAAATGATGCAATTGCAAAAGCCGGCTCCAGTCGAGAAAGAGAGACTTCTAACTCACGACATTTTTATGGTGACGCATTGGACTTATCCACCGCTGGTATGAGCAATGCTGATAGGTTACGTCTTTTTGAGTCGGCACGTAGAGCAGGTTTTACCGGGTTTGGTTTTGGAGCTAACATACTTCATGTTGATCTCGGGCCAAGTCGAGGTTGGGCGTATGGTAATGCTACCTATGGTGGACGTCCGGTTGGTGAGTTGATTAATTCAATTTAACGCACACATTACTTTTAGAAATTTCCGCGACCCGAGAAACAGTGTCTAAACACTGTTTCTCCATGGCTCGCAGGCTCACAACGCTCCGGCTCCCGCAGCAACCGTACATGCCGCAGGGTGGCGGTCACCAGTCACTAACTATAATAATTCGCTACGCTCTTATTCTAGTAAGTGCTGTCGACCCCGACTCAGCTGTTGCTAAAGCAACATGCTTCCGTCTCCCGCCACCGTCCGCAAGCAAAACTCTTTGCTTGCTAAACTAAAAAACAACCATTAGCTAATGGTTGTTTTTTAGTTTACGGTGGCGGGCCCACGAGGACTTGAACCTCGGTCAACGGTTTTGGAAACCGGTATTCTACCACTGAACTATAGGCCCGTTTTTCTGTTGCTCTATAGTATGAGAAATAGGCAATTTGGTCAACTTTTACTGGTTTATTATCTTGCATGGTTGCATCATGTATGCGAACATAAATGCATGTGTTTAGCTTGTGGTGTGACCCAAATACCTGTTTGTAGCACGGTCGGTGCGTGTGGAGGTGTTAGTCTATTTGCTCAAATAATTACCCTGGGAGCACTGAGCCTTAGTTTACTAATTGGAACCATGAATCTATGGCTGACAGCGATGAAGACAAAAATACGCACATTAATTAATCGTGTTACACATTAAATATTTAACTATGCAGAAGCAAGACTATTATTTTTTCGCACTCTCGGCACTTAGTGTGTATCTCCTTGTTCAGTTTGTAACAGTGTTCTCGGTTACAAATTTAATCGCTATATTTGAACACAAGCAGGCGTTTGCCTATATAGCCGCCGGCTCAACATTGCTCGGAATAATTTTTTGCTTTAGAAATTTTGTTCGGTCAGTTAGTTTTTTTTCGGGTAATTATACTGAAACTGAACATACTACTTTAATTCACGCGATGGCCATAGACACAATTATTATATTGGGCTGCTTTACCTTTCTCTCGGTCGCGAATACCTATATGTTTTATTTTTTTAACTCAGTGTCGGTGTTATAAAATTGTTGACTAATCCAATGGCCGCTTCAATGTTAGTGGGAAAGGGGAGCCAGTGGATGTTGTGGTCGCGTTTGAGCCAGACGCGTTGGCGTTTGGCAAATTGACGGGATTTGTTAGTTAATTGCTCTATCATTTCCTCTCGAGTGAGTTTGTTCTGGAGATAGTAGGCAATGTAGCGGTACTCTAAACCAATCGCCTCGAGACGTTCCCATGACAGACCGTTTTTGTTGAGTACTCCAACTTCTTCAATCATTCCAACTTTCAAGCGGTCGATGATTCGGGTGTGGATGCGTTCATTTATCACATCAACGGGTACATCAATACCAATGGTGAGCCAATCGTACGAAAGGTCACGTGGGGTGACTGGTGGCACGACACCGAGTGCGTCAATTACTTCAAGTGCCCTGACAAGACGGCGTGGATTATCAGGGTCAATCGTTTCGGCACGTCTCGGGTCTTTTGTCTGTAGTTCAGTAAATAACTCAGCAGTAGTTTTTTGTTCTAACAGTGCTCGTAGCGTAGGGTTTGGCGGCACCGGGGCGCTCGACATAGTGCCCTTAAGTAATTCTAAATAAAAGAAACTCCCCCCAGCGACAATCGGGAGTTTGCCACGGGCGGTAATCAAAGAGAGTGCAGTGTCACCGTCACGTTTAAAATCTGCTCCGGTATAAACAGTGGTTGGCTCGACTACATCAATAAGGTGATGGGGAACGCCGGCCATTTCATCTGCAGTAACTTTAGCCGAACCGATATCGAGTCCGCGGTAGACTTGGCGTGAATCAGCTGAAATCACCTCGCCATTAAAATGTTGAGCGAGCGCAATGGAAAGCGCTGTTTTACCGGACGCAGTGGGTCCAACGATAGCGATAGCTTTAGGTTTTTGTACGTCAGACATGATGGGAGTGTAGCAGAGTAGAAGTAAAAAACAATAAACCCCGAGCGCATGGCGCTCGGGGTGTGGGGTTATATCTTGATCTTGAGCCGGGGAGCGATCGCGAGGAAGGCTTCGGCGTGACCAACCGCATCATCCACTGGATTGTGGGTGTGCGGAGTTTTCACCAAGTGTTTGAAAGAACTACGGATATCTCCTTCAAGACCTTTATAGAGGTCGTTGATATTCCGTGAGGTGTGGCCAAACGGATTATGGCTAGCGTATTGCCACAAGTAGAGATTTATAAGACCAAAGTCGAAGCCGTTGTTGTCGGAAACGAGCTCGGGCTGATTGCCGTCACAAGTGTTCAGAACCCATTGTGCAAACTGAGGCATGACAATTTCTGGTTTTGGGAACAGAAGGGTGTCCGCTCGGGTGAGTCCAGAAATTTTGAGTCGTGCTTCTTCATAGTAGTCTGAAACGGGTGATAGTTCGCCATCAAACGTAGTCCTGAGTTTGTGGTCAATGCGCACTGCACCGAACCAGAACATCGATCCTCTGAGTGGTGCTGCCGGTCCGTCTACTTCGCAATCGACACTGTAGTAGGTACGCTTCTTTCTATGAGTCATTGTGACCTCCGTTGAGATTTCTCTCCACAGTATAGCTATGGAGAGTGTCGCATGAGTGCGACTGATTAAAATACTGTATCACGAGTGCTTGCAGTATACAAATAAAAGAACCGCCCCAGGGTGAGTGGGGCGGCGGTTGGTACTAGAGTGCGCCGTATTGATCTCGATAATCTTCAATTTTCTGCACCATTGAGTGCATCGCATCTTGCTGTTTCAAAACAGTGAGTAGATCATCAAGATTAGCAGCTGCAGAAACCGGGATGAAGAATTTTGCTTCAAACTCTGCTGCGGCTGACAACTTACCTTGTGCTCGTTCCATGCGATCAAAAGCGAGCACAAGTTGATTAACGACACCACCTTCTCCTCGCACGATCTGCACAGCTTCTTCTTTGGTTGCGCCGTCTGTGATGACGTCATCAATAAGAGCAATGTGACGACCACGTAACATAGTATCGCCAACCAAGAGTCCGCCCTCGCCATGATTTTTTGCCTCCTTGCGATTGAAGCAATATCCAACATGTGCCTGGTAACTCTCAGCGTATTTCATTGCTACTGTTGCTGCCAAGGGGATGCCTTTGTATGCCGGCCCGAAAATGACATCAAATGGGATAGTACCCTGGTTGAGAGCAGAGGCGTAGGCTTTCGCTAAAATACTCAGGTCTTCTCCAGTTTTAAAAAGACCAGAGTTAAAAAAGTAAGGAGATACTCGGCCGCTCTTGAGTGTGCGACCCTCAGGCAAAAGCTCAAGAGCACCGATATGAAGTGCGTGCAAAATGAGTTGCTGGCTTGCAGGGCGTTCTTCCAAGGTACATATCCTTCCTGTTGGAGCCACAATAGTGGCGGTTTGGCGATGGTTGTAGGGTACCTGAAAATATTAAAAAGACAAGAAAACGCCGCCCCAGGGTGAGTGGGACGGCGAGGGTATCTCAGTCATCTATTGTGGCAATTTCTTCCAGTGTCCGCAGCACCGCCTCGCGAGGATTTGAGGCTTTGGTAATGGGTCTGCCGATGACGATGCGATCAGCCCCTGCTTTGATAGCCTTGGCTGGCGTCATGACGCGCTCGGGGTTCTGGTCGTCACCTTCCACAACGGACCAAGCCGGTCGTATGGCCGGAGTGTTGATAGAGAAAAATGTTCCGAATTCTTCTCGGAGCATAGCCGCTTCTTGAGGAGAAGAGATAAGCCCGGCAATGTTCGCCTCTTTGGCCAACTTTGCAAAACGCAGAACGCCTTCGCGTACGGTACAAGAGAACATCTGTTTGGTATCGGCGTCCGAAAGGTTCGTAAGCACGGTTACTCCCAAGACCTGAGTATTGGGTAAGGCTGCCTTGAGGGCGCGCATGCCTTCAATACCGACCGAACACACGGTCGTGAGAAGATAGGGTTCCACTTCACGCAGGTATGCACCATCCGTCGCTAGCGTTTCTTTGATATCGAACAGTTTCAAGTCGGCAAAGACTTTGAGTTCACGAGCGTGGAGCTCATCTATCAGGTCGTAGCCACAGGCACGCAGGGCGCTGTTGATCTTGATCACAACACCGGTGTCTGCCAGTTTGTCTGCCAGGTCCAGAACTTGTTTGTGTACCCAGGAACGACCCTCACCGTTTTGGGGAGTAAAATCAGCAGCCATAATGAGACGTTCTTCGGGCTTGAGATGCAAATGCCGCATGGGTTTGTTCCTTGTATTTAGATGCCGATGCATCGGTGAAAAGTGCAGTCTGTTGGTACTATATAGAAATAGGGGTAAATGTCTAGGGTGGTATTTTTGTAGTAGTTTACGTAGTATATGCTAATGCAATATGGAGTTGATGTGGCAAGTACTAGACTTGATGATCTCGATAAGCGAGTGTTGACGAGCGTGCGTGAGCGGATTGCTCGTGGGGAGGCGGTGACTGTGCTAGATGTGGGGTGTGGGCAGGGTGGGCTCTCCCTAGCACTCGCGGCATTGGGTGCACAGGTAACAGCACTTGATATTATTAATTATGAAGAGTCTCTACAGGCTCAATTTCCTAAGACAGACACAACAATCAACTTTATACAAGCAGATATTCGTGACTGGCTCGCAACTAGTAGTAATGAGGATTTTGATATAGTGGTATTGCAGCGGGTACTTCACTATTTGCCACATGAGGATGCTTGTTCGGTTTTAAGAAAATTGCGCTCAGTGACAGATGTTGTGCACCTAGCTATTACCGGCACATCGACCGTTATTGCCAGTTACTATGAGAATCTGGCGCAACCGCTTCCTTTGCGCTGGGGAAAGCTTGACCCAGTGGGGCAGGAATTATTTTCTATCACAGCACCGTTGTGTTTGTATGCTGAAGAAGATGTCAGGACACTACTTGCAGAAACAGGTTGGCGGATTGATTGGTTGAGGGTATCTGATTTTGGGAACATAAAGTTGGGAGCTACCGCAACTAATGTCTAGTCGAAACGACAAATGTTTGCTACACTCTCACCACACCGCTGGAGTGGTGGAATGGTATACACGTGCGACTCAAAATCGCATGCCGCAAGGCTTGAGGGTTCAAGTCCCTCCTCCAGCACAAATAAAATACCCAAAGCTTTGCTTGGGTATTTTGTTTTGCACAGCCTGTGTAAGCGCTCGATATACTTATAAACACCCTAAAAGAGTGACTGTGGTACAATAGGTGGTGAGCAACCGTTAGGGTTTTTGGGAGGTGATACGCTCTTATACCTCATCCAATTAATCATTTCATACACTACTCCCGTTTTTGACTGCAAAATCTCGCTTCGCCTTCACCATATTCTAATATGATTCAGGCTCCAGCTCGTTTTTCGTCTAAAAACATGAATAGTGTTACTATGAAAGCATTAATTGGAGGAGGTATCATTTTCTGTATATCTATTTATTATGGCATTTCAAGGTGATTCAATTTTCTGGGTAGAAGTGGAAAAAATTGTTCCTAATCCGTTTCAACCACGGCGGGAATTTGATGAGGAAAAGTTAAAAGAGCTCGCTGAATCGGTACGGATGTATGGGATTTTGCAGCCATTAACCGTAACGCGTCGTGAAATCCAAAATGACGACGGTTCGTTTCGGAGTGAGTATGAGTTAATTGCCGGTGAACGACGGTTGCGAGCGAGTAAACTCGCAGGGATTGCCCAGGTGCCAGTAATCATTCGTGAAGGGGAACAAAGTGAGCAGGAAAAGCTGGAGCTTGCGATCATCGAGAACCTGCAACGCGAAGATCTGAACGCTGTTGACCGAGCAATTGCCTTTCGGCAGTTAGCTGACGTATTTGGGTTGTCGCACATGCAGGTGGCCAAGAAAATGGGTCGTAGTCGTGAATATGTTTCCAACTCGATTCGGTTACTGGCACTGCCAGACTACATGTTATCGGCCCTGCGCACAGGCGATGTGAGCGAAGGGCACTGCCGGGCGCTACTCATGTTAAATGACCGTCCTGAAGAGCAAGATACGGTGTTTCGCGAGCTTCTCTTAAAGAAGTTATCAGTACGTGAAGTGGAGCGCATTGCTCGCCATATTGCGACTGAAAAAATCCGCAAAAAAGGTGAGTATGATGCGGATTTGGTTGAAATGGAAAAAAAGTTTACGGAAACCCTCGGTACCCGGGTGAGTATTACAAAAACTGAATTTGGTGGACGACTATCCATCGATTACTTTACCCAAGAGGAATTGGAGGAAATCCTCGAGGGGATGTTGCGTGAGTCTAAAAAAACGAGTATTCCAAATGTGCCAGCGATAGCTCCGGTGATGGCCCTAGGAGCAGTGGCCGTACCAGGTGAGCTGGGTAATCCGCGCGCTGATGAACTCGCAATTTTGACGGACCGGACCGGACTTGAACTCGTGCCTGAACACAAACCGGCAGAGTCAATTGTGATTCCAACTCCAACTCCAACATCAGTACCAACACCAGTTACAGTTGACGCGCCGGTAATCGTTTCGACAGTTCCGGAACCAGTAGTCCCTACGCCGCATGTTCCTGAGCCTGCGCCAGAAGTCGTTTCTACATACGTACCACCTGTGCAAGAAGTTCCTACAAAGCAAGAACCAGCAGACTCACAGAATTCACTCCGTGATCAACTGGCCTCATTGCTTGGTTCAAATATTTCACATGTTCCTGCGCCAGCTGTGCCGCAGATGGATGAAACTTCTGTGCCGGCACCAATCTCGACACCAATTATCCCGCCGCAGGTATCGGAGCCATCAGTACCAATGCCGGTTGTTCCTCCTGCACAAACAACCTCTGACGATAGTAACTTGTACTCTGTTCGAGACTTCACCATTTAGGATTGATGCCAAAATCACCACCTGTACCTAGGTAGACAAGGTGGTGGTTTTTTGGTATAAACACGATTACCTGTCGGATGAATCGGCAGGGGAAAACACGTACCTTACGAACGAGGAATAACACAATGGCAAAAAATGCCAAAAAATCGCAGTCAACAGAAGTTGCTGTGAGAACGGTCGAACAGACCTATGAATTCGAGGGAAAAATCATGACGTTGGCAGAGATGTTCACTGTTGTGACTCCCTGTGGGCATGAACGTTTCGTTGAGCTTCATCACTCTCGTGGTGAGCCCTACGGTACACTTGCTGACAAGCTTGACCCGCTTCGGCCGATCAAGTCGCGTGAGCAGCAGCAGCTCGAGCACAAGCAGCGTCGGCAGAGAGAGGGGCACAAGACCCCTCCGGTCTCAAAGTTTGTAGTCCATTCGAACCCGCCACTTGGCACATAAGCCAACGCAAAAGGCCCGGAATTTCCCGGGCCTTTTTTTGCTAACTATTTTGAGATTCGAGGGTTGATCTGATATGACGCTTGGCAACTGAGGTTTTGGCAAAGTCGAGCCATTTTTTGGTTGGTTTGGCGTTCTTTTTGGTTTCAATTTCTACAATGTCCCCGTTATGTAGAGTGGTATCAAATTGCACTAATTTTTTATTTACTTTTACCCCTGCCATGTGGTTGCCAATTTCTGAGTGAATGGCAAAGGCAAAATCTACTGGGGTTGCTCCAACGGGTAAATCCACAACGTCTCCAATCGGTGTAAATACAAAAATGCGGTTACTAAAAAAGTCGTCACGCATGTCACTGATAAAATCAGCCTCAGAACTTTGTTCCTTGGTGTACATAGTACCGATTTGGTTAATCCACTTCGGAATTTTTTCTTTATGGTCTTTTGTTGTGGTTTCTTTTATAACGGTTTCAGTGATTGCTCGACGAGAAAAAGGTCGAAACAGGGAAGGTATTAAGTTAGCAAATTTACTGCTGGCTCCCGGTGTGACAAGTGGTTGTTTATACATGAGGTGTGACGCAATACCAAATTCTGATTCCTGGTGCATGTCTTTAGTACGAATCTGAATTTCCAAAATAGTTTCGTTCTGGGTGGTTACGGTAGTGTGCAGCGATTTGTATCCATTTGGCTTTGGGAAGGCAATGTAATCTTTCATGCGGCCGGGTAGTGGTCGCCACAACTCATGGATGATCCCGAGAGTGCGGTAACAGTCCTCGACACTGGTAACTACTACCCGCATCGCTAATAGGTCGTATACAACAGCAATATCCCACTCTTTACGCTTTAGTTTATGGTAGAGGCTAAACAGACCCTTCACGCGAAACGAAGTATGAAAATCAAGGAGGCCTGAATCAGCCAAGCGCTTTTGGAGTACTTTACGTTCCCGCTCTAATGTTTCGTTATACTTACCATTTTTCTTTTCGAGAACTTCAATCACGTGTTTGTATTCTTCGGGGTACACGTAGGGAAATGCGAGATCCTCCAGTTCCTTACGAATTTTACCCATTCCTAATCGGTGGGCGATAGGAACGTAGATTTCGAGGGTCTCACGCGCAATACGTAATTGTTTTTCAGGTGGAACGTGTGACAATGTCTCCATGTTGTGGAGACGGTCATTCAATTTAATAATCAGAACCCGAATATCCTGACTGGTAGCGACAAATAATTTACGAAGTGATTCATTGTGTCGGTCGGTGCCGTAGTAGCGGACAGAACTCAATTTTGTTACTCCTTCCACTAAAAATAAAATCTCCTCACCAAATTCACGCTTGATATCTTCAATAGTAACCGGAGTATCCTCGATGGTGTCATGCAGGAGTCCAGCCGCTACGGTACGAGGTCCCATACCCATGGCAGCGAGCTTAAAACCGACGTTTGAGATATGAATCATGTATGGTTCACCCGAATAGCGTTTGTGTTCCTCGTGGGCTTTTTCAGCAAACGCATAGGCTCGTTCAATAAGCTCTTTATCGCTTTCGAGCGACGAGTGAATTTGCCCAATAATGTCGGCAGCTGTTTTCATAATTTTATTGTAGGGGCAAGTAGTGATATTAGCAAGGAATGAGTTGACAGGTGTCATTAAAAATAGATAAGATAAAAATACGAAGAAGAGGATTAATGATGATACAAAAACAGCCAGTTGCAGTAACGAGTAAATCAGGACCTGCAAGAAAACAGATTTTGAAAGGTAAAAAAAGTCCAAATCCTGGTGGTAATCGTGATCCCGTGGCCGAAAATGCCGCAGGTAAATTGCGACCGAGCTCGGTATCGGATTAACATAAAGACCAGCGAGCGTCGCTCGCTGGTCTAAATTTTAACCACCTTTTAATAAATCAATCGCTACCTCAATCGTGATATCTTCCGTCTTGATATCTTCTGGAATACTTATCCGCTTAAATCCTTTGCGGAGATATCTTCCTGATTTTGATTCAAATACATTCACCATTTTTTTAGTGAAGGGATTTAAACCCAGTTCCTTAAGCAGCTTCTCACCCTTCCGCGCGGTTTTTGGTTCTGCGTAGATTTCCATAGCACGGTCGTAGGTAATGGTGTACGGGTCGTCACCATTTTTGAGCGAACGGAAATCTCCAGCGTGTGCGATGTAGGGACCGTACTGGCCAGTGTTGGCCATAATTGGTTCACCGGTCTTGGGATGAAGTCCAAGTTCTCGGGGAAGGAGTAGAAATTTAACTGCATCAGCTAGGGTAACGTCCTCGGGTTTCATACCGGCAGGCAGACTGGCACGTTTAGGACTTGGCATTTTTTTACCTTTTACCTTTTCTGGATTAGGACCTAATTGTACGTATGGTCCAAATTTTCCGTTCATCACAAAAATATCCTCGCCGGTGTCGGGGTGTTTGCCAACCGGAGCATCTGGTTTAAGTTCATTGCCGTCAATCATGCGTGCTCCATTACAGTCAGGGAAGCGGTCACATGACAAAAACGTACCAGCTTTACCGAGCTTAATGACCATCGTGCTGCCGCATTCGGGGCAGGGGAATTGTTTGGGGCCAGCACCGAGATTTGTCAGTTTGGGAATATCTTCTTTACTCGCAACATCTTTTTGGAACGGGCCATAAAAATCAGTGAGGGTTTTTTTGTAGGTTCGGGTACCTTCGGCAATGTCATCGAGTTGCTCTTCCATCGAGGAGGTAAAAGTGTCAGATATATAGTCAGCAAAGTATTGTTCCAAAAATGTCGAAACCACGTCCCCAGTATCTGTTGGTATCAGGGTGCGACCTTCCTTTATCACATACCCGCGGTCAGTGATGGTTTTCATAATCGAGGCGTAGGTTGATGGTCGACCAATGCCTCTTTTTTCGAGTTCTTTGATTAAGCCCGCTTCACTATAGCGACTCGGTGGTTGGGTTTGTTTAGCTTCGATATCAATTGATTGTAAATCGAGGGTGTCGCCGACGACTAATTTGGGCACCTCGGTATCTTCACCTCGAGCGCGCGTATCAACCGCAAGCCACCCATCAAATACGACTCGGGCGCCGTTAACTGCAAAATCTGGAATAGATTCGGTACTGCCGGTAATATTGGCGAGAACTTTGGTACGTAACATAGCGGCGTCAGCCATTTGTGAGGCTACGGTCCGACGCCAAATCAGTTCGTAGAGGGCTTTTTGGTCGGCAGTGGCACCAACACCTAACTTCTTAAAATTAGTCGGACGGACGGCTTCGTGGGCTTCTTGGGCTGATTTACTTTTTGTTTTAAACCGGCGCGGCAGGAGATACTTTTTGCCATAATCTTTTTCAATCAGCGTATGCATATTGGCGAGCGCCACTTCGCTTAAGTTGGTACTGTCAGTACGCATATACGTGATGTGTCCAGCTTCATATAATTTCTGGGCTGCACCCATAGTTCGTGAAGGCGAGAAGCCAAGACGCGTTGAAGCCACCTGTTGTAAGGTAGAGGTGGTAAATGGTGGTTTGGGTGTGCGTTTGGCCTCTGTTTCTTTGATACTTGTCACCGTCCAGTCGTTGGCTTGTCCAACTTTTTTAATTCGATCGGCCTCATCTTCGGTGCTCGGTTCGACGGTACATAAAAATGGAATGTTGAGTTTTTTGGCACGGGTGTGGGCGGTCAGCACAAAATAATCATCAGGAATGAAGGCTCTGATTTCTCGTTCCCGTTCCATGACGATTCGGAGCGCCGGTGATTGTACTCGGCCAGCTGATAGTCCGTACCGAACTTTTTTCCAGATTAATCCCGAGAGGTCATACCCTACAAGACGATCAAGGATGCGTCGGGCCTCCTGAGCTTCTTTTAAATCAATATCAATATCGCGAGGTTTTAAAATGGCTGCTTTAACAGCGTCCTCAGTGATCTCATTAAAGACTACTCGTTTGAGGTTCTTGTTTTCTTTTTTGATAAGTTCGGCTACGTGCCAGGCAATAGCCTCACCTTCACGGTCGGGGTCGGATGCCAGCAACACCACATCGGCTTTTTTAGCGGCTGCTTGTAGTCCGGCAATAACCTTTTCTTTTCCGGGAGAAATGATATAGCGGGGCACAAACCCAGCTTCGATATCAACGGCATCTTTGTTGCTTTTTGGGATATCACGCACGTGCCCAATTGATGACATTACTTTAAAACCAGTACCAAGGTACTTTTCGATAGTTTTTGCTTTGGCAGGGGATTCAACAATTACCAGCGTGTTCTGGGCTTTGTGGGTTGTGCTCATATATATGTGTTCTGTAACAAATACTAGGTTTCAAGCGTTATGTCAAACTAATTGATTGTGTAACTGCATTTATAAGCATGTAATGCACAATGAAATAAATTTTAAATAATCGGTATTAACTCAGTGTTGTACTTTATATGTACTCTAAACCTACCTGTTAACAGGTAGGTTTAGAGTACGCGATTTAATAGTCTGGCACGGGCTCGGCTACTTACTTGAAATAGTATTAAGTCTTCAATGAGTGCTATAAATCCGTTCACTTCTTTTTCTTTTAGGCAACTGAGTAATTTATCGTAGTTACCATTATCGTAATTCTCTAATAGTCTTTGGGATGTTGATAGGCTGATGGAAAGAGTATGACTGACTCTATATGGTGAGAAATTACGATGCAACATAATAATTGCTGCAAATCGTTTTACTATCATTATCGTTTCAGTTTCAGTCAGTAATTCGTTAATAAGGTATCTCGCGTTTCTATTCTTGAGGTTCCCAATAAATTGCGCAAGCTCGTTATGATAGAGCGCGTACTCTTTACTATCTGTTTTTACTTTTGAGATATTGGTCATAAATGTACCTGTTAACAGGTAGGTTTAGAGTTATAAAGTTTGATCAAAATCGACCATGATACGTATTGCCTTCAATTGTAATGTATCCCATCATTTCCATTTGCATCAATACGACCACAGCTTCACTAATGGGTAATTCGAGTTTACGAATTAGGGTGTCACGGTCAGTTGGTTCATGTAGTAGGTCTAGCACTCTGGCTTCAAGTGGCGACAGTAGGGGTAGTGTCTTGGGAGCCGATTCCATATGAATATCAATACCAAGTGCCATGAGAATATCTTCAGCTATTGTGACAGGGGTGGCGCCTAGTTTGAGAAATTGGTGCGTGCCAGCACTGTTACTTGCAAAAATACTGCCGGGCACCACGAGGAGTTCACGATTGTAGTCTACGCACAGGCGGGCGGTGATCAAGGTGCCTGACTTGGCACCAGCTTCAATCAGTAAAGTCGCCGGACACATCCCGGCCATAATGCGATTACGCTGCGGAAATGTCCATTTAGCGGCTTTGGTCAAAGGCGATAGTTCAGATAGTAGTCCGCCGCCTGCATCAACTATCGTGCGGGCTAAATTGCGATTACTCGCCGGATACAGTACTGATTCATCGAGTCCGCTCCCTGGGACAGCGAGCGTGTATAAACCGTGTCGCAAGGCTGCATCGTGCGCGAGGGCGTCCACACCGAGGGCGAGACCAGAGACAATGCCAATCGGGTAATCGGCGAGACCGCTTATGAGATGTTCGATAACCTGTTTTCCGTAGGTAGTGTATTTGCGAGAGCCTACTACTGCAAGGAGTGTGAGATCAGGTGGAGGGAGATTTCCGACGGCCCACAGTTCAGAAGGAGGTTGGGGGATTTCCGCTAGCAGAGACGGGAACTCGGCGGTTCCTAGCTTACGAGGAGAGAATGAACTCATTTAAAAATTGTAGCATACAGTCGCGTAAATATTGACTTTTTAATAAAATTGTGCTAATATATAAGTTGGTTCAACGCTAAAAAAAGAGCACAAAGAGGGCAGTACAAAGATGAAAATGGACAATAAAATAGTTTTCTTGATCGCCGCCATGACCATCGCTAGTGTGATTGGTTTGGCAACAAGCGCTTTCGCCGAGGGCAAACGTCCCTTTACCGGTCTGTATGTTGCTGTCGGGCAGCAACAGTCCACCGGGAGCTTCTCGTTGTCACATGAGGGGTCGCAGCTTTCCTTCGGTCAAATCTTCAATGTTCCCCTTGAAGGCGATACTGCAACCTATGAGGTTGGGTACCGGCTTCCGATTGGTGCGAGCAATCTGCGTCTCGGCATCAACGCCGTGTTGCACGATGGTGCGATCGGTGGCAGCAAGAGCTGGCACTCGAAGTACGTATCGGCAGCATTTACTGTGACGTCTGATCTACGTCTGTCTCTCGGGACTGAGGTGGGTGTGTTGCTCGGCAAACGGGAGCGTCTGTATGCCCATGCCGGAGCTGGTGTGGTGGCGACCAATCTGACCGCCGGTCTGTCGATTGATACCCCCTGGGGTGGCTGGGCAGATCAAAAGGAAGGCGGAGCTATTGGCGCTATTTACCGGATTGGTCTGGCGTACCAGGTGAGTGACCGGCTGTCGGTTGGCCTGTCGGCGAGCCAAATGTCATTCAATGCCGGCAAGGCATTTGATATCGACAGCATTGGTAAGCAAAACCTGTCTGCCGAACTCAAACAAACGACCGTCGGAGTGAACGTAAGTTACAATTTCTGACGGACGATACCGCAGCGGGCCCCCCAGCCCGCTGCTTTTTTAGTCACTATTTTCTGTTGACTATTGAAATTATTGGAGTAGTCTTTTCGATTGGGAGTTCCCAAAAAAAACAAAATAAAAGGAGGTTCACGTGGGACGTGATGTCGTAAAATATAAACCGGTAAAAAAATCAAAACCGGTGGTTCATACCTGGCGAAATCGCCGGCAAAAACCTTGGACGTCATTTTGTGACACCCGGGCAATAGTGGCGGTGATGATTCGGCTGCATGAGCTCGATCGTCAAGAGTATCTGTCGCTGGCACAGGTGTTGGATTTTATCGCTGCAGGAGATCTGGGTTGCTTGCCCTCATTGCGGCGGACAGACATCATCGAGGCCTTTTATGGACGTCATGATGTCTCCTCGGTAGTTCCTGTGTTGATAGCGCATCTCGTGATGGAAGGAGTGCTCATTACCGAATGTGTGTACGAAAAAGTGAGTAAGCGACTGCGCGTTAATCCCGATGAAGTTCCTTCGTTGAACGCGCATCATGCTACGGTGGACCGTAACGGTTCCGAATCGGCAAAATTCACTGTCGTGTCGTAGTGATGTGAATCGGCGACCCAACCTTGGGTTGCCGATTTTTTGTATGGGTAAGACAGTATTGAAAATAATGTAATTTCTAGTATCCTGAGTGGACTATGTTAGATATCAAATTTATCCGGGAGAATTTGGAGATTGTAAAGTTGGCGGCAACCAAAAAGAAAATAAAAGTTGATCTTGATCGACTCGTGACCGTTGATGATGCGCGCAAAGCGGTGATGACGGAACTGGAAACCAAAAAAGCCGAACAAAACCGTGTGTCCGCTGATGTGGCAACTGCTACTCCCGAAGTCCGTACCCAGCTGATTCAAGAGATGCAGACTCTCAAAGCATCTATTCAGGCCGACGAAGAAAAACTAAAACCCCTGATGGATGAGTGGAAGGGATTAATGCTTCAGGTGCCAAATATTCCTGATATGTCAGTACCCGACGGTGACAGTGATGCTGACAACCTGGAGATTAAAGTCTGGAACCCTGATGGAGCTACAGAAGCGCCGGCTCCAAAACCATTCCCCATGAAAGATCATGTGGAACTGATGACTGCACTCAAAATGGTTGATTTTGAACGGGGAGTAAAAGTACACGGATTTCGCGGGTACTTTCTCACTGGTGACGGAGCGCGGTTGTCATGGGCGATTTGGAATTACGCGAACGATTTTTTTGGTCAAAAAGGCTTTGAACAATTGCTTGGGCCAACGATTGTGCGTAAAAGTAACCTCTACGGTACAGGGCATTTACCGAACGATGCCGAAGATTTGTATTTCACCCAAGATGATGATGTATTGATTGGTACGAGTGAGGTTTCTACTATGGGCTTTTATGCTGATGAGGTTTTAGATAAAGCTGTATTTCCAATTAAACACCTGGCGTTTTCGCCGTGTTACCGACGCGAAGCCGGCAGTCACGGTAAAGATACAAGAGGGCTCATTCGGGTGCACGAATTCTTTAAAGTCGAACAAGTTGTGTTGTGTGAAGCTTCACACGAAGAGAGTGTTCGTCTGCACGAAGAGATTAATCGCAATACCGAGGAATTTATTGAGTCACTGGGAATTCCGTACCATACTGTCTTAAACTGTGGTGGTGATATTGGACAGGGGCAGGTTAAAAAATACGATATCGAACTCTGGGTGCCAGGCGAAAAGACCTATCGCGAAATTAGTTCCGCTTCATACTTCCATGATTTTCAAACTCGTCGTTTTAACATTCGCTACAAAGACGAGAGCGGTGTGATGCGCTACGCCCACTCACTGAACTGTACTGCCATTCCGACGCCACGAATTTTAGTTTCACTGGTTGAAAACTTCCAACAAGCTGATGGTACGATTGTGATTCCGCCGGTATTGCAGACTTACTTTGGTAAAGCAAAAATTGGCTAGTCGACAACCAAAATTCCGTCGGAGCCTTTGTTGCTCAATCGTGTATACATTCGCCGTATAAAAATACGTCTCATGTCTACACTCAATCGCGTCGCGGCTGCGACGTTTTTTGATTGTCTTATGTACACAAAGCATATTTACGATTCATGAAACTGTTGGATGTGATAGCATAGGGGAAATGTTTAAAAAGACCAGTGCAGTACGTAATAAGGGTAAGATAAAACGACGGGTCATTGATCCGAGTAAAATCATGCTGCTCAAACAGCTGGGGATTGGAGCGGCTATCTTTTCTCTGCTGGGGCTGATTGTAGCTGGACTGTGGTACGGCACGCGGGTGAACTTCCTGACAATTTCCGATATTACCGTTGTAGGAGGAGAAACAATTCCACACGAGGTGGTTAAAAAAATCACTACCGAAACTCTGCAAGGTACGTACATTGGTATTATTCCGCGGCAGTTTGCCTGGTCGTACCCTCACGAAGAAATAATCAAAAATATTTCTCAAATTCCGCGAATGAAAGATCCGCAGGTACAGCGTGAAAATGGGCGCACACTAACAATTACTTTTTCTGAATATGAACCATACGCGTTATGGTGTGCGGAACGGGGTAGTGAAGACTGTCTGTTTGTTGATAAAACGGGCTATGCGTTTGGAGCCGCTCCTAAATTATCAGGCGGAGCATTTTTGCGGTACCGTACGCTTGGGCGCGATATGCAGATTGGTACAGTGATGGCCGAGCGACGTGATATAGATACGATGGAGCAGTTTGTAAAATTAGTGGAAGATAATTTGCAATTTTCAATTACCCAAATTGAAACTGATACAGCCGGAGACGTGTTTTATATTTTGGCGGGCGGCGGTGAGTTTAAAGCTACCTTGCGAGATGATGCGGAGACAGTGTTCGATAATTTACGTGCCATTTTGGCCTCTGAGGAATTTAAAGATGTTAAACCAGGTAATTTCCAATACATTGATTTGCGGTTCGGTAATAAAATTTTTGTAAATGAAGAAGTTGGTGGGGTAGGTAGTAGTACTGCTACCACCACCGCAACTGATGCAGAGTCACCCAATAGTAATGAGCAAGAAATTCAACCTCCCGCTGAAACACCAGTTCTACCATCAAGGCCGCCTGAAGAAGAATTGCCAGTATAAAATTAAGAGCCCCGGAGGGCTCTTTTGAGTAATGTCATCTCACCACTTAACTACCTGGTCTATCCATGAGGGTTTTATCCAGATGATGATTGTTATAAACAAGATCATGGAAACACTCTGACATTTAGCCAGAAATAATATTAATCGGTTCCCGGCCTCAGACGGTCCAAGAAATAGTTCCGATACATGTAACAAAAAGAGCAAAAAAGCAGCACCCACAAAATACGTTAATGCAGCCCAAAAAATGATTTTTTTGAAGTGTTCAAGCATCAGTTTACCCTTTCATGTTTTGTTGGTGGCTCATGTTGTCGTACTGAGTGGGTATGCACCAGAGCGGTTGTTCCATTTCCGCCCGTACATATGACCATTTGGTCTGCAGTCGATTTTCAAACAGTTGAATATCCGCTGCAGTTGCAGTGGCAGCATGCTGAATCCCCACGAGGTAAATCGGGTTTTCGATATCGGTATCGATATCGGGCGGGTACTTCTGCACTTCATCTGACCGCAATTCACGAAACGAGATGTTCATCGGTCGTGGCACCGGTTCGAGACAGTGCAGGATTTCTTCCCACATACGACGAGGAGCAATTACCGTAAACTTGGACATTTGCGTCTGACCCTTCTTGCAATTACCGTTTCTTCTTGTAGAGTACAACTGATATGAATTTCTGGCAACAACTACCAACACAATTTTTAACCGTCGCCCCGATGGCGGATGTGACTGACGCGGCTTTTAGACGAATGATTGCTAAATACTCTCGGCACCAAAAACCAGATGGAACTATGGCTCACGCTGACGTCATGTGGACGGAATTTGTGGCGGCTGATGGATTGGTGCGTGCAACTCCGGAGGGAAAAAAGAAACTGATGGCTGATTTAATCTATCACGAGGAAGAGCGTCCGATCGTGGCACAACTATTCACGCGCAACCCCGAACATATGGAGTATGCCGCTTCGTTGTGTCTGGAATTGGGGTTTGATGGGGTGGATATAAATATGGGTTGCCCGGCGGGCGCAATTATTGATCAAGGTTGTGGAGCAGCGATGATAAAGACGCCTGACTTAGCCGTTGAGGTGATTCGTGCTGCCAAACGGGGAGCCCAGAGTGATAATGGGGGAATTCCCGTATCAGTGAAAACTCGTCTCGGGTACCATCAGGATCAGCTTGAGGAGTGGATACCGGTACTGCTGCGTGAGAATTTGGCGGCCCTAACCATCCATGCTCGTACCCGCAAAGACATGAGTAAGGTACCCGCCCGCTGGGAGCGTATTGCGCGCGTAGTAGAACTACGTAACGAACTAGCGCCATCTACAAAAATTATTGGCAACGGGGATGTGCTATCACGTGCCGATGGCTACGCCAAAATAGCTGAGAGCGGGTGTGATGGAGCAATGGTCGGACGCGCCTTATTTGGGAACCCTTGGTTTTTCCATCCTACACAATCACTTCCGCTTCGGTTTAAAACATTACCAACGCACGGTGTAGCACTTGAAGATATTTCAGCGAGCGACATGAGTGATACAACCGTCGAGTACGTACCGATTGCAGAACGATTGCGAGTCATGGTTGAGCACAGTTTTTTGTTCTGTGAGCTTTTGCCGCATAAAAATTTCTCAGTGATGAAAAAACACTACAAAGCGTACGTTAACGGTTTCCCGGGAGCGGTCCCGCTACGGATTAAACTAATGGAGCAGGATACACCAGAATCCGTTGAGGCTGTTGTCCACGCATTTTTGCAATCACATCCCTCATAGCACGGTATAATAAGTTGGATGACCGAAATTTTGCAGGCAAATATCTTCTTTTTCATTGCGAGCTTCGCCACGATAGTATTTTCTATTATGGCCTGTATTGCAATGTATCTCATTATTAAAATCCTGATTTCAATTCGTGCTATTTTAGCTCGGATAGAAGCCGGTAGTGATTTGATAGCTGATGATATTCTGGCAGCTCGTGCCTTTGTCACGAGTGGAGGCTTAATTTCACATCTGATTGGTTTTGTTGCGGGAGCTTTTGGCACACGCACGAAAGCGAGTAGAAAACGTAAAAATAAAGAACTTGTTATTACCGATAAAGAATAATTTTTAAATAAATAATCAACTGTATGGCAACTAAAAAAACAACTCCTAAACAAGAAGCGTTATCAGATACTCAAAAAATCGGAATCGGTGTTGGCCTTACCGCAGCAGCGGTGGCAGCTGCTGGTACGTTTTTCCTCTACGGAAGCAAAGGTGCAAGTAAAAATCGTAAGGTAGTAAAAAGTTGGGCTCTGAAGGCAAAGGCTGAAGTGCTTGAACGACTTGAGCAAGCGAAACACATGTCTCAAGAAGAGTACGAACAAGTAATTGATTCAGTGATTGGTGTGTATGGCGAAATGAAGCAAGCGTCAAAAGGAGATATGGCCGGTTTCAAAAAAGAAATGAAGGAATACTGGAATAAAATTGAAAAGACCGCTGCTCCAAAGAAAAAAGCCGTTAAGAAGGCAGTAACAAAGGCCGCACCAGTTGCCAAGAAGGCAGTTGCTAAGAAAGTAGCTGAAGTAAAGAAAGCGGTAAAGAAAGCGGCGTAACTTTGAATGACATAAAAACAACCGGGTGCACCGCACCCGGTTGTTTTTATATCAGAGGGGGATGTACCGCAATGGTATGATTATCTGATGCGACGGAAAACCCCACGGTATTTGCTGCCGGCTATCGTTGTGTTTGCGATGGTGTATTCGGTGTCTGTGTATGTAGCTCAACAAATAGAATCACTGGCGACAGTGGTGCTTGCTCCTATGTTACGACCAGTTACAGAAGTGCCGGTTATTTCCGCACCACAATTTCTGATATTTGACATGAATACGGGCGCAGTCATTGTCGAGCAGAACGCTGATACGATAGTGCCGATAGCGTCAGTGACAAAACTATTCGCAGCAGCTACTGCGCTCGAGAATTATGATATGCAAGCCACCACATCAGTTGCGTGGTCTGATTTAGCTGGGGATGGGGGAGCGGGTAAATTATCATTTGGTCAGACCTATACCTACCGAGATTTACTGTTCCCGCTATTAATTGAGTCTTCAAACGATGCGGCCGAAGTGTTGGCCCGCGTCACGGATAATAATTTGGTGCGTGATATGAATAGCTGGGCCAGTACGACCGGAGCAACCAACACAACATTTACGGACGTTTCTGGGTTTAATGATGGGAATGTATCAACGGCTGCAGACATTAAACTACTGCTCACGGACACATTCTCCAACCGTCACCATATTTTTGACATCACGACCTTGGCCCAATATATCGGTCCCTATACCGGTTGGCTTAATAACAATCCAGTGGCCGGGGAGCTGGGCTACCGTGGTGGGAAAAATGGATATACCGTTGCTGCCAACCGGACATTGGCTGCCGTATTTGACGAGACGATTGGGGGACACACCTATACCCTTGGGTATGTTATTTTAGGTAGTGAAAATATCAAAACAGATTTTGAAACCTTGCGTCAATTTATCAACAATTCTGCAACCAATTAGTAATCTGGTATACTGTGAATTATGTCTGACAATGTCGCTTTATATCGTAAGTACCGACCGACTAATTTTGATGAAGTTCGTGACCAAGATCACATCGTATCGGTCCTCAAAGGGGCAATTGCCAAACAATCTATTCCGCACGGGATTTTATTCTCCGGATCTCGTGGTACGGGTAAAACTACCCTAGCGCGCATTTTCGCCACCGCACTTGGTACCAGTAGTATCGATATCTATGAAATGGATGCCGCCAGTAACCGCGGTATTGATGACATTCGCGAACTACGTGAAGCCGTACACACCGTGCCGTACGAATCAAAATACAAAGTGTACATCATCGATGAAGTGCATATGCTCACCAAAGAAGCGTTTAACGCGCTCTTGAAAACCCTTGAGGAACCACCAGCTCATGTACTGTTCATTCTGGCAACGACCGAGGAGGAAAAACTACCGGACACCATCATGTCTAGGCTGCAGGTATTCAGGCTCCGTGCTCCGTCTCGAACGGTACTTGCCAGTACTGTCACTGATGTTGCAAAAAGTGAGGGCTTCACATTATCACCGGACGCTGCAGATTTAATTGCCGTGGCCGCAGATGGATCGTTCCGCGATGCCTTGGGGATTACCCAAAAGGTCATTATGGCCTCGGGGGATGTGATCGGCAGTAGTGATGAAGTCGCCGCCATCATCGGCGCACCAAAAATAGCGATTATCGAGTCACTGCTTATGGCGCTCCACGAAAAAAATACTGACCAGGCACTTGAAGCCGTGGCTGCGGCGGTGAGCACTCATGTTGATATGAAAATATTTGTGCGGATGGTTCTTGAACACGTACGGGCAGTGATGTTATTGCGTAACCGACCGAGTAATGCTGACGCTATTCTCGGTTCATTTAGCGAGGGGATGCGCGCCACATTGACCGCACTTGCCGGTGCAACCACCACTCTTTTGAACTCCCATTTGCTGCTTAAGCTCCTTGCTGTCTCAGACCAAACCAGTCGTTCACCCCTGCCACAGTTACCACTTGAGATTATGATTGTTGAGGTAACTACCACCGCTGTTTAGTATGAAAAGAGTATACTTTGTACGACATGGTGAAACTGCAAGTAATGTGAATCGTTCCTGGCAAGACCCCACAGAGATTTTAAATGAGAAAGGGCAAGAACAAGTTACTGTTGTAGCTAAACGAATCAAATCACTTACCTTTGATAAAATGATCGTCAGTACTCTTCCGAGGGCTGTCCAAACAGCCGAAGCTATTGTGTTGGAAAACAACATGAAGTATGAGTTGTCTGATCTGTTTAGAGAGATTAAACCCCCTACGAGTTTAATTGGAGCGGTTCATACCGACGATGAAGAATCGTTAATGAATAAATTTAAAATCGCTCGAGCAGAATTTGCTGATGATGAGGCGTGGCGTTTTGAAGACGAAGAAAACGGTACCGATTTTTTAAATCGAATTAAAAAATCGTTACAATATTTACGAGATTTACCAGAAGAAAACATTCTAGTTGTTACTCATGGTGGCTACTTAAGATGTTGTCTCGGATTAGTGATAACAGCAGGAGATTGTACTGCTCGGGATATGTACAAATTTACCACTACAGCAAAAATGACTAATGCTGGTATAACAGTTATAGAATGGAATGATTCAAACTGGGTGCTTAATACGTGGAATGATCAGGCGCACTTTGCGGAATAGTATATGGAGGTATATCTTGTGAGACATGGGCGGACTGATGGCAATGTAGCGCATCGACACCAGCATCCGGAAACAAAATTAAACGAACGGGGAACTGCGCAAGCCAAAGCAGCGGCAGAAATTATTGCTACCAAAAATCCAACTCATTTAATTGTGAGTACCAACCTGCGGGCGGTACAGAGCGGTGCTTTTATTGCTGATGCGACCGGTTTAGTTCCTGAAACCTATTCACCATTTGAGGAGCTTCATCAACCGAAATCATTAATCGGAGAGCGACTTACTGGACTGCGGGCGATAGGGTATATGGTTAAATGGTTTTTAGGTTTTAAATCTGCTTCTATGCACGATGGTGAATCATATGCTGATTTTGTCTCGCGTCTGAAGCGTGCCAGACATCATCTTGAAAAGTTGCCCGAAGATTCAGTGGTAGTAATTGTCTCTCACTCGGTCTTTATCAACTTCTTTACCGAACACATGATTCGTCCTAAACGGATGGGTCCCATTCGAGCAGCTGTACTGTTCTTCAAAATCCTCAAAATGCGCAACAGCAGTATCACTCACGCCCGCTACCAAAAGCCACAAAACACAAAGAATACCGGCTGGAAGTTGTTGCGGGTTTAATACCATCTAATGATAGTAACTACATATCTGGAAGTGATAAAATGAGAGAATGAAAACAGGTAGGGTTCAAGAAACAAGTTCAAAAGAAAAAATTGCTGCTACAATGCGCATGCGTGGTATAGATAACTTTGCTAACTATCGTGCAGATATATTAGCAAAAAGACCAGAATCATATTTTGTAATTTGTGAGTCTGCAAAACTCGCAGAATTATTGGGCGTGGTTTTAGGTGATGGCTACATTGGTGCACATGCTCGCACAGAAGTCTTGCGAATTGCTTGTAACTATAATAATCCTGGTTTTATTAAGAGATATAGTACTTTGGTTGAAACAGTATTTGATAAGCAGCCTTCTGTAAAAAAGCGACGTACTTCAAATTGTGTAGATATCGTTATTTATCAAAAGGGAATCGCCGCACGACTCGGACTCGAGACGGGTACCAAGACTCACAGACCCTTTATTTTACCTGAATGGATAAAATCAAATCAAGAATACCAAATTAGTTTCTTAAGAGGTCTTTTTGAGACAGATGGATGTCACGCTACACATTTGCCAACTTATACTTACAAGTTCATATTTTCAAACGTGAATCAAAGTTTACTGGACACGGTTTTTATGTTACTTTGTGGTCTCGGATTTAATCCAATAAAAACCGATAAAACCATTCAACTTTCAAGAAAAGCTGAAGTTGAAAGGGCGGTAAAGTTGATTAAGTTCAGACAATACTAATTATTGCCGATTCATCTAATGGTAGGATGCTTCCCTCTGGAGGAAGTCATTGGGGTTCGAGTCCCTGATCGGCAGCTCTTAGCATAAATCACCCTTTAAAGGGTGATTTTGCTTTAGAGCTGCCAGATAGGGAGTGATTTAATATCACTCCCGTCAGGGACTCAAAGCCTGATTGAGCTAGATTATGAACAAAGTGATATAATCTAGCCAATTAGGATACTGGTCCTGTAAGGACCGAGTCCCTGATCGGCAGCCAACTCGTGCGTAGCATGAAGAGCGTTAATGAAACGCTTATCTAATTTTGCATAGGCTTAGCAAAAGTCTCAAAAGCGTTATAATTATACTGAAACTTTCACACACAGTTACAAATAATAAATTAAGATAAATATGCTAATAGCAATCCTAGTACTCAACGTTATTTTGTTAATATTAATTCTTGGTATTGGTAGCACACTTAATTCGCTTAACGACCGTGTTACTGAATTAACAATAAGTGTTGAGGGAACAATGGAAAAACTTGATGAAGTATTTCCAGACCGAGAAATCACAGAAAATGATGTGTAGGTTTTAAATTTTTACGCTCTGATTATTCTTTTTATAATTTGTACAAAGAGTTATGAAAATTAAGCTTTATACAAATGTTTATGAAGATGCTCATGACAAAAATTTAAAATATTTGAATTTGACTATAAAAGGAAAGCTAGTCCACTACTTCGTTTCTCCATCAAACCTAGAAGAAGAAATGCGGGGAGTTTATGAAAATAGTTGGCGAGAATTTTTATTTCAGAAAGATGACAAATATTACTATCTTTTTCCGGATTTAAGATTAAATACAAGAGTAAAAATATCTTATTCAAATATTCATAACGAAGAGGATTCAAATGGTGTTGTGTATCAAGATGAATCTTTTATCGCCGGTAAAGAAGGTTTTTGTCATTTGAATTTATTTCAAAGCCTCATACTAAATTTTAGATTTAAAAAGTTCTGGTTCCAGAATGAAGAAAATTTAAAATGGGTTATTAGTACGATTGTTGCGTCTGCAGTTGCGGCAGGTGCACTCAGTGCAGTTTTTTAAGCGCACGAGACTCGTCGAAATCGTCCATCCTCTAATAGTTATTCGGTCAAGTAGGGTAAGGTGTCACACGGTTCTAGCTCGAGACGGCCAGCAATCAGCAGGCCTCAAATGTGAATATATTTGAGGCCTTTGCTGTTGCTAGTCTGATCAGGGACTCTAAAGGTTGTTTCGGGGCCCCTCTGGGCCGAAACAAACGGAGTCGAGCGAGTGAGATTATTTTATGAGCAAATCGACTTAAAATATCCATGAGAGTGACCGAGTCTCTTTTCGTTGCGCCTTAGGCAACGCCTCGGCAAAGCTTGCGCATAAGATATAATAGTTATACTTTTATAAATAACATTAAAATTATGCCAATGCTGTTTATGTTCGCGATGTTGTTGTCATTAATTGCATTTGTAATTGGACTTGTAAAGCCAACTGCAGTTAAAGTGAAATCGAAGAAGAAAGCAGGAATTGTGTATGGTGGCTTATCGGTATTGTTTTTTATACTCATTGGTACAACCGCCGATCCGGTAATTGACACATCCAGGGTAGAAGAGACTACTATTACTGAAGCCCAATACATCTATGATGTACCTAGCTTGATAGGAAAAAACATTGATGAAGTAGAAGTGTTGATAGGGGAAGCAGAAAGAACTTATGAACCAACAGAACTTCAAGAAGAAACTGGATTTATAAGTTCAGAAAAGACTTTTGTAAAAAACGGAGAGGATCTTATGATTAGTTATAACAAAGATACAAGAGAAGTAATTGAACTTTTTATTTCGTCAAATGATTCTTCTGGAGCAAATTCAGACACAGACCGCTTACTACAAGTTGGTAATTTATCACAAAATGAATCTAAGTACTCAGTTGAGTTCATCCCAGCCATGATTGATCCAAGCGTTTATACAGGAGTTTTAATTAAGCCAAATTAGATCTTTTATAAATTAGCAAGATCTCAATTGACTTTAAATCAAATTTAAATGAATGATAAACTGTTGCTCACGTTGTCCCATACAGCCAGTGATGTTTTTAACTTCGTTCTATAAGAGTAGCTCCGAAAAAACCTGTAGCACTCTTAGAAACTCACAAATGGATATTGCTAGCATTAAATTAATCTCCCATACAGCAATGTGCTACCATTGATGAGTTAATGTAAATATTCATATGGCACTCATATTTGTTACACGAAAAATTCCGACGGTAGGTATTGAGATGCTACGCAGTGCAGGGCATGAAGTGATCGTAAGTGACAAGGATGGTGTTCTCACTCCAGAGGAGTTACGTGAGGCGCTCAATGCTCGACCGTACGAGGGAGTAGTGAGTTTGCTCACTGATAAAATTGATGCATCAGTACTGGCGTCGGCGCCACACGTACGGATCGTGGCTAACTACGCCGTGGGGTTTGATAACATCACTTTATCCGATATGGCAGACTGTAACGTAACGGTAACAAATACACCTGGTGTATTAACAGATACGGTTGCTGAATTTACACTCTCGCTGATTCTTGCCATTGCAAAGCGAATTCCAGAGTCTGACCAGTTTGTGCGTGCTGGTAAGTACGTGGGATGGGCTCCCGAGTTACTTTTGGGGTCTGATTTGCGCGGGAAGACACTTGGTATTGTGGGCGCCGGGCGCATTGGGGTTGAAGTAGCCGCAGCAGCTAGTCTTGGGCTAGGGATGAAAATTATTTACCACGACGCAGTGCCGGCACCACAGTTTGAGGCGCGCATACCGTGCGTTTTTCACGACACAATCGATACATTACTCGTTGAGGCAGATGTAGTGTCAATACATGTACCACTCTTGCCTGAAACACATCATTTAATTAATGCGTCCCGATTGGCGCTGATGAAAAGAACCGCGTATCTCGTAAATACAGCGCGCGGACCAATTATTGATGAATCCGCGTTAGCTATCGCTCTTCAAAATAATAGTATTCGGGGTGCCGCTATAGATGTATTTGAATTTGAGCCAGCCGTGACTGAAGTATTGCGTACGCTTGAAAATGTGATCATGACGCCTCACATTGCATCAGCAACGACTGAGACGCGTGATAAGATGTCTGAAATTACAGCACAAAATCTGATTGCTTTTTTCGCCGGGGCGACACCGCCCAATGTTGTCACCCAAAATCTATAGAGTTGATAACTGATTGTATGAAAGGAAACATCGTACCATTGCCCGCTCTTGTGTCATAGAAAAATCGAGTGTGTCAGCGTTACAAATGTTTTAACTGTGTGACTTGATACAGGTATCTCATGTCGCCAAGATAATCTGTCTTGGCAGACAGTAATCTAATAGAGGTATATACTAAAGATATGTCACAAAAAACTATTATAACTGGATTATGTGTTGGAGCGTTTGTAATCATCGGAGGTCTCTACTATTTAATGAGTACGCCCGGTCCGGCAGATGTTGAGCCGGTGCTTACTGCCACCTCAACAGAGACAATGTCTAACCAGGAACCGATTAAGGCAACTACGACCGATGATATCGCAGTCCCGGCAGTAACGACGTCTACTCCAACCGAAGCAAAACCAGCTGCTACTGAGGTAAAGCCGGTTTCTGCTAAACCTGTTACTTCAACACCAGAACCAACACCTGCTCCAAAACCTGTGACTCCCGCACCTACACCTTCGCCTACACCTACACCTACACCTACACCAACCCCACAACCTCCGGTGGCAGCAGTAGGAATTACCATGCAGGTGGTTGCAACCCATAATGATGCAAGTAGCTGTTGGTCAGTGATTGATGGTAAGGTCTATGATTTGACTTCGTATGTTCCAAAACATCCAGGTGGGAAAAGTGAAATCCTAGCTATTTGCGGAAGAGACGGTTCATCCATGTTTAACGGGCAACATGGCGGGGATGCCAAGCCAGAACGAGTGTTGGCCGGCTACTATTTAAACGTACTCGCGAACTAAATACTTTTACGTAAAATTTTCTCCAGTGGGCGGCTTTTGGCTAACTCATCAACTAGTTTGTTCAGATAGCGGATCTCCTTCATGAGGAGATCTTTTATTTCTGCAATTCGGATACCACAAATGACACCGGTAATGAGGGTTCGGTTGGGATGTAGCTTTGGGGCTTGGGCAAAGAAGTTTTCGAAGTTAGTTAGTTTTGCGACTTGGGAATCAAGTTTCTTTTGGGTGTAGCCTGTAAGCCAGGTAATGACCGTATTGAGTTCAGCTTTGTTCCTGCCATTTTTCTCAGCCTTGTTAATATACAACTTATAAGCGCTCGCAAAACTCATGCTATAGATTTGAGGAATTTTATTGGTCGTTTCCATTAAAGAATTTTATTATGTCGAACGGCTTATGAGCTGGCAATGTTAATTATGAGGCAACCGCAGGCGATGTTGTATATCTCAATGCCAAAACAGGTATGTCTGGTTGACTAAATACAAACTGAAGATGGTTCACTGCAATTGATACAAACATACAAGGTAATTACATTGATGTGGGGAAGAGTAAACATTGCTTTTTTCTAAAAATATTTTGTAATTTATTTTTGGTAACGATTTTGTCAAAATCCGCCATTAAAGTAATTAGTACAGAACAATTTATACCTGTAACTAATTTTTATGAAACAAATATATTTTAAAAGCCTGATGTTGATGCTGGTTTGTGTGACAAGTATCGCAGGAATAGTAACACCCGCAATGGCGGCCACTATCTTCAACGATACGTTTGAAACACAAAACTTTGCCAAGTGGACCACTGTTGATACTGGAGCCTTAGGGACCTGGAAAACAGATAAAACGCGGTATGCTGGTAAATTTAGTGCCCAGGTAGTTGGTCCAACCGGAGTTACTGACGATGTTATTCGTAAGTCACTCCCAACTCATCTATTTTCTGATGTGAGTATTAGTTATTGGTACAAATCTTCTGGTCTCGACATAAAGTCGAACGGAACATTTGATCGAGTGTTTGTTGAGTACACGCTTGATGGTGTTACTTGGAATACACTTGCGGAGATTAACCCAAATACCGTATATCAAAACAGTGGCTGGAACGAGGGTCGTCATACGGTGCCGGCGAGTCAACAGTTTGCGCTTCGTATGCGTGCTCAGTTAAGCGATTCAGGAGATCGAGTATGGTTTGATAATGTAACCATCTCTGGTACTCCAACTGAATCAACACAAGCACGATGTTCAGACAGTATCGATAATGACGTAGACGGCACTATCGACCGAGCTGACGCAGATTGTCGTGAATTTTATCCAGCACTTGAAGTTGTGGTCACTGGGACCGGAACAGTGAGTTCATCACCAGCCGGAATTTCTTGTGGACTTACTTGTGTGTCTCAGTTTTTAAAAGGAACAGTGGTGACATTAAAATCTGTGGTTAACCGAGGGGTGTCATTCCTAGGCTTTAGTGGTGCGTGTGAGGGAGCAGATAACTGTGTTGTTACGGTAACTACTGATACTCAAGTTGGCGCTGCATTTGCAGAGCTGACTCCGGTCACGCTCATTATCACCAATAACGAAGTTCAGACGGGTACTATCAAAGCCGTAACGCCTGCAATTTCATGTTCAGGCATCTGTACCGAATCAGTGTACGTGGGTGAAAAAATTACCCTCACTGCAACACCTAAAGCGGGGTATGATTTTGTAGGTTGGAGTGGCGCCTGTGCGGGACTTCAGTCAACATGTACCGTTACTATTACGGGAGACACCGAGGTATCTGCACAGTATATTGCACAAGCAGCTGGTCAGTGTGGTAACGCTGTAGTTACTTCTGGTGAAATGTGTGATGACGGGAATACAGTAAGTGGTGATGGCTGTTCAGTCTCATGTACTATTGAAGGTGGTTTTGCCTGTATCAATCCAGCTGCAGGGGCCAGTCAATGCTATTGGGATTCTATTTGTCCGATTGGCACTTCATTCATAAGTCCAAATGGGTGGTACGGAGTCTGTCGTTAAAAAGATGAAGATAAAAAACAACTACCATGGTAGTTGTTTTTTTGTGTGCGTGATACCAGTCAAATGCCCTATGAAATGGTAGTTAGACAAGTATAAGTGTAAATAGATTTGAGTTTAAATCATCAATTGTACACCTCAGGGAGTATTGTGCGGTGGTGTTTGAGAGTTAGAATTAAAGTATTAAACTGAAAAGAGTTGTTATCTTCACCGAGTCATAATTAAAATATATAATATGTTAACAATGGGATTGCTGTCACTTGCGGGGGTCGTTATATCAGTCATTGTGGGGTCTGTGTGGTATTCGCCGATTACTCCTATGGGGCGGTGGCATATGCAGTATCTCGGATTTGATAGACTTACCCCCGATGAACAAAACGCTAAGATTGCAGCGGCGAAACCAGGCATGCCAAAAATTTATATTGGCCAAATGGTTTTGTCGTTGTTAACGGCAATATTTGTCGTTAATGTGGTAACTATGAGTGTACAAAATGGATTACCATATGCAATGGCGATTGTGTTTCCTGTCGTCTGCTGGGTATGTTTTGTGGTACCAACAGTGGGATCGTCAATTTTGTGGGGTAATTGTGAATCATCAATTGCTTGGAAAAAATTCTTTTCTGAAATATTCTGCAGTCTGGTAACCATACTTTTGATTGCCTTAATGACCGGACTATTTATATAATGAAAAAAATAGTACTTGCAGTTATAATTGTTGGCTTAGGTGTTGGTGGTGTTGTGTACCTTGTAACCCACAAATCTGTACCAGTGCAGCAAATTACACCAGTTGTGGTTGACTCCGGAAATGAAGAGGTTGCCCCAAACGAGACTGCAGTTGCATCGAATGCTCCAACAGAGCGTTATAGTGCGCAAGTTGATAGGGTGAAAGTTATTTTTGAACAATGGGATTACACCCGGTATCGGTTACAGACTAATGAATTAGTGCGTGAGGGGGAAATGAATTCAGAAAGAGGGTTTGGTGATGATCCTGACGCGACGGTATACGTATTAAATTGGCAGGCACCGGAAGGGGAGCAGATTCGCTATGTCCGTCTGACGACGGAACCAGGGTATCTCTACGCGGTTGATGGTAACCAAAATAGTGTTAAAAGCGGGCGATTAGTTTTGGAGGATTCATTAGACTAAGTAATTTTGGTATACTTAATAACATTTAGATATATTAGTCATAACTTGCGAAACGTATGGATTTGTTCACGTTAAATTTTTTACTGGCGCTCGGTGGGTTGGGGCTACTGGTGCTCACGGTGATTTTATTTGTTGATTATGTTTGCTACCGCAGTGCGTTTTATAATCGGTTTGTAAAATTTTTTGTGTGGCAGCTGATTGTGCTCGTCACGGTGGGAAGCGTATTCATGACCCTGGTGTATTCTGAGTACTTTGGATTTATTCCGTGTTCGCTGTGTTGGTTGCAACGGATAGCCTTGTATCCGCAGGCACTGATGGCACTGATGGCGGTGCGCACCCAAGAACGAGTCTTTTTTCCACTCTACGGCATTGGTATTTCGCTATTTGGGCTAGTTGTGGCTGTTTATCATTACATCTATCAGCTTATGCCAAAAGATGTTGCGGTGGGTGGCATGGTGATGCCTTGTTTGGCGGACGGGTCAGCAGATTGTGCTTCAAAAATTATGAATGAATTTGGGTTTGTGACGTTTCCGTTTTTGTCAGCAGTAACATTTGCGTTTTTGATCGCTCTGTACCTTAACATGCGTCGGCAGCCATAATTTTATCCGGCGGCATCCTTTGCTATACTGTCGATATGAAACTCATATATACATTCATTGGATTGCTGGCGGTTGGAGTGGTAGGATTTTATGCATTTAACAGTTACATCTATAACGAAAAGCAAGCTGACCCAACAGAAGTGGCGACCGAAGTGATGGAAGAGGAGACTATGACCGAACCAAATCCCGTAACGGTGACGCCAATTTCACACGCTACTATGGTACTTAATGTTGACGGAATCAACGTGTACGTAGATCCGGTTGGTGGGGCAGAAGCCTTTGCTGGACAGCCATCAGCGAATATTGTACTTATGACCGATATTCATGGAGACCATCTCAGTACTTCAACCCTCGAGGCAGTAGTCGGTGCTCAAACGACTCTTATTGTGCCACAGGCTGTAAAAGACCTGCTACCAGAAACATTAGCTAGCAAAGCCCTGGTGATGGCGAACGATGAGGTTGTGACTGAACAAGGTCTCGTCATTACTGCTATGCCGATGTACAACGTACCGGAAACAGACGATAGTCGACATGCCAAGGGTCGAGGTAACGGATACATTGTTGAAGTAAATGATACACGCGTGTATATAGCCGGAGATACCGGTCCAATTCCAGAAATGAAGGCACTCACTGGTATTGATATGGCTTTTATTCCCATGAACCTGCCATATACGATGGGTGTTGAGGAAGCGGCACAAGCAGTGGTTGCCTTTGCTCCCGCACAAGTCTACCCGTATCACTACAGGCAGCCAGACGGCTTTGCTGATGTCGAAAAATTTAAGACATTGGTTTCAGCTGCTAATCCAAACATTGAAGTGGTGTTGCTCCCGTGGTACACAGACTAAATAAGGTGAAAATAGAAAAGGGCGCTCTCACGAGAGCGCCCTTTGTGTTGGTGGTTGGTTAACTGATGTTTGGTACTGCCCACATCATTTTTCGTAAGTGTGCTCCGAGGATGGTACCAAGACGAATCTCGACCTCCAGTTCAGCCAGGGTAAAGTACCGAACAATTTCGCCTTCATTCCCTATATCATGCTCATTCACGAGACGTATTTGGTCGATAGAAACTTTGGCAACAAAGAGATGTGACCAGTGACCCGTCGGACGTGGTCTCCATTCTGAAGCCTTGTCAATTTGTGTATAGGCTTCACGGAGAAGTCGAAGACCGGTTTCGCCCTGGTTTTCGCGCATAGCGGCTTCAAGCGGTGTCTCGCCTGGTTCTGAGTGTCCGCCGGCGAATTTCCATTTCGGGTCCGGGCGGTCAGGGTTCATCACAAAGATGTAACCCAAAATGCCATCATCAGCATCCATTACCTGATTGATAACAAGGGATGCAAATGGTTCGGTAGGCGCAGGAATTTCTTCCACGTGTCTCTCCATGGTTTGTGCTGAGGGGTATTTCAGTCACAGTTAAGGCGATGGAAGCTGTGAACGCTTCTTTTTAGATAGTAACACTATAATTTAATATGTCAATAGTTTTGGTGCAAGATCACAGACATAGTTTTAAGCTGTGTACTCAGGGTGTAGTATAATGATAAAAGTTGTACTGTGAGGCTAAAATACTCATACAAACGCAGCTAAAAGTTATAATTTTTTATATGGAAAAACCAGCACCGCTTAATGACAAATTTTCAATTGTAAAATGAGCAAAAAGTTTTAGTCATGCGGGACGTGGGATTTGGATTTTTGTGAAGAGTACCCACAACGCATGGATACACTTGGTATTTTTGGCTATCGCTGTGGCACTAGGGCTTTATTTTAATATAACCGTCGCTGAATGGATGATATTGGTGTTGGCGGGCGGGTTTGTGTTGTGTGCAGAGGCAGTAAACACCGCGATTGAAATTGATATTGATCTCACTTCGCCCGAGTACCATCCGTACGCTCGTGATACTAAGGACGTGGCCGCGGGGGCAGTATTAGTCGCTGCAACCACTGCTGCTATCTGCGGGTTCTTTATTTTTGGAAAATACATTGTCGCTGCCCTCTAAAACATTGTTGATTTTAATACTAGGCGTATACTTATAGTATATGAATTTCAATAAATTGTTCGATTACTCGCAACCATTAGTGGCTGCCATGACGTTACTTGTCGTTACCTTAATTGGTCTAGCGATTTACGGTGCACAAGTTGTGTACACACTGAAACTAGCAGATGACACGATCGAGGTCACTGGCTCGGCTAAACAATCGGTAGTGGCAGACAGTGGACGTTTGGTCATTAACCTGGAGGCAAAAACGGGTATGTCCAATCAAGACGAAGGTGTGCGAAATTTGGAGGCTGCAGTTGAAAATATTACTAAATACCTAGCAGAGAAAAAACTTGACGATGTCGAAACTCCAGCTGGGAGCACCAATGCGACCTATTTCTATCCGGAGCGTGGTGAAGCGGTGCAGACGGGGTATTCAATGACCCGGAGTGTGATTGTGCGAGGTGGTGATTTGGAATTACTAAGTGAACTGGCTAATAACACGACGCCTCTCAATGGTAATGGCTACACCGTTTCTATCTATGGATTGGAGTTAACCTATAGCAAACTTGATGAGATGCGGGTGAGTTTATTGTCTGACGCAATCGCAGACGCAAAAGATCGAGCAGAAGCAATTGCTGCCAACACCGGTCGAGGTGTCGGGCCGTTACGTAATGCGACCGGTGGAGTAGTCCAAGTGCTCTCGCAGGGGAGTGTAGATGTGAATGATTATGGATCGTACGATACCAGCAGTCTGAATAAAGATGTGATGGTAACGGCTCGAGTTACTTTTGGATTAGAGTAATTCTTCTTGTGTAATCATCTAACGATAGTGACGGCTAAAGGATAGACCAGTACAAGACGGTGTTTATTCCGGAATAACATCTGACGTTATGGTTTATCAGTTTAAGACTACGTTTATGGATGAACTTAAAAAAGATGAACATACAACAGATCAAAAACGTAATCAGGACATGCCGGCAGGCAAACCAGGTGACGGTGATAAAAATAACGGAGACAAAAAACAAACTAAAGATACAAAATAGGAATATGACGTATCACACAAAGCGCCTCAGCAGAGGCGCTTTGTTGTTTGTGGCGAATGAATTAATACCAGGTAAAAATGGTTTATCTCGATAAATGTTCGCTATAATTAAGCTGTAGTTACCAAGGTAGTTATAATCACATGAAAAATAAATATATTGCAGAGTTTGTTGGAACATTTGCGTTATCGTTCGTTGTGTTGGCCGCCGTGTCTCAGATGCTTCCGTTACCAGTGGCTATTCCGGTTATTGCTGGGTTAACATTAGGATTGTTCGTGTATACAATTGGAGGTGTCTCGGGAGCTCATATTAATCCTGCTGTCACGATTGGGTTGTGGTCGATTAAAAAAATTACCAATCGTGATGCGGTAGCTTATATTGTAGCACAAATTTTTGCGGCTGCAGTCGCTATAGTATTGGCACGTACCCTCGGCATGGCCAATCCCGAAGCAGTTCCCGTAGCATTTATACCAACCCTGTTTTTTGCTGAAGCGTTAGGCGCATTCTTCTTTGCGTTTGGTATTGCGGCTGTAGTGTATGGAAAGGTGGCAGAACAAATGTCTGGCGTTGTGGTGGGTGGGTCCCTGCTCCTGGGTATTTTACTCGCGTCATTTTCTGGTTCAGCAGGAATTTTAAACCCCGCGGTCGCATTTGCGCTTAATGCAGTTTCAGTAATGTATATTGTTGGTCCAATTGCCGGTGCGGTGGTTGGATTCCATGCGTATCGGTATCTCACGAGTCAGTCATAAAGATTGGTATCTGTATTTGATAAAAAAGAAGCTCCCTCAGGGGCTTCTTTTTTGTTCATTTTGAAAAAAACCTTTTTACCGGTACGATTAGGGTATGAAAAATCCTGGAGAAAAATTAATGGCCGAATTGGCTGAAGAACGAAAAGAATTATTATTGGGGTCGGTATTAACGGGTGTAGCGTTGCTCGGGTTGCTAGTGGGTGTATATGCGGATTGGACGGGGATGTCACCGCTTCTTGTGACGCTCGGGTACGTTGTCTCGTACCTAGCAGGGGGTCTACCAGCAGCGCGCAGTGCTATTGGTAATTTACTAAAAGGAGAGCTCGATATTGATTTGCTCATGGTGTTGGCAGCACTCGCGGCTGCATTGGTGGGGGCACCGCGCGACGGAGCAATTTTACTCTTTTTGTTTAGTTTGGCTGGTACCTTGGAACAGTATGCGATGGGTAGTACCAAAAAAGCGGTGGTCGCTCTCATGAAATTACGGCCGGATGAAGCAAACAAACAGTCACAAAGCGGTGAGGTTGCTCGAGTACCGGTTGAATCACTGGTAATTGATGATGTGGTCGTGATTAAGCCTGGTGAGCGTGTGCCGGTAGACGGAGTGGTTGCGAAAGGAGCGAGTAGTATTGATCAGTCATCCATGACGGGTGAATCTGTGCCGGTAGATGTGGCCGAAGGCAGTGTGGTGTTCGCGGGTACGGTAAACGGCCATGGGGTACTAACAGTGCGGGTTACTAAAACGGCGAGCCATTCAACGCTCGCACAAATGATTACGCTGGTGACTGAAGCTCAGGCTAAACGTTCACCAAGTGAACGTTTTAGTGATTGGTTTGGTGCCCGGTACACCGTTGTGGTGTTGGTAGGGAGTGCGTTGGGATTGGGTTACTTTTTCTGGATTGATTTACCAGCAGCTGAAGCCTTTTATAAGGCAGCAACGTTACTGGTGGTAGCTAGTCCATGTGCCATTGTAATTTCAGTGCCGGCCGCGATTTTATCTGCACTGTCAGCATCCGCGAGACGTGGGATGTTATTTAAGGGCGGTGCCGCTTTAGAAACATTTGCCAAAGTACGGGTCGTGGCGTTTGATAAAACAGGCACTCTGACTACCGGAAAAATGCAGGTTACGAAAGTAGAAGCGTTTGATATTCCTGAAACCGAATTGCTACGTATCGCCGCCTCAGTTGAGGCTCATTCGGAACACCCGCTGGCTCAAAGTATTGTGACGTATGCTCGTGAACATAACACCGCGGCGTTACATGTCGATGATGCCAAGGCCATTCCAGGCAAAGGCATGACCGCTGTGATTGACGGCATACAGTATGCTATTGGTAATCGAGCCCTCTTGATTGAACGTGGCGTGCAGATTGATGACATGGTTGAACAGCGGATTGCTACACTGGAAGCCAGTGGCAATACGACAATTGTAGTAGCGAGTGATGTGGTCTTGGGGGTGTTTGCTATTGCTGATACTGTTCGAGTTTCGGCAAAACAAGCAATTACTGATTTGTATGCATCAGGTATCACCAAGGTAGTAATGGTAACGGGTGACAGTCGCACGGTAGCGCTCGCGGTGGCTCGTGAATTGGGTATTAAGGACGATGATGTCTATGCCGAGTTGCTGCCCGCTGACAAAGTACGTGTGATTGAAGACTTGAAAAAAACAAATCAAGTCGCGTTTGTCGGAGACGGTGTCAACGACGCGGCGGCACTGGTGACGGCAAACGTCGGTATTGCGATGGGTGCTGCCGGGACTGATGTGGCGCTTGAGGCGGCAGATGTGGCGTTACTGTCTGATGATTTACAAATGATTGTAAAAGCCCGTCTACTGTCGCAAAAAACCAACACCATCATCAAGCAAAATCTAACGTTTGCGATTGGGATATTAATTGTGATGGTTATCACCACGGTGTTCTTTTACCTTCCACTGCCGCTTGGTGTACTCGGACATGAGGGCGGTACGCTCCTGGTGGTACTTAATGGTCTAAGACTACTTCTGTTGTAGGTGTTGTCGAGTCATTGTTTGATTGAAATAAAGCCCGCACTCAATCGGCTTTATAGATAGTGATTACTAATAATTATTATCTACTATGACAACAATCATTAATACCCCTGGCGAAACAAAAGACAGTGGTACTGGTGCGCTTCTATTCTTTATCCTGGCTCTCGTAATTGTAGGTATCTTGGTGGCGATGTACGGCCTACCTATGTTACGAAATACAACACCAGAATCTGGCACAACTATTAACGTCCCAGATTCTATTAAGGTTGATGTGGATACAGGGGAATCTGCTCAGTAAGCTGTGAACTCTTTTATTATTTAGCAATTAATATCATATACGATATGACAGGAATTTTACTTTGGATTGTGTTGGGTGGAATAGCTGGTTGGATTGCATCACTCATTATGAATACAGATGGCCAGCAGGGCTTAGTTTTAAATGTTGTGGTCGGTATTGTAGGGGCAATGATTGGTGGATTTATATTTGGTCTCCTCGGTGAGTCGCCGGTAACAGGATTCAACCTGTATAGTTTGATGGTAGCGGTAGCCGGCGCAGTTGTGCTCCTGATGATTGTAAAAACAGTTCGTAACTAAACGCTTCTCTTGATGTTTGAAATTAAAATCACCCTAGTATCGCTGGGGTGATTTTTTGTTTATATTCCGAGGGTGGTGATATACTAGTAAAATTATGAATTCAGCTCCTGTGCGCGTGTGTATCCGTTTGTTACGTTACCTAGCGTTCATAATTATACTGATACTTTCAGTAGCGGCCTTGTTAATTTTTATGAATACTCCTAAAGATCCCACCGTAACCAATAGTAGTAAATACTTAGATACGACACTGTCTGTTGATGAGCGTATTGAAGATTTGCTTGCGCAAATGACCATGGCAGAAAAGATTGGGCAGATGGCGCTGGTGGAGAAAAATAGTCTGTCTGATGTGGGCGATATTGCAACCTATGGACTAGGAGCAGTGTTAAGTGGTGCGGGAGCAAAGCCAGAAGATAATACGGTTGAAGGTTGGAGTGAGATGATTGCCGGGTTCCAAACCGAAGCAAAAAAATCACGATTGCAAATCCCTTTGCTCTATGGGGTAGATGCCGTTCATGGTCATGCCATGATTCCAAATGCCACTGTGTTCCCGCACCAGATTGGTCTCGGGGCAACGGGGGATGCGGATTTGGTGCAGGCGATAGGTGAAGCAACTGCCAAAGATTTGGTGACGTCGGGAGTGAATTGGAACTATGCTCCCAATCTCGATTTGCCCATCGATATTCGCTGGGGGCGAATGTATGAAGCGTTTTCTGATGACCCTTTACTGACTGCTCGGTTAGGAGCGGCGTACGTTCGCGGATTGCAGGCGACATCAACTACAGGAAAAATTCCAGTACTGGCAACCTTGAAACATTTCACCGGCGTTGGTTCGATGCAATGGAATAGTTCTCTCAATAAAAATTATAAACTGGATCAGGGGGTCACCGAAGCCGACGCAAAATTACTCCAGTCAACTTATTTACCGCCGTTTAAAGCGGCGATTGATGCAGGTGCTCTGTCTGTGATGATTGGGTTACATATGTGGGGTGACGGTAAAATGATCGCCAACAAAGATATCATCACCGGAGAATTAAAAAATAATTTAGGCTTTACCGGATTTGTTGTATCAGACTGGTACGGACTGTATGAAAATGCAGGCAACAAATTTATGGCTACTGTCCGGGGTATCAATGCTGGGGTTGATATGGTGATGTTACCGTTTGATTATCGAACCTTTATTCGCCATATGACCTGGGCTAATCGATTGGGGTTGATTTCGGATAGTCGCATTGATGATGCGACAAGACGAATCTTGCGCGCTAAGTTCACGCTCGGATTATTTGATGGTGATATGACGGTGTCACCGGTATTAGCGCAACATCGAGAATTGTCACGCCAAGCCGTAGCACAGTCTCTCGTATTGCTTAAGAACGATGTAAAGGTGTTGCCACTACAGCCAACCGTTTCGCATATACGCGTGGCTGGAAGTGCTGCTGACAATATTGGGTTGCAGTCGGGAGCCTGGACTGTAGAGTGGCAGGGGGTTGATGGTAACTGGCTCCCGGGTGCCACCTCGATTCTGGACGGTATTAAAAAACAGGTATCACTAAACACAAATGTTGAATACAGTCTTACGGGAGAGTTTATAACGGCGGTTAAAAAAGTACCCCTGGGGATTGCGGTTGTGGGTGAAACACCATATGCCGAAGGTTGGGGTGATAGAGAGTATCCGATTTTATCAAATGAGGATTTAACAGCGATAAAAAATCTACAAGCGTCCTGTGATAACGTCGTGGTAGTGATTGTGTCTGGGCGCCCACTATTAATTGCCAATGAAGTAGGCAGTTGGGATACGTTGGTCGCTGCGTGGCTACCTGGAACTGAAGGCATTGGTGTGGCTGATGTATTGTTCGGAAAGAAACAATTTATGGGCACATTGCCAGTACCGTGGCCAGCTTCCTCCGAGCAATTACCTATGACTCATACCGGAGAAACGGCTGATGGTACGCCCGTGCTGTTTCCTCGATACACGGGGCTCGCATATTAATGTTATGCCTAAACTAACAAAGTCCACATCAATATGGGACGTAACCGTCATTGGTGGCGGTCCGGCGGGAATGATGGCTGCCATTGAAGCCGGAGCACGTGGCAAGCGGGTTCTATTGATTGAGAAAAATGCTGGGTTAGGTAAGAAGCTGTTGATTACCGGTGGTGGTCGGTGTAATGTCACCAATAATAAACCAGTGGTGCGGGAGATGTTGAGTCAGTATAAAGAGGCCGGTAAATTTTTGTTCTCAACGTTTATGCAGTACGGAGTCAAAGAGACAATTGATTTTTTTGCACGTTATAATTTACCGTTTATCGAAGAAAATGAAGGACGTTTGTTTCCGAACACACAAAAAGCTGAATCAGTTTTTAATGTACTACAGCAAGCTTTGCAAGAGCATGCAGTTACGATTCAGACAGGTAAGAAAGTGGCAGTAATTAAAAAAGCAGGCACCCAGTTTAGTGTGGAGTTGTCAGATGGTGAACAAGTACTAACTCAGGCTGTGGTGGTAGCAACCGGCGGCACCGCGAGGCCTGAAACTGGATCAACTGGTGAGGGATTTCAGTGGTTGGCAGAATTGGGTCACACCATACACGCGGGCAGTACCTCACTAGTTCCGATAACGGTTGCAGAAGACTGGGTAGCAGTGCTCGGTGGTGTCAGTCTGCCTGAGGCAACACTCAGTATCTACTGTAATGGTACTAAACGACATAAAGCCACTGGGAAATTACTGTTCACACATATTGGTTTGTCTGGTCCCTTGATTTTAAATCAAAGTAAATTGATTGGTGATTTGTTGGTAGAGGGAGATGTGGTAATAAAAATAGATATCACACCAACGATTGATGCCAGTGTTATCCAGGCGGAATTACTCGCACTGTTTACCGCTACACCAAATAAAAAACTTAAAAATGTGCTGGGTGAAATAATTAAACCAGCACTCGTGACACCGCTCTTGCAGTCGCTTATGCTCGATGGAGATGTTCCAGTACACAGCATTACTGCAGCCAATCGTAAACGAATTGGAGTCGTGCTTAAGGCACTGCCTCTCTCTGTTACGGGTTTGCTTGGTCCTGATAAAGCGGTTGCTACCGCCGGTGGTGTAGATTTGACTGAGGTTGATTTTAAAACGATGGAGTCCAAAATTATACCAGGGTTGTATATCATTGGAGATGTTCTTGATATCAATCGACCATCAGGGGGATATAGTCTCCAATTAACTTGGTCCACCGGTGCTGTTGCTGGTAGACATGTCTAAAAAATAGAGGTGACATCTAAAACTGGTAAGCTTCGTTGTTGTCTTTCAAAAAATAAATTTCAACGTACAATAAGTACGTCTCAAATTATTTTTCTCAGTCGCCTAGAATCTTACTCAGTTTTAAACGTCAAACTAACATTCAAACCATGACAGAACAACCAAAAAATCCCCTACACGGAATAACTCTTAAAATGATTTTGGAGACTCTCATTTCCGAGTATGGATTTCCAACATTAGGTACTAAAATCAACATCAAATGTTTTCAAGAAAAACCAAGTCTTAATTCGAGTCTAGTCTTTTTGCGCAAAACACCATGGGCACGGGCGAAGGTAGAAAAGCTTTATTTACAGACAGTTAAACGGAAAAAGACTGGTCAGTAGTGTATTGTTTTCAATAATACTACCTATTTCGTTGTATACTATAGACATATGAAATTAATCATCATTATCCAAACGCTGATTATTATTGCCGGTGCGTATTACGTATATTTACTGAGCAATCCAAAAGAAGTCATTGTTGAACCTGTGCCTGAAGCGAGTGTGCCGGTGATTGAATCTGATTCTGTTCGTGAAGGCTACACTCCACCAACCGTAAACCCGCCCGCTGATCCCGCTACCCTCAATAGTGAAGTGACAGGGCATAGTGACGTAGGAATGGAGTACCCAATTCCTGACGAAGAAATCCAGGTTCGGTAATCATCCAAGTTACAAACTAAAAGCACGAGACATTGTCTCGTGCTTTTAGTTTTTAGTAAACGCAATGATTCTTCTAGTAAGAATTGATTAAAATAGAGTCAGTCCTAGGCGCACAAGGAATTTAGGTCGAGGCGTACATCTGTACGATGAGGCATAAATTTCCGCAGTGCAACAACGGAATGAACTATTTTTATCGATTCGTGTAGTCTTTTTCTACGTATATAGAAACTGTCCTGCGCTTTCGGGCCTTGCCTTTCAGTACATGTTTATGTGACTTGTAAATTTTATGGACGATAAATTTTTCTGATAAAAATTCAGTGAGCGCTTCAAGTGAGTAGACGTACTCATCTACACCAATGACGGGGTGGACGTACGAACCAGTTTCCTTGCCGGGGAAGTCACGTAATAGTCGGCGGGTATGTAAATCTTCATCTGCCAAAAAAGTCTTCATGAATAAAAATCCACCTGGAACGAGCACGCGATAAATTTCATCACGGAGGGTCTGTCGTTCCTTTTGATTTAAAAAGTGTGACGTCATCATGTCGAGCACTAATGTTTGTGAGTTGTCAGGTACATCAAGAGGTCCCGCAATACTGCGCGCGGTGTAATCTATTGCGTAGTCGGCTGAAGCTGCTTTGGCTTGGTCAATCGCAGAAACAGAAATATCATAGCCAATACCCTTCATGCCAAATTCTCGGGCGAGGAAAATTATGTTACGTCCATTGCCACACCCTACATCGAGGACAGAGGCGGTTTGCGCTAATATATCACCACGTTTTTGACGAATAATGTAGCGAGTGAATTTCTCCAAGTCTTCACTATGGTCTGACGATAGTTTTAAGTGGCTAGCTTCTTTATACTCCTTATCCCAAAAGGTAGTACCATGTGTCTTCTTTTTCTGTTTGCGTATAAAGGGTCGTTTTGCCATCGGGATTTTATGAAATCTTATTACATCATAAAAAGTTGTAACTTGCAAGGTTAATAGCATTAGAATACGCTATTTAATTTGCTATACTAGGCGGTATATGAAAAATCCTTGGGTAATAATCGGAGTTTTGATGGTGGTGCTTATTGGTGGTTCAGTCTGGTACTCAAATAGTGTCTCTGCAACCTACAATGAAGGGGTCGAAGTCAAAGCACATATTAAAGGTGGTGAAAACGCCGCTGTGACGTTGGTTGAATACAGTGACTTTCAATGTCCTGCTTGTGGAGCATTTCAGCCCGTTCTGAATGAGGTGTTGGCACAATACGGAGACAAAATTAAATTTGAATACAAACACTACCCGCTCGTGCAAATTCACCCGTTTGCCGAACCAGCCGCGCGCGCCGCAGAAGCGGCTGCCCAGCAAGGTAAATTCTTTGAATTTGCTGATATGTTGTTCGAGAAACAAGCTGAGTGGAGTAAGGGTAGTAACCCTACCGGTTTCTTTACCCGATATGCGACTGAACTCGGTCTTGATATGGAGTTATTCGCCAAGCACCAGAAATCGAGCCTATTAAGTGATAACGTGCGTGCCCATATGGCGGAAGCGCGTGGTTTAGGACTAACCGGCACACCGTCGTTTTATCTCAATGGTGTAAAAATGGAAAATTCCACCTTTGAAGACTTTAAAGCGCAAATTGAAGCAGCGGTGAATCCGCAAGTAGATTTCAATCTTCCAAGTGAAGAACTACGAATGATTCCAGTAGAAGGGGAAGCGAGTACTACCGCAGAAGCGACTGCCACTCCCGCAGTACAGTTTGGGATTTAAGTATGGAGCGAGCGCCTCAAGAGTTTGATACTGAAGCGTTTGATGAATATATCTACCCACAGTTTTCACGAGCTAAGGTCTCAGTGTTGAGTGACGTGAAGCCCGATAAAAAATGTTTAACAGAAGTGAAGACAGATTTTATCGCGGGGAAAATTGAAGAACCAGTTTTGACGTACGAAAAAAATAAAGACACTTGGTACGACGAGCCAGAAATTATCCTGTTAGATTTAAAGAACGAACTTATAGTGCGTGGAGATATTCCTGAATTTATTCGAGAGCAATATATTTGGGCAATTAATGAGAAGATTGCAAAAATCCGTATGCTGCGCGAGACTCAGGCAGTTACAAAAGGCGGTGATGTGGAATATCACATGAAGCGCTTTCAACGGTATGCTGACTTTATGTACGGTCAACCAGACCCAAAAATTTTTAATGGGGTAATGCAGCGGATTGAACATGAGATTACTGTCACCAAAAATCAAGAAAACGAATCTTCGGAAATTGCTGCAGCAAGAAAAAAACTTTTAGAAATTATTGAGAGTTACAAAGCTGATAATCCGTACCTAGATTCGCTACAAAATATTAATATTGAGGGTCCCAAAACTGACGAGGAAATTGTAACTGATGCGGAAGTCTTAAAAAAATATTCGAAGAGGCTCTCATTTCGTACGGCTTGGATGATTGGAAAGTGGTTATTGACAAAAGTGGAACGAGGACAGCCATAGCCGTTTCCGGAGATGGGAAAAAAGTCTTATTGCCAACATCTGAAAAGCTAGCGCTTCGAAGTAAGAAGCGACAATTGTCAATGTCTATGATCAAAGGTCTTATTGCTCATGAAATTGGTACGCATGGACTCCGAAAAAAGAACGGCCAACAGTCCAAAGTACTACTCTTGAGCTCAGGATTAGATAGATATGAACAAGGCGAGGAAGGTCTCGCTACATTTAGGGAACAAGCTGAAACACCGACAGCAGATTATGCTGGTTTAGAGGCATACTTTGCTATTGGAATAGCAAAAGGCATGGATGGTGGGTCAAAGCGTAATTTTGCGCAAGTATTTGAAATTTTAACAAATTATTATCTTATCTCAGAGAACACTGATACTGCTCGTGCTAAAGAATTAGCTTGGAGTCGTTGCGAGCGTATTTTTCGGGGCACAACTGGAACTGTGCCGGGAGTAGTTTTCTCAAAAGACCTCATGTATCGTGAGGGTAATATATCTCACTGGAAAGCAGTAGCTAATGGTGCGTTAGATGGCCTTGATTTAGATTCTGGAAAATTTGACCCAACTAATCCACGGCATGTTAATTTTCTCAATAATCTTAAGGAATTGAATCAGAAAGTGGATCAGCTGCAATAAATACACTTTGTGGAAGGTTTTTTACAAAAGTATTTGATTGTTATTCGTATAAGATTTTATGAGACTTCAATTATTTTAGCTATTGTAGAAAATACAAAGTCTTTACCATAAATAGATTCGAATCCGTTTATCTGAGGAGATTTATTGACTTCGAGTACAATAGGTCCGTTTTCGGTATGAATAAAATCTACACCGCCAAAATCTATGCCGGTTGCTTTGCAGGCAGCAATGGCAATTGCGGCCTCACTTTCGGTTAGTGTGTACGGTTCAACCAGGGCGCCTTTAGCTACGTTGTTGTGAAAGGCTCCGTTTTGGGCAATGCGTTTGATAGTGCCCAGAATTTTTCCGTTAAAGACCAAGGTGCGGGTGTCAAAGGTATTAGGGATGACACGTTGGATTAGACATAGTCTGTGAGTCGGTTTTTCAGAAATGAGGTCGTCAAGTTCTGTGCGGTTTTGTACCAGCACCACATTCCTGCCTTGGCTACCATCAGTTTTAAACACACAGGGGAAAAATAGTTTCGATCGTAGGTATTCTTCATTGCTTACAAAAGAGTCTTCCTGAAAAATAACTGTTTCGGGAATTTTTATGTTTGCACGTGCTAGAGCAGCCATTTGGGTAATTTTTTCTTCAGCATGCACAAATTTTTGGTTCACCGGATCGTTCATTTTGACTCCCAGTGAGTCCAAGTGTTCAAAAAGAATTCCGCAGAAATGTTGATCATGTGCCCGCAGTCGAGTAAATAAATAATCAATATTAAAATCGCAGACTTCGTTTTTATGGACAAAGGTAATTAATCCGGTGTCATCAATATGCAGCAGCATATTTTTTGAACGATAGAATACAAGTGAGGAAGTATCTACTCCCAGAGCAAAGGCGGCTCGAGTTTTACTACCGGCGTTTAATAAGGCAATTTTTTGCATAGGATTAACAGTCTAGCATGCCTCAGTAAAAAAGATAGACGGGTGATTGTATCTGTGCTATAATCATGGCATCTAACATTCTCCTTGTTGCCAGCAACAATATTTCCTATGTCTAAAAAAGCAGAAAAAAACATTATTGCTTTTGTGGCTAATTTGCCGCAATCGTCTGTTGAGAGTATTCATGCGTATGGGAAAAAGACCGGTCAAAAGTTCCGTATTATGTTGATTTTAGATAAGAAGCATACTGAACTCAAGAGAGAGCCACAATGTGATATTTTGCTCAAAATTGATTTTTCTAAGTCAGAAAAAATTACAGAAGCCCTGTTACCATATGAGAACCAGTTACTTGCGATTACCTGTCGGAGTGAAGCTAATATTGCTCGGTTTGCCAAAATTATCCCCTGTGTTCCGTATTTACGAACTCCAACAAGTGAATCATTGTCGTGGGCCACTGATAAGTATGAAATGCGGAAACGCTTTAAGCTGTATGACCCAAAGATCACTCCCAAGTTTACGCTTGTAAAAGATACCTCTGTCGCTGAATCAAAACGACTAATTGAAAAAATTGGTTTTCCTATGATTATTAAACCGGCCAACTTGGCGGCGAGTTTGTTTGTGACTATTTGTTATCACGAAGATGAGCTTAAAACTGCTCTCGCTACCTGTTTCCGCAAAATCCGTAAAGCGTACGAAAACGATAAACGGTTAGAGGAACCAAAAGTTATTGCTGAAGAGTACATGGAAGGTGACATCTATTCCATTGATAGTTACGTAAATTCGCGTGGTACGGTCTATCACTTGCCGATGGTCCGGGTGAAAACTGGTAAAGACATTGGTCACCATGACTTTTATGGGTATACCCAGATGACACCAACAATTCTCAAACGCGACACTATTAAGCGTGCTGAAGCAGTAGCTGAGACTGCTATTCATGCGCTCGGGTTACGCAGCTCAACTGCTCATACAGAACTGATGAAAATTGACGGAGAGTTTAAGGTCATTGAACTGGGACCTCGTATGGGCGGGGCGCGGGATAAGCTCTATAACCTCAGCTGTAACATTGACCACCCTCTGAACGATGTTCTCATTCGTATTCCAAAAAAACCAAAAATTCCAAAAAAATGTAATGGTAATGCCGTCTACATGAAATGGTTCTTACCTAAAGAAGGCATCATCACGTCGCTCGCTGGTATCAAGAAAATTGAACAATTGGAATCATTTTACAAAATTGAAGTGAATAAAAAAATCGGTGATCGGGCTACATTTGCCCGTAGTGGAGGACGATCAGTCTTTAATTTGTATCTCTATAATGCCGATCGGGCAAAATTGTTGGCAGATATTCGGCGGGTGGAGCAATTGGTGAAGATTAAGCTACGGTAAGGGGATACACAAGCGAGCGTAGCTCGCTTGTGTTTGGTATGATGAATGTATGATACGGACCCGAAACTTTTTTCTCTTTGTGTTGCTAGTGGCGTTTTTAATTGGGGGTATTTTGTTGACGCTTTGGTTTAGTGCATCAACGGTCCAGCAGGAGCAGTATGCAGACATGATATTTGGTGGTGACAACACCGCTACTATGACTGCCGAGGTGGTGACTCCAGAAGATACTCGACAAAGTCGTTTAGCCAGTTTGCGTGCCAAGCTTGCTAAATACACTGATGTAGCGATGGCACCAAGTGTCGAGGAGGTGTCTGTTGAAACTACTAACAGTGAGAATGCGACGACAACAGATGAAGCTCCAGGCAAAGCAACAGCAGATGTATGTGCAAATTATGGTGCGACTGCTGTCCCAGCCCTCAATGGACAGTTAACGTACGGGGAAAGCGGGGGGCAGCGAACGTTTGGTACAGTGGGCACGACTGAACCGACTGGCTCATCAACCGTCCCGGCAACTACGGTAGCTACAGTGTTTGTATTGCCACTGCGGACCACTGCCTTGCCGTCACCGTCATGTATTGCGAGTGACATAGTGGCGGTTACACCAACGGGCTCACCAATCAGAAATACTGATTATGCAAAATATCGAGGCGTGGGCGAAGCAACCTTAATTGGATATACGATTGATGGTTTCGAACTATATGGAGCGAGTAGTAACCTGCAAACTGATGCCTGTGGTGGAACAACTGTTTCGGGAGTCTATCGCTACTATCTCTCAAGCGAACGAGACACCGTTCTCAATTGTTTTGCAGCGATACCCGTAGCCTTGTAACGATTGCCAAGTCACTACCATGCGTACCCTCATCTTTGATATCGAAACAGTAGGGGAAGTATGGGAAGATTTTGATGAGGTAACACAACGTGTGTTAACCAGATGGATTGATCGTTCAGTAAAAAATAATGAGGAACGTGATTTGCAACTCAAGGATTTGCGTGAGGGCTTAGGTTTCTCACCATTGACTGGTCACATAGTTGCAATTGGGGTTTATGATTTAGAGAGATCGCAAGGTGCGGTGTATTACGTTGGTAACGGTAATGAAGTCGACGATGAGGTGGGAGATTTTATCTACAAGAAGCGAACCGAAGCAGAAATGCTGCAAGAGTTCTGGGACGGTGCACGTGAATACGACACATTTGTCACATTTAATGGTCGATCGTTTGATATCCCGTTTATTAACCACCGCAGTGTAGTCCATCGGATTACACCCAGTCGGGAACTAATGAAATATCGGTACCTTTCTCAACAATCGGCACCATATCATATTGATTTACAAGATGAGCTCACCTGGTATGGGGCGATGATCAAGCGCCCAAGCCTGCATTTATTTTGCCGTGCCTATGGTATCACGAGTCCTAAAGGTGACGGTATTAGTGGTGATGATGTTGCAGGATTGTTTGCTCAAAAAAAGTTCCGCGAGATTGCGCAGTATAATACCCGTGATGTAGTTGCGACTAAGGAGTTGTATGAGTTATGGTTCAAAAATTTAGCTCCCACGAGTTTTCTTAATATGCTTGATTTTTAACAAAAAATGTAGTTCAATCAACACAGAAACATTGTGGGAGATTTCAATGGGAGTTTGGTGGCAAGATGTCAGTGTGCGTGTGCCTAAGCAGGTCGTTCGGTTTGAGGGCGATACATCAGCGATTTCAAAACGATTGCCTGTATTCTGGCGGTTTGGTCAAGATTGGCATTGTCTGAGTGTGTCTGGTGATTACGAGTCTGGCTACCGTCTCTATTTTTCAACTGGTCATCATCAGATGTCGCACAGGGCACTCATCAGAGCCAGGTTTGTGATGGTTCGAGAAGGTAGAGAGCCTGTTGTATTTTGGGCGGAAGATGAGTACGGTAAGCAGCTTGAGTTGCTCAAAACTGGACGCATGGTTCCAGCTCATTGGCACAGACCTGACCGTTCAAGTCCAGATGCAACTCGCATGTCTCTGCTCAAAGAAATGGGTGACATTACTTGGGTCTGAGTTATTAAGTAAAGGCGCGCCCACAAGCGCGCCTTTTGTTATACTTTCAATATGAAAATACTCGCCATAGCCGACCGACCGCCGAAAAAAGCAATTAGTGAAATCGTTTTGGAAGAAAAGATTGACCTCATTATTACCTTGGGAGACCTTGAGTATACTGAAATTGCTGAATTAGAGTATATAAAAGATATTCCTAAAATTGGCGTATACGGTAACCACAGCACGCCCGGTTATATGGAGCTATTAGGTATCACTAATCTTCATCTGGCAACAACTGAAATCAATAGAGTTACTTTTGGTGGTTTTGAGGGTTCACATAAGTACAAAAAAGATGAATTTGCAAAAATGTATACCCAAGATGAGGCGTTAGGGCTCATGAGTGAATTTCCCTACGTTGATGTATTTATTGCTCACTCACCGCCAGCGGGAATCAATGATGAAGATGATCCGGCGCATCAGGGATTGTTGGCATTACGGCAGTATCTAGATAGGAATAAACCCAGATATTTTTTACATGGACACACCTACCCAACTCAAGCAAACATTGTTACTGAATACAATGGCACTCAAATAATATACGTGACCGCAGATCAAGTAATGACTTTAATCTAAAATATTTAAATCGGTTATAGCTTCAAGTGCATTACGTCTGATACAATTATAAATATGAAATCAATCCTGGCGTTATTGGCAGATTTTGCAAATGGAATTTTTGCGGTATTGATTGCCTGTGCAGTCTACGACATATCACCTCAATGGTGGTATTTTTTAATCGGGTTGCCACTGGCGATGTTGCCAGACATTGATGCGATTCCAGAGTTGTTAAAACGGGGGAGAGTTAGTAGTGATGCAAGCTATACACGTGATCATAGAACATTTTTACATTACCCAATTATCTCTGTCGTTATCTTCACACCGGTATTTTTATATGGTGGTTTTTGGGGTTTGGTGGTGGTACTGGCTGTGTTGCTCCATCTACTCAACGATTTGTACGGGACAGGCTGGGGGTTGCAGCTTCTATGGCCGCTATCTACCCGACACTACAAATTTTTTGGTCGTCGGGCCAATCGATTGCGGTCAATGTTGGCTGACGGTGGGTATTTGCAGGAGCTTCCTATAGAAGAAACAAAATTACGTTTTATGGTGTCATGGTCAAAAGCCGAATTGGCAGATTATATTACCCGATTTGGGGTGGATAATTGGATTATTCATTGGTATTTGCGACCTAATTGGGTGTCTGTGGTAGAGTATTCATTATTCCTGATAGCCACAACGCTGATGATTGTAAGTCTTGTTTAACTATGAAAAAAACATTTCCCGAAGGATTTTATTGGGGTGAGAAAGTGCATAGGTACTTTCGCAAGACCTTGCCTAGTATTTTTGTAAAAAATACTGACAAGGTGTACAGCTTCTGTAAGAAGGGCCACTTTTAACATATGAAAAAAACATTTCCCGAAGGATTTTACTGGGGATCGGCTACGGCAAGTTACCAAGTCGAAGGAGGTATTGAAAACACTGATTGGGCCCAAGCTGCCCGTGAAGGTCGCGTGCCAGAATGTGGCGTTGCCTGTGAACACTTCACCCGTTATGAAGCCGATTTTGATTTAGCCAAGGAATTGGGACACACTGCCCATCGGTTGTCGGTTGAGTGGGCGCGCATTGAACCAGTGCCGGGTGAATTTGATTCGCAAGCAATTGCACACTATAGGCGGGTACTCGAGGCGCTACATGCTCGTAAACTAAAACCCTATGTAACAATTTGGCATTTCACCCAGCCGTTATGGTTTAGTGAGAAAGGTGGTTTTGAACAAAAAAATGCCCCGCAAATTTTTGCTCGGTACAGTGCGCATGTGGTACGAGAATTGGGGGATTTATGTGACCATTTTTCGACCATGAACGAACCAAATGTGTTTGCAAGTAATGGCTGGCTCCGCGGTTCATGGCCACCATTTAAACGGTTTGCGATTACCGACATGGTGTCGATTACTAATTCCGGCAAGATGCTTGATTCCAAGGCTAGTAAAGGATTTAAACCACTTTTTTTGTACTTCCGGGTGATGAAGAATTTAGCTCTGGCGCACAATGCGGCCTACCACGCAATTAAAAAAGTGTCTCCACAGACAGAAGTTAGTTTTGTGCATCATGTGATTGTATTTGATGCGAATTGGAATCCTTTTAATAAAATAAAAGCTTGGATTGCAAATTATATGTGGACGTATAAGTTTTTGAATCGCACAAAAAACTGCTGTGACTCCTTGGGACTTAACTACTATTTTTATACCCAATTTGGCGACAAGCGGGTGTGGCGCAAGACGGACATGGATTGGAACTTTGCGCCAGAAAAAATTGAGGTGGCGCTGTTGATGTTGGCCAAAACAAAGCTACCGTTGTTTGTCAGCGAAGGGGGTGTAGCTGATGCGGTCGATAGTATGCGGGCTGAGTATATCAAGCTTCAAGTTCTCGGTACCTGGCGCGCCATCCAACAAGGAGCTGATGTGCGGGGACATATGTACTGGTCCTTGTTGGATAACTACGAATGGGCGTTGGGGTTTGGGATGCGCTTTGGATTGATTGCGGTTGATTATGAAAATCAAGTACGGACACCACGACCGTCTGCTTACGTGTATAAACAAATTTGTGAAAGCAATGCTGTAGTAGAATAAGGGTGTAATGGCGTGGATACTACTGGCGACCCTGGGACAGTTCCTCAATGCTCTGGTGGCGTTTTTGGATAAGTACATAGTTTCTGACGAAGCGGCCCTGCCGAAGCCGTTTGTGTACGCATTTTATTCGTGCATATTAACCGGCGGTTGGGCAATTATCTATTTCCTCGGTTTTATTCCTGGATTGAGTGAAATTGGTTTTCCCCATTTTGAAAATGTACAGGCGCCGACTATTCAAGTAGTGGCGATGTCGTTTTTTGCGGCGTATACGTTTTTTATGGCGCTGGTGTCAATGTATTCGGCACTGCGTAACGCCGAAGCGGTAAATGTAATGCCAGTAATTGGTGCGGTATCAGCTATTTCATCGTTTGGACTGGTGTATCTATTCCTTGATGTAGCATTCTCACCAAATTTTATGTGGGGGGTAGTGGTACTGTCGCTGGGGACGCTTTTGGTAGCACAAACTATTCCAAAAATGGAAGATGTCATCCATGTATTTCATAGTGGTATTTTCTTTGCGCTGCACTTTATTACGATGAAGGGGTTGTTCCTTGAGACCAACTTTGATGATGGATTCTTTTGGTCACGTATTTGTTTTGTATTGTTTGCGCTTTCATTGCTCTTGGTGCCAACCTATTATAAAAAAATTCGGGAACAAACGGGAGCTACTACTAAAAAAACTGGAGTTCTCGTTATTGCTACTAAAATCTTAGCTGGGGTAGCAGCGTTTATGTTACTCAAAGCGACCGATATGGGAGATGTGGCAGTTGTGCAGGCACTTGATGGCGTAAAGTTTGTGTTTATTCTTTTGATTACAATCATTTTTGCTTCGCTATTGCCTGACACGGTGGCCGTCCACGAACCAAAACCACGTGAGGTGATGCGACGGGTATTGTATGTGATGGTGATTGCAGTAGGATATTTCATTCTCTTCACCTGATAAGGCCTGAAAACGGCGTATTTCGTTGTTGCACTGCGTAAAATTTTGTTCACCGTACGAAAAGTACGGCTCACGAAAATTTTACTTGTGCGCCTAGAACTACACTCGTTTTAAGGACTTATCCAAAATTTAAAAAATACTATAAACCAGCCTGATATAATAATTATTAATAAAGATATATGAAATTAGCTCACGGGATGAAATGGCTTAAACGAATTTTAATAACACTTCTGGTGCTAACGGCTGTTGTTGCTGGGCTGTTGCTTTGGCTCGCGCAAAAATCGATACCAGAAACTATTACGTATGGGATGTCGTTTAACACTATGTATGCTCGTGAGTTGGGTCTTGACTGGCAGGAGACATACGATGCTATTTTAGACGAGTTAGGAGTGCGGCATTTGCGGTTAGCGGCTCACTGGCCAATGATCGAACCCGTACCCGGTACCTATAATTTTGAGGAGCTTGATTACCAGATTGAAAAAGCTGAGGCGGTAGGAGCGACCGTGATTTTAGCAGTGGGACGACGATTGCCCCGTTGGCCGGAATGTCATGTGCCTGAATGGGCGCGTGACCAGTCATGGGAAGCTCAAAAAGCAGAGCTGGTAGATTATATTACGGCGGTGGTCACACGGTATAAGGATAGTCCAGCCGTCACAGTTTGGCAGGTTGAAAATGAGCCATATCTTAGTTTATTTGCTTTTGAACACTGTGGTCCGCTCGATGAAGAATTTTTGAAGCAAGAAATTGCTTTGGTAAAATCTCTTGATGGCACGCGGCCAATATTGGTAACTGATAGTGGGAATTTAGGAACGTGGAAAGGTGCATATAGAAATGGTGATATGTTTGGCACGAGTGTGTACGTGCATTTTTGGAATCCGGAACTGGGGCAATTTCGTACATTTCTACCGCCCTGGTTCTATCGGGTAAAAGAAAATGTGGTAGCACTATTCTATGGCGAAAAACCGACGTACCTGATTGAACTCTCTGCTGAGCCCTGGCTTGTGGCACCAGTCGTAGAGGTTGATCTTGCGACCCAATTTACCCGGATGGATATTGATAAATTTAATGATATCTTAGCGTACGCTAAAGCTACACGGTACGACAAACAGTATTTATGGGGCGCAGAATGGTGGTATTGGCTTTTACTACAAAACGAGCCTGCCATGTGGGAACGGGGTAAAGAGTTGTATGCAAACGGTGTAGTTGAATAACGTGTATGATTAAAAAAATAAACGACAACAAAACGCAGATTTTGCAATCAAGTAAACGGTTGACAGAAACTGCACTCAATACGGTTGACGGTGTAGTTACCAAAGCCACTACCGAAGTAGATACGTACATTAGCCCCATTCGGAGTTCTGTACTGCGTCGGTTCCCAGTTTTATTTTCCCTCCTGACAACACTCGGTGTAGCAACGACGTTCCTGGGCTTTGAAAAAATAGTTTCAACTATTCCAGTACTTGATAAAAATCCAGTTATTATGTTGATACTTGGGATTATCATATTGGCGGCAACTGGTACACTGTATAAGAAATTATCGTAACGTATGAGTTTTTGGCATTTTGTATTTTCTTTTTTATATGTCCGTAATTGGCATACGGGTGAAAAAGAGCTCTCTCGCCCACGGGTGGCACTGTTTGCTGCCGGTGTTTTTTTGGTGCTGTTGTCGCTTTCACTCATTAGTTTTTTACAAACTCCGACAGTGTATGTGCCCTAGCTAATGTGTAGTATGTCAAAGATTTTTCTAGGGCTTCTTATCGTTGCGGTATGTACGGTGATCGTAGTCTTTACTTTGGTGCAGTTATCGATAAATTAATGTTGAGTTTTAGGAAAAAATAAGCAATACTAGGTATATCATGAAATATTTCTTGCTTGTTGCGTTGCTGGTTTTAATGCCGCTTGAGGGGTTGCTCGCAAATACGGTAGTACGTTCAGGCGAAACGGTCACGTTGACTGCCAATCAATCAATTGATGGTAGTTTCTATGTGGTCGGAGGAACAGTGGCTCTATCGGGCAAAGTAGCTGGAGATACAACTATTATCGGCGGTAATGTTACGGTCGGGGGAGAATTAACTGAAGATCTGGCAATTTTAGCCGGGACGGTTAGTTTGCAGTCTCCAGTGACAGAAGATGTGCGCATTGTGGCTGGGCAAGTAACTATAACCGAAGATGTGGGCGGTAACTTGGTGGTGGTAGCAGGGAAATTAACTATTTCATCTGAAGCAAAAATTACCGGTGATGTTCTGTTTTATGGTGGAGAGCTGGTGGTGGAGGGATCAATTGGTGGCAAGCTCTTGGGTGGTGCGGAAAATGTGCGGGTTGATACCGATGTGTTGGGTGGAATTGACATGAAGGCACGACAGTTAACATTGGGTGAGCAAGCTAATATAACTGGGAACGTTGAATATACCAGTGATGCTGATTTGGTGCGGGCGCCCGGAGCAGTAGTGACGGGAGATGTGGTTAAAAATGCGCTGGTAACTGATGATGTGCAGGAAACCAATACTCGTTCTATTGCCATTATGTTTTTGGTGTCGTTATTTGCTACCCTCAGTTTGTACCTACTATTTAGACGACGGGTAGAATCGTTTGCTCAGTCCGTGCGCGCGGGGCTTTTGGTAAAAACGGTTGTTGGGTTTGTAACCGTATTCATGGCTCCCTTATTAATTATAATTTTGATTGTCAGTATTCTGGGGTCATTAGTAGGATTAATTGCGTTATCCTTGTTTGCTCTACTACTCGCACTGAGTGTGCCACTTGTGGCGGTGACAGCCGGATCTCTTTTGGCTTCAATGATTGACGCAAAAAGTAAAATTACGGTACCGTACATTTTGCTTGGAGCGGTAGCGGTTCATATTAGTCTCCTCGTGCCGATATTTGGTGCAGTAGTAGTGATGTTCTTGTTCTTGGCAACAATCGGTTCACTCGTTGATCAGATCTATAAACGCGCACGATAATAGTCATAGTGCCTTGAAAATAGCCCTTCACGGGCTTTTTTTCATGCGGTCCTAAAAATGCTATACTGAGGGTACATATGTGGAATAATTTCTGTGCGGTTGTCCTCGACTTGTTTTGGTTTGCACTTGGTGTCCGTCATAAACAAGAGATTTTTGTGTATGGAAATGCGGGGGAACAAGGTCTGTTTTCTCAGTATAAACTCGCCGCTAACAATAGAGTAGAGCTGACGGCACCGGACAGCCCTATGTTCCTTGCCGCACCAACTACTCCACCCTTACTACCAATCAAAACAATAGAATCAACTCATGCACAAACAACAGTGTCACACACAAAAGAAACAGAAGCCGTTGTTTCTGATTCAGCAATTCTGCACGCGCCGGTCGTGATGTATGTCTGCACTCACTCAGGGACGCCGTGTGTGCATGCACCGCAAATGGATTTTGATTCTGTAATTGAAATTCTGCCGTACGGTACTGCGGTGACGGTAATTGGGTATCAAGGTCGCTTTGCCAGTGTGAATCGTTCTAACATTACAGGCTGGATAGACAAAGACGCCCTCACACCTCAGAAAAATACTGTATGGCCTTCATTTGTGTCTGGGGTGACGTATGGTGTCGATGCGCCAGAGACCATAATGACGCGTACGATTATTTCAGATATGTTTGGCGCTCATGAGCTTGGGCTACCGCTTCAAGCGGGTGAGTACATCACCGTGCGTTTAAAATCAGAACACCGCAGTATTTCCTGGAGTCGTAAACGGCCGCGTACAGCTGGTTCATGGGCGACGCTTTTGCGTGGGACTCTAGGTATCCATATTGGTGTAACGCCAAAGACAGATACAATTATGGAATGGCAAACCGAAGGAGGTGAAGGAAGACTGGGGTATGTCGAAGCGGTTGCTCCGGATCTCACGATTACCATCAGTGCTGTGGGGGTTGAAGAAGCAGGACGGTATACCGTAAAAACAATGACAGAGGAAATTTGGCGCGAATTACGACCGGTTTTTATTGAGGTGGCGTAACATTCTAGTAGATTTTTTTGTAACACGATATACTAGATACATGCAACAATCAGTAGCTTTCTTTGATATCGACGGCACCATTTTCCGGTCTAGTTTATTGATTGAGCTGGTAGAAGCATTGATTAAAGATGGTGTTTTCCCGGCTGAAGTTACCGATATGTATCGAACTGAATACACCGCCTGGCGTAATCGAGAGGGGACATACGATGAGTATATCGGCGCCATTATTGATGCCTACTTATCTCATATTAAAGGAGTTCACTATGGAGTCTTTGCGGATGTAGGCAGGCGAGTGGTATCTCTTCACCGTAAACGGGTTTATCGGTATACTCGTGATTTGGTTGCCGAGCTAAAGAGCAAGGGCTACTACGTTATTGCTATTTCTCAATCACCCAAAACTGTTCTGGACGCGTTTTGTAAGGAGTATGGGTTTGATAAGGTATACGGGCGAATCTATGAAATCGGGCCGCAAGATCAGTTTACGGGAAATGTTACCGACGAACACTTGATTGAAAATAAAGCCAACATCGTAAAACGAGTATTTGAACATCATCCAGAGTTAACGCGGACAGGCTCAATTGCAGTGGGTGACACAGATGGCGATATTCCGTTGCTTGAATCAGTAGAAACTGCCATTTGTTTTAATCCTAATGAAACACTGTATAAGTATGCCAAGCGGATGGGATGGAAGATTGTAGTGGAACGAAAAGACGTTATTTATCACTTGTAAACTAAACAATTATGACCACAAAACGAGTGTATCGAGATCAAGAAACTGCTGTAGTTGCTGGTGTATTATCAGGCCTCGCGCAATATTTTAAACAAGACCCGGTTGTATTCAGACTCGTGGCAATCATTCTCCTTATTCTTACTGGAGTGTTCCCGGGAGTGTTATTTTACATCGTTGCGTGGCTGATTGTTCCGCGTAAACCAAAAATGGAAGCCGACTACACTATTGTTGAGTAATTAATCGGGATGTAACCAATCTGACCTTTCAGCTAACTGAAAGGTCAGATTGGTTAGTGTATTTAGAAAATGAATCTGAAACAAAAAGCGTTTGTAACAACAATCAAAAAATTTTACACGACCAACGGTCGGCATGATTTACCGTGGCGACACACTCATGACCCGTACCGTATTTTGGTCTCAGAAATTATGTTGCAACAAACACAGGTGGCACGTGTCATTACTAAATATGATGAATTCTTGAACCGGTTCCCAACGGTACAATCGCTCGCTACAGCCCCGCTTGGTGCCGTTTTAACGCTCTGGCAGGGTCTTGGGTACAATAGGAGAGCCAAGATGCTCCACGAATGTGCCAAGACGATTGTAAATGAGTATAACGGGGTGTGGCCAAGAGACATCGCCACCTTGCGATCTCTCCCGGGAATTGGTCCGTACACCGCTGGTGCTGTAGCAGCGTTTGCGTTTAATGTGTCGTCAACCATTATTGAAACTAATATCCGCACGGTGTATCTTCATCATTTTTTTCCGCAGGGAACTGATGTGCCTGATGCAGCGTTACTGCCAATTATTACCGCGACCCTCGATAACACTGACCCGCGGTCCTGGTACTACGCCTTGATGGATTATGGCAGTCACCTTAAACAAACAATTGGTAACAAAAACACCCAGAGCAAACACTACTCCAAACAATCAAAATTTTTTGGTAGTGATCGCCAAATTCGCGGCGCAATCATTCGCGCTTTGAGTTCAAAAAACACGAGCATAACATTTTCAAATATCTTAAAAGAAATTTCTTCTGCTGATCAGGAGCGTCTGAGAGTGCAACTTACTAAATTGATATCCGAAAAGATGGTAGAAAAAGTTGGTGCTCGATACCAGCTTCCGCAATAAAAACCAGGGGTACCCTGGGTAACTTTTTATATCTTTAATCTTCTCTTTTCTATATTCAATATTATCTGGTGTCCTCAATCCCTAAGGCTAAGAAAATACCAATGACCATCACAAATCCGAGCACAATAAACGCGAGGTGAAACGGCATAATAGCAAGGCAAATGCTCCCCAAGAGCGAGCCAGCCAAAACCGCCAGCGGTCTCGTGAGTCTGAAAACACTCATCAAATTTGCATCCTGCCCGTCAACTTTTTTAAAGAAATAACTTTCGGTGGTGACTTCAGTTAGGCTGGCGCCGATACGACTGATAAACGCGAGTATCATCCAAGGGAGTATGCTGGTAGCTGTCATAAATGAAATGCTGGAAACAGTCAGTGCTAAAATCAAGAATCCGATCGCCATCATTTCTTTTTCACCAAAATAATCATCCGCTAAAATACCTATCGGGTATTCAAATAGCACGTAGGCCAGCAACCCCGAAGCAATAATGGCGCCGATTGATGACCAGGGTAAGTTAAGTACGCTCGCCAGATAGAGAGGAATATAGACAACGGTCCAGGTAAAAAATACTTGCACTAAAAAGTGAGCAGATAGTACCAGCTTGAGTGCCTTGCTCTCCCAGCACTGTTTTAAAAGCGGGCGAAACTGTACGCGGTGGTAGAGCGGATCCACAAAGCCCCTAAATGCCAATATGACAATCAAGCTAAACACCACCCCAACACCAATCGCAATAAAATACAGTTGCGCTAAATTATCACCGTCACCGACTAAATAGCTAATGGTGAGTGGGGCACAGAGCGCAGCCAGACTCATGAGTGACAACGTCATCCCCCTAACATGCCCCGTTGCTCCTTCGTTTTTACCAATCAACGTTTCCGAGAAAATATCCATCGACAGGTACATCAGAGGGTTAATGATAAGAAACAGTATGAGTCCAATCACTACTGATGGTGAAGATAGGGCTACTCCCATCATAGCCAGTGTTCCAATGGAAATAACCATAAGTCCTAATGTCACCAGTACATTACCAAACCGTTGTAATACTGAAGGCAGGAGGATAAATAGGAGCAATGATCCAATGGAACCGATCGAATACAGTAGTCCAATATGCTTGAGGTCTATAAAATTTCCGAGGTAGGTAGGGCTAGTGTACGACACAAGTAGTGTGTGAAAGTTAAAAACAACCGCCAGGAGATAGACAAACCAGAATTTAATTTTGTGTTTCGGAACAGAGTTTGGTTCGGGTCGCCGGTAAAAGTACATATTGTATAAGTGTACTAGAGGGTGGGGTAATATTGAATCTGGATTAGTGAATAGAGAAAATGATGATTCGTATGTGATAAAATTCAACTATGGGTATTCTCTCCCGCTATAAAAAAGTATTAATTGACACTGAACTTCAGTATAAGAGTATCGGCTCGATAGCTTGTCCGTACTTCAAGAAAGCGGTTGTTTTTAATTCTGACGGATTCCACCATCTGCGGTATAAGGTTGCAGGGAGTGAGAGGGAAAAATCAGCACAGCTATATAAGTTTAGTTTACTTGTAAGTGCGATAGAAATTATAGGTGCTTCAGGCATGCTCCAGCAATACAGAAAACAGTGGGGCAGTCGGTCGTAAAAAGAATACTGATGGATCACGCGTTATGAAAGAAATGGAGCACTTTGCTTTTGAGGGGATATTAGGCAAAGGTTCGTCAATGATGAGAATTAAGGCTATTGTGCGCAAAGTCGGCAATGGTGAACCGCATTTTTGGAGTGTGATGTCTGATGCTGATCTGAAAAGAAAATCATCATATAAATTAGCCTCTGATGATGTGCTAGATCAGTAGGTACAAAAATACCCCTCGCAAGAGGGGTGTTTTTGTATGCCTGCCTTCAGCTTACAGAATATGTTGGCTGAACGGGGCTTTCGCCCACAGGCACTAAAATATATTACTTTAATACCGCAAAAGATCAAGCTCGTATTTAGCTTTAAATTCTTTGCTTTCTAAATAAAAATAACACCTGTAACGTCGATATTTTTGATATTTCTATATTAAGAGTTGTATCTAACGGTTTAAACAAAACACCGCAAACGAAGTTTGCGGTGTTTTGTTTTCTTTAACTTTAAAAAGTGATCGATGGACTTTCAGAAATGAGTGCAGTGCTAGGAGTGCAAGAAAATTTTATGGAGACGTACTGCTTGTACGGCGGAATAAAATTTTCGCAGCAACGACAACGCAATGTGCCGTTTCTGGAAGTTCACGTTAGATACCAATCAAAACCGGAATAACCATCGGTGATTTTTGAGTTCGTTGCATCAAGAAACTCTGGACGGTCTCAGTCAATTCATCTTTAACGTAATCCAAATCAATCGGATTCATCCGTTCAGTGTGCTTTTCGATAGTCTTTTTAATCAAGACTCGCGCTTCAGACAATAGTTGTTGGTTTTCACGGAGGTAGACGAAACCACGAGAGATAATGTCTGGTGATTTGCGGAGTTTACCGGTTTTGCCGTTTACGGTCGCGATAATCACAAACATACCGTCTTCGGCGAGGGACATACGGTCACGCAACACTACTTCTTGACGCGTACCAACGGTGAATCCATCAACCAGTACTTGCTCGTTAGGAATCTTTACCTTGTGACGAATGAGCTCAGTACCGTTCTTAATATCAATAATGGTTCCATTGTCAGGGACCACGATATTTTCGCGGGGGAAGCCATTTTCAGCGGCTACAAACATGTGTGTCTTTAAGTGGTAGTGGTGTCCGTGTACCGGAATAAGGAAACGTGGCTTAACCGCTTTGTTTACCCAAATCAATTCACCCGAGTTACCGTGACCAGAGGCGTGCACGTGTGAACCTTGGAAGTTCATCACCCGTACGTTTTGACGGTAAATATTGTCTTTTAGTTTCTGCACGGCGATTTCGTTACCGGGAATAACTGATGAAGACAATACAATGGTGTCACGTTCAGTCAGCACAATTTGTTTATGTTTACCGGTCGCCATTCGCATAAGGGCGGCAAACTCTTCACCCTGGGCACCGGTTGAGAGTACGACAATTTTATCAGCCGGGTAATTAGGAATGTCGTTTGCTGAAATAAAGGTATCTGGTTTTACTTCAATCAATTTTGCGGTAATGGCGATATCAATATTAGTTTTGATACTGCGCCCTTCCATGACCACTTTTTTGCCCATGGTTTCACAACTTTGAATCACTGATACCAATCGGTCAAACTGTGACGCGAACGTACCAATAATCAATCGTCCACGAGTAGTGCGAATGATTTCATCCAGGGTCTTGTATACCTTGGCCTCAGCGACTGAATAGCCGGCGCGGTCGGCGTTGGTGGAGTCACACAACAGAGCAATGTTGTTGTGGGTACCAACTTCTTCCCAGACTTCTTTTTCTTCGATAACGATATTGTTATTGTCGTCAGTGACAACCTTGATGTCGCCCGTAATAACAATGTCACCGTGTTTGGTTTCAACAGCGAGACCCATCGCATCAGGAATCGAGTGCGTAACCGGGAAGGTGCGAATGCGCAATTTACCCACGGTAAAGGCCTCGCCTTCTTTGACGATATGCATGTCAATTGGTGCAATGTGTGGAAATTCTTCCTGACGTTTGAGGATCATCAGTGACGTGAGATACTGTGTGTACATTGGTGGGTTACCAATACGCTCGTAGAGGAAGGGAATACCACCGATGTGGTCGAGGTGACCATGGGTAATAACCATCGCGCGAATTTTGTCTTTTCGTTCCTCAAGATACTGTGTGTTTGGGAGAATGTATTGAATTCCAGGGGCGTTACTTTCTTCAGATACGAACCCAAAGCCGGCATCAATCACGATGATGTCGTCTTTAGTCTCAATAATGTTCATGTTGCGTCCAATTTCTTCTACACCGGATACGGTAATGATGCGGACAGTGTCTTCGTCAGTAATTTCAGGAAGAATCGGATTCTTTTCGTCTGTGACCGTCATACGGTGAGTCAGCGCCGGACTGGTCATTGGACGGCGGTTGTTGCCACCACTACGTCGTTTGTTATTGCGGCCTGACTTTTTAGCGCCAGCTGTGCCCGTATGGTTACTGCGTCCACCACTGTGTGGTCGGGAGCCAGTATGTGCTCCAGCCGGGCGCGGGTGAGTAGCTGTTGCTGGTTGTGCACCGGTCGCACCGGTAGCGACTGCTGGCCGCGGGCCACGATTTTGAGACCGGTTGAAATAGCGGCGGGCGGGGCGGGCTCCTCCCGTAGTACCTGGGGTACTTGGGCGTGGGGTTGGGTTGTTGTTTGATTGTTCGTTGTTCATAAATGTTTTGTTAATTATTCATTATTTAAAAATTGGCCAAATTGTGTCCGTTTCGGTATTCCACTCATTTGCATTCATGAACCTATCGTGCGGTCTGCTCAATCGTTTCATTGGCGGAATATTGATATCGCGATCAAGGACGTAGGTAAGATTAGGTACATAGAGGAAGGCGGCCGGTGTTTCGCGCGCAATGATCTGGAGTGCTCCTAGGGTAGCAGTGTTTTGGGCTTCGGTACTGGTAGCTACACGTGCTCGTTCGAGCAATCGGTCTACTTCAATGTTGGCGTATTGTGAAATATTCAAGCCTGGGTCTTCGCGTTGTGAGGAGTGCCAAAATGGATAGAGATCCACTGCTCGGTTCATATCAAGTCCAAATAACAGACTTTCAAAATCTCGGGGGCGAATAACTGCTTGTAAGAGGTCACTTTGTTCGAATTCTTCGATCTGTACGGTCACACCAAGGTCACGCCACGCGCGGGCAATTACTTCGGTGGTGGCTTCAAACGCTGGGGTATTGGCGGTTTTAAGCGTGAGCGTCAAGGGTACCACCTCACCATCAATTCGTTTTTCCCAGGCCCCAGTGTTGTTTTTGACCCAACCGGCGCGCGATAAGATTGATTCGGCGCGACTTTGCGGGGTACTGGTGCCACTTGGTTCAACGGTTTGGCTCGGTGATTGGAGTGCGGGGTGATTTGGTGGTACGGGGTTATTGGTGGGGATACCAAATCCTGACAAGGCAGTATCTACCAAAACATCGCGATCAATAGCGGTGGTGAGAGCTAAACGAACCGCCGTGTCTCGCAACGCGGGAGAACGATTTTGGTTAAAAAATACAGCAAAAACTCGTGGTAGTGGCTCGGTCACTACCTGGTAGTCACTTGAATCGACAATTGTAGCCACAAAGGCGCTTGGTAATTGTGCTGAACTGGTGATTTCTTTGGCGTCAAACGCTTGCTGCAACTCATCTTCATTTTGATAAAAATGGACACGTATCTCACTTAAAATCACCGATTCGTTGTCGGTAAATTTTTTGAGTTCATAGACCGAAATCAAACCGGCTTCATCACGAGTTATGTCATCAATTTGGAACGGACCAGAACCAATTGGTTCGGTATTGAACATACTAAACGGCACTTGTTCAACCGGTATAGTGCTCCAAATGTGTTTCGGTAAAATACCAAGGGTAAAGTTTTCAATAAACGGGGTGTAGGCCTGGTTGAGTAAAATGTTTAACTCGTACTCACCAATTTCTTCGACAGTCACATCAGACCAGTTACCACGGAGCGGACTCTTTAAGTCAGCATTTTGAATTAACCCAATCGTGAATGCTACATCACGAGCAGTGAGTGGGGTTCCGTCATGGAAACGTATATTGTTACGAATGATCACGTTGTACGTTTTGCCGTCATCAGAAACGGTGATGCTTTCCGCCATGTCAGGCACGAGGTTGCCTTCGGGGTCAATTCTCATCAAGCCACTGTACAGCAGTGCCGTCATATCAAGGTCAGCGCGCGTGACCGCAAGTGCTGGGTTCACAAAGCGGGGAATTCCAATGACTCCTTCGGAGATTGTGCCACCAGCGACCGGAGCTTCCTGGCTAATGGCCGTACTGTACAAAATAGCCGCCGAGACCAATGATCCAATAAAGGTAAAGAATAGAATTCGAAGAATAAGCCGATCACTCGGTCGGGTGTTCTCAATCGTGCCGATAAGATGGCCAAATAGACTTATTTTTGGGTGCGGAAAACGCAATTTCATACTCAATAGATACTCAAAGCAAAAAGCAGACTCGGGCGACTTACCAATAGGTACTTTGTGTAGTGGCACGTATTATACCGTGCTCATCTTCGTTTATTAGACGAGGATGTTTAAAAGTGCAGATAGGACAAAGAGAATCGCAATACCAACAGAAAACTTGAACAAGAAAAGCTCGGCGCCACGGCGCTTGTGAAAAGCAGAACTGAAGTTGTCACCTCCAAAGGCTCCACCTAAACTCGATCCTCGTTGTTGCAGTAATATAGCGGCAATCAGTAGGACAGAGAGAATTATCTGTACGAATGGGAGTGCCGGTTGCACTGTTTGTATGATTTCCATGTGAGAACTATCATAGCATAAATATGTTTAGAGTAAATAGGGGAGTCGGTAAATAGTAGCAACTGAGCTGATTTGATTTTATAAGGAATTATTGTACTATTTTAATTAGGTGCAATGAGGTAATCAAAAAGGAGTTCATAATGAATGCGCAAAACGCTGACGTCGTTTTGAGTCAGTCCAAGTATCCGCACTCGGCCCAAGTAGCCTTTGTGGAGTCTGTGCTTGGCAGTAGTCATATTTCCCCCTTCGAAGTGAGCGCTCATTTCGGGTGGAGCTACACGCAACAGCAAATAGACGACCTGTATGCAGTGCTGAATAAGGATGAAACTCCGTTTTGGCTTTCGGCCAATCAGTGTGTCCTTATCCCGCTGCCACCAACACCCATGGATATTCGTGAAGTATTACATCTTGCTAGTCCGGCATCAGGCTCTAAGCCACTAGATTTTGCAGAACCCGTCGCTCCCATTTACGGTGGGTGGTTGGTCATTCGGTACGGAGATGTTGCGTCAGTCAGCGAAATGTCTCGGTCTGCTGAGCGGATGCTAAATATAGCTGAAGTTGTCTACGGTGTTACCTTGTATCATAAGTTACGAGGCGTCAATCTACTGGAAGCCAGTTATGCTCTGACGGCAACTCGACTTGGTGACGGGAAATGGGCTCATGTCGCGTATCCCGGAGCGGAACACTTTGTTGTCAAAGGAATCTGGGCGAATGATCGTTGGGAGTATATAAGCGGTCTCACGCTCTAATGTAACCAGTTGATCAAAAACAGCAAACCCTGCCACCCCACGTGTGGCAGGGATTTTACATCTAGACAAAATCAAAATCCCATCGTATAGCCTTGCAATTTTGAATAATAGGTATACTATTCATATTAAGAAGCTTGGGTGGGAGGAGTTTTATTACTTTTAGTCACATTATTATGTATATATCAGAAGTTCAAAGTTCAAAAACTGTCAAATTAGTGACACTTTTGACTCTTTTTGCCGTTATTATTAGCTTGTTACCTGTTTCAGCATTTGCGCAGGTGACTGAACCTGTTACCGATACAGAAGTAACTGTCGACGGAGAGAGTACATCAACTACTCCGGCAGAGCCTGTTGAACCAGTGTCATTAGTGCTCGACCCTGAAGAAGTAGTATCTGAACCAGAAGCGACAGTAGTTGTCGAAGAAGAACCTGTTCTGAGTGCTCGGATCGCAGAGTCTATTGCTGTTGCTGATAATGGTGAAGATCGGCCTATGAAATGTCTGGACGCTAATCTTCTAACTAATGGTTCATTTGAAGAACCAACAGTTGAGGGAGAATGGACGATCTTTGGAAGCGTCCTCGGATGGTTGTCTTCTGCTAGTGAGTTAGAAATTTGGAAGAATTTTAATGGAAATGGTGTTGATTCAGCTGCTGATGGTCAGCAAAATGCTGAATTAGATGGAAATGCACCCACAACTATTTCACAAACTTTGTCAGTAGTTCCGGGTAGTAAATACCAAGTATCTTTTGCTTTCTCACCTCGAGTCGGTCGAGATATGGCTGATAATGCAGTAAAAGTTAAATGGGATGGTGCAACACAAGGAACAGTGTCAGCAGATGGTTCTAGTAATAGTGGAAACGTTTGGACAAATCACTACTTTACCGTAACTGCTGATGATGCTTCTGCGGTCGTTGAGCTTGAAGATATCGGTTCAGCGACTTCATACGGAACACTTATTGATGACGTGGAGGTATGTCTTGTAGAGCGCGCAGTGGTTGAAAAAGTAGAGGAAACAATCATTGTTACTGAAAATACAACTAATTTTGAAAACACAAACGGCTGGATGTTCAATCGCGACCTTACAACCGCTACTCCGTTTGAATTTAACACAAACGAAGCAGTGATTGGTGCTGGTGCCCTTAATGTTCTTCCAATCGGTGCTAATGCAGCTGATAAGTTTATTGCTGAATATTTCGTACTCGATAAAATCGATAACGTTATTTCATTCTCATACGACTTTAAAATTGGTGCCAGTGGTGATGATACAGATGAAGAACAGTTCTACATGAATGTGTACGCTAACTTCGGTGAATCTAGTGCAACTAAATTCTATGACTGTCGTTACAATGTGGTGCCTACTGTTGGATCAATTGCTGGATTTACAACCGTAACGTTTGACCCAACTCAAGCATATCCAGTTACTACCCGTGGTGGTGCCAGTGCCTCCCCGTACCCTTGTCCAGCTGTGCCTGCTGACATGAATGACCTCAGTCCGAATTCAACTTTCCGTGCTTTTGCAATTAACCTAGGAGACACATCTGCATCAGATGTTGGACTAGATGGATACTTCGATAACGTGGTACTTGATACACCAACAAAAATCACTACCTTTGATTTCGAACCTAAGAAAATCTCTGGGAATAACCTCATTAGTGGCTGTAAATTCAACGACGCTAACGCTAACGGACTTAAAGATGAAGGTGAAGTAAATCTTTCAGGATGGGAAATTGTTCTTACTCAAGAAGACTCAGACCCACAGTACGCTGTTACTGATAAAAACGGATGTTACTCATTTGAGGTTGGATATGGTTCATACTAAGTTGCTGAGACTCAACAAAAAGGTTGGGAGCAAACAGCTACCATTGGAGATGGCGCTGACGGAAACATTTGTTACATCAATTTCTACACTGAAATTGCCGCACGAAGTGCGGTTGTAGCTGAAGGTGAATCAATGTACAGCGATACTGCTACGTGTGACTTTGGTAATCACGAAGTTGAAATTAACGAATGTACCTACTCAGAAAATCTCCTCGCTAATGGTAGTTTTGAAACACCATTAGTTGATCCAGAAAGTGATGGTTGGGACATCTTTGATTCAGTAGTAGGCGGGTTGGCTTGGGTAGTTACTTGGATTAATCCAGCAGCCGAAGCTCCAGCAGTACCAAAACTAGAATTACAAGATGGACGTCCAGCCAGTGATGGTAATCAATACGCTGAACTAGACTCAAACTATACTCAGCCAGGTGCCCCACAAATTCTTGGAGACGCACGCGTTAAAATCGCGCAAACAGTACCAACAGTAATTGGTGAAGAATATACCTTTACATTCGACCTGTCAGCTATTCCTGGTCGTCGTGGTGGTCCGGGTAATAACAAGGTAGACGTTATCATTGGTGGAGTAGTAATTGATACCAAAACTGCTGATGGACGACTTGCAACAACTACTAACTGGTCAACCTACTCATACACATTTACTGCAACAACCTCAGCTACTGAAGTTGCTCTGGCAGATGCAGGACGATCAAATACATTCGGTACGTTTGTAGATAATGTATCTCTTGCAGGTTGTGTGCCACAAAATGATGGTGGAGATGATGAGGGAGATGGTGGAGGAGATAATGAAACACCAACACGCCGTGGTGGTGGAGGTGGAACTCGTATTGACCGAACACCAGCTGGTGAGGTGTTGGGTGCACAAGCCACCGCTCCAACTGGAATGGTGCTTGGAGAAGCCACCTCAACCCTTCCAGTGGGCGCTCCTAATACTGGAGCCGGAGGGACTGCACAAGTCACTATTCAACTACCATCTGTAGTTGCAGTGTTGCCAAAAACACAAAAGATAAAATAAGTATGTTTACTGGTTTCCAAAAAACCAGAGCATATAGCAAACGTCATTACGTTCTCGTAATGGCGTTTGCCATTGTGCTTGTTGTTGTGTGGGTTGCAGTACCCTATATCGATCGGTATGTAAATGATGTAAATCAAGAGGTGGCAACTGAAACTATTGAGCCGGTGGTCCATAATGGTGAATTTGCCCGTTCCGCTCCTGTACGATTAGTAATTCCGTCACTTGGTATGGATACAACGTTTGTCCAACCGCTAGGATTATTACCTGATCAAACAATTGGAGTGCCAAATAGTTATACCGAAGTCGGTTGGTACAGTGGGGGGGTGAGTCCAGGTGAGGTAGGCCCGTCGGTAATATTAGGACACGTTGATTCAGTTGACGGTCCAGCAATTTTTTATTCGTTAGGTCAGATGGAAGTGGGGGATGAAATTGAGGTAACTCGTGCTGATGGAACCATCGCAAAATTTGCCGTTACCAGAATGGAGCGTCACCCACAGTCAGATTTTCCAACCATGGATGTCTATGGACCTACTGATACAGCCGCCTTACGCCTCGTTACCTGTTCTGGAAGTTTTGATAAAGGTGCACAACGGTATAGTCATAATTTGATTGTTTTTGCCGAGCTAATAAAGAGTTAATACATGCCCTCTTTATTAGTTTCACAACGCCAATTTTGGGAGAGTAATTTCATTTATTACACTTCAATTGTAGTCCCGGTATCATTTAACCTGCTAGTATTTTACTTTTTGTTTTACGAAGTAGAGGGTAATCAAATTAATAGTTCGGCTGAGCTCGCTTTGTTTATTGCCAAGCTCTTTTGGCTGACGGGAGCCGTAGTTGCAGTAAGTAATATTATTGGGTTGGTGGTATTTGGAAACCCTCGTCACAATAACAATCAAGCAGTCGAGTCATTTGTTAGTAGTGGCTGGCCAAAGGCACGTCTTATTGTTGTATATGTGTCACGTGGTGATAATGCGCAGGCACTGGCTCGATCAATAGCTTCAACAGAGATACTTCTTCAAAAAATGAATGTGCATCACCGTATTGATGTAGTAACTGACATGCCGGTAGCCGAGTTTATTTCTGGACCAGATTCTGCTGTTCGGTTCCATCTTGTGCCGGAGGGGTATGTCACACTTAATCAAGCTAAATGGAAGGCTCGGGCTCTCCATTATGTTGTAGAGCAGCATCAGCAAGATGATGATTTGTTTGATACCGATCACACATGGGTACTACATCTCGATGAAGAGTCACAAATGACTGAAAGTGTTGTTGCTGGTATTGGTGAATTTATCAGTAATCCTGAAAATCAGAATAAAATTGGGCAGGGAGAAATTAAGTATAATGCGCACCAATATGGGTCGCACCTTTTGATTACGTGGGCGGATTCAATTCGTAGTGGGGATGATCTAGGGCGATTTAGATTCCAGTACAGTCTCTTTCGTCGTCCATTATTTGGAATGCATGGTTCGTTTATTCTCGCCCCGTTACGGATTGAGCAGCAATTTGGTTTTGATTTAGGTGGGAAAGGAAGCGTAACGGAAGACGCCTATTTTGCTCTCAAGTGTGCTGAACAAGGGGTGAAATTTGGCTGGGTAAATGGCTACATTCGTGAACAGTCACCCTATACTATTCTGGCGTTACTTAAACAACGTCGAAGATGGTTCTCGGGTTTATTAATGTTGTCTTTTGACCGTACCATCGCTTTTAAGACTCGTTTACCATTGCTTCTCAATACAGTATTATGGTCAGTAGCTTGGATTGGACCATCAGTTACGCTCATAACTTTGTTTTTTGGTGGATATTTTCCTGTTCTGTTACTTTTATTTGCAGGATTATTGCAAGGGTTTTATACGGCTACGTATATGGTTGGAGCAGCGCGCAATCTTGCTGATTCAGATGTTACAATGTCGTTTTCTCGCCAAGCGGTCATTTATCTAGGTTCTCTCGTCAGTGTTCAGGTTGTAAATGTTATTGAAGGATGCGCTGTATTATACGCACTCATCAGTCCGGTTAAAACATTCGATGTAGTTAATAAAAATTAACTTGGTTTAAATGAAGATACTAGTTAGAACCATTGATTGCCACCAAGATGCCATACAGATACCGAAGTTATTCCTAAACTGGCCACCAAGTCTCTTTTTTGTTTTAGACTTTGTGCATCTTGATAGAAATAAACAGTCGTCCCACTTCTCCAAGTCATTTCTCCCGAACGTACATCACGTACGGCGGTAGGATATCCTACTTTTTTTCTAATTTGTTCATGGGTGAGGATGGTCATTCGGTATGAGCCAACAGTTCCTTGGTATCCGTAAGACGGTAAACCAATGGTTAATTTTTCTTTTGGATATTTAGTACTTGTCCAATTCACAACATTCCTAATCCAATCTAACGGAGCTACAGGCGATCCGGCTCCATAGTCATATTGGTAGTCATACGCCATAATTACCATATGATCAACTGGTAGGTTAACGAAATCATTATATCGCCATAAAAACCATTTTTCTTCAGTGGCGTTTGATACGGCTGGGCCGTCTAACATTAATTTTTTGCCTTGAGCATGAAGAGCATCGCCCAATGTTTGTACAAACATTTTGTAATTGGTGTAGGCTACTGGTGTCCAGCTACTGAAATCCTCGAAATCTAGCTCGATACCGGTAATACCGTTGTTTACCGTAAAATCTACCAGAGTCTTTATTTCTGAGCTAGAAGCATTAAGAGCAGTTGCAAAAAATGTCTCCATGTCATTCACGCTCGCTGACGAAACAGTTGCATATTGTTCAGTTGAGTATTGTTTGAGCCGTGCGATAGTGGTGGGTGAATAGCCGTTACAACGGGTGTTTGTTGAGTCAAGTAATGTCAGGAAGCCACCGCTAATAGTAAAGAATTCAGCTTTTAGAGTATGAATTTTACGTCCATCCGCCATTTCCGTATTGGCTCCACAGGCAGGATTGCCTGGATATATCCAGGCCATAGTGCGAACTTCGTTTATTTGAGCAGCCGACGCTTGGGGGATAAATTGTGCCAGGGGACTTGTTGTAGCAGCTTGTTGTTGGTTCTTTTTGTTTCGAATCACAGCCGCTTCTTGTTCACCAATTGTTTCAGACGTGGTAGTCTCGTTTTGGACTAATGTAATTGGAAGATCACTCTCCAGAGTAGAAACGATAGCTATTTTTGTATGAGTCACTGAGAGTATAGTCATGATAAGGAGTGCGAACGCACCAGTAGCTAATCCAGCTAATAAAATTTTTGTATGCATACCCTCACTATACACTTTTTTACTACTTTTGTTCAATAAATACCCCTTTGCGCTCCCATTTTTGCCAGACGAGCTCTTGTTTTCTGATGTATCCCCATAATGCTTTAAATAAAGCATTAGTTTCAACAAATGTACTCACATAGAACAATAACCAACCAATCGGAGCTAGGAGTAAGAAGGGAAGAGTTGCTTCTCGGTGTTTATCAAATGCAACCTGAACCAAGAACATTGAACTTACAACCACGATGCCGGAAATAAATGAGGTGAAGTCACCAGTCATAAATGAGAAGATATAAAGGAATGTCAGGAACAAAATCTCTAATGACAGTTGAAGTTCTCCAATAATAGCTAACGGTAATATAAACCACGAAAGTAATTTATTATGTTCTTTTTTAAAACTACAAAACATACCACGGTGTTCAGCAAAGGTTTCAAATCGGCCTCGTTTCCAGCGCAACCGTTGTTTCATGAGGCCGCTCAGTGTAACAGCACCTTCTGTATAGACTAAAGCGTCAGGAGCATAGGCAATACGCATGCCGTGAGCCTGTATACGAACAGATAACTCAATATCCTCGGTGATGTTAGTGGTGCTATAAGGACCAATTTTATCAAAAATCTCACGCCGAAATGCTCCCGCTGCACCGCCAATGATGTAGATAGTATTTACCAATGATTCTGCTTTTTTAAAGTAAAAAGAAAATAAAAACTCTAAATACTGCACGACTCCAATTATAGTGTCGGTATTACCAATCCGAACGTTGCCAACGGCTGCCATAACGGTAGGATCTTGGAAATACTTAACAAAATTTCCAACAGTTTCTGGCGGGACGTAACAATCGGTATCAATTGATAGAATGATGTCCCCAGTAGCTAAATTGAGTCCATTATTTAACGCGTGACCTTTGCCCTGAGCTCCTTCATAGCTATAGATAACATCAATGGTCTGCTTAAGTGATCGGTCACGAGTTAGTTCATATCTTTCAATTAGGTCACGCACGTTCTTACCCGTATTATCTTTTGAGGCATTATCTATTACCAATATTTCCATATTAGTATAGGTGCTTTTTAACAGGGCTTCGACAGTCGTGATGATGCCGTTTTCTTCATTCCAAGCCGGAACAATGACGCTCACACGAGGATTATAGAGGCTCCCTTGTCTGGCTTTTTTTAGTATACGATTACGATGAGCAACGCGGATTTCATTCCACGGACTTAACATCATGTATATAAAGTATTTAGTGAGAAGAATAGAGGCAAATATTATGATTATTGACCGTAAAACGGCAAAATTTTCTGTTTCTTGGCGTTCAACTAAAAATACAGAACTTAAAATAGCCCCTAAAATTATATATAAAGCAGTGTAGACTAATATTTTGTTGCTAGGAAAAAATTTCATAGAGGGTCTTTAAATATGTGCATTGTGAATAGTTTGGCAAAACAGTTCGAAAGTATGATCAAGCATATAAATAACGTCACAATATCGTATGTTCGAGCATCAAAAAAATTCCAGAGCGTAATGCCGATAGCAATTGTGAGGCCGCTCAGTAATAGATAGGCCGTTGTAGCGATGACTTGATGTCTCATTGCCGGTACTATATCATAAAATAATTAAAAAGTCAACTATTCCTACCATGCTTTTAACGTGGTTTATATTAGCTGAGTGACTATCTTTCACCTCTTGAGATGAATTTTAGGTAATGAAAAAGACGCCCAAAGTGCGGGCGCCAGGTTTTTCTGAGGTTTTTACTCAGCGGCGAATCTGAGTTCGGCCGGTGGATTATCTTCGAGCGGTGGCAAGTAGTCCAGTCCCTCAGCTATACTCCAAGCCAAGGCTCGTTCCTGTCGGAACAGTTCTTCACTGGCAAAAATTCGTTCTGTTCGGTCGTCTTCATCAGTACGGGGAGGTTCAATTTGATCTCCAAAATGCGGTTCATATCCCATTGGTTCCTCGTTCGTTGATTATGGTTAAGGAGCTGGTGAACTGTCAGGCTCGCTTTATATCATACATTTTACTTAATAGCAATAGTGAGTTGTATTGTTATTTAAAAGTAGAGGTATATCATTTATATAGTCCATGGTGGGCTGAGCTTCTGGTTTGTATTAATGGAGAGATACTTATTATCGTAAGTCGTAATTTTTATGAATATATTTAGCGTAGAGGGAGGTTCAGTAGGGAGACTGGTGACAGGCTTGAGTTTATTAGCTTTGATTATGAGTGCTTTTCCGGTGTCTTTTGCTACGGCGGAAGGTGAAGAAGTTGCTCCAGTTACTGATACGTCAGTCGTTAGTAGTTTGGTAGAAGAGACTGAGCCAGGAGATTTGTGTGACAACATGCTAGGTGTTCAATTGGAGGTGCCAACAGGTTGGATGGCAGATGGAAGTTCATGTTATCTGGTTGAACCATCAGAGCCTACACTAGAAACAATCGAAGTTTGCAAATATACCTATGGGGAGGGGGAATCATATATTCCTGTTGCCGGATGGATAATGTTTGTCACAAATATTGATCCAAATGAAATTATTGCTGCTGGTCCAGATGATGTGCCTGAGGGGTATATCTATGAAGTTGTCACTGATGATACAGGTTGTGTGACCCAGTCTGTTAATTCTGAAAATGGTCCGTGGTATGTATTTGAGGATATTGAAGACGGTTGGTACCAATCAGATGTTGATGTGGTAGGTGGTTACGCAACTGAAAGTGAGGGAGATAATTTCTGTGTCTTTTTTGATGATGAGATAATTTCTTCTGAATTGTCGCGCAGTGGTGAATATAGTTATAGTTGTGATTTTTATAATGTGGATGATCGCGAAGAGGTAACTGGCTATAAGTGGAATGATGAAAACAACAATGGTGTTAAAGATGATTCAGAAGTAGGGGTTCAAGGTTGGACTATTACAGCTTCAGATAACACTAAAGCTGGATATTCTCCAGTTTCGGCAGTAACAGATGCCAATGGGTATTATTCAATGATGCTTCCTAGTGATGGTAATTGGGTAATTACTGAAGAGTTGCGTTCTGGTTGGACACAAACTGCGGTATATGAAAACGGTTACAAACTAACAGAGGAAACGGAAGAGGGTGGCTCAATTGCAGAATGTTCACTTAATCTACGTTCAAAATACACAAAGGTTGCAGTTTTGGATGAAGTTACAGCGCCCGAACTCTATAATCGTTGTGATTTCCTTAATTATCAAGAGCCGCGTCGTAGTGGTGGCAGCAGTTCGGGAACTCGCGTCAGAGAGCGTGCGACCCCACAGTCGTTAGTGCTAGGAGCAGCAACTGGCACACCAGCGTGTGGAATGTACCTCCAAGACTACATGCGTATGGGTAACGCTGCCTCTACAACCCAAGTAACAAAACTCCAAGTATTCCTTAATGCAGTGGGCATTACTGCACCATTAACTGGAATCTTTGATGCCGGGACTGACGCAGCGGTACGAGCATTTCAAATGCAGTACAAACCAGAAGTTCTTACACCGTGGTATCTTGCCAAGTTAGTGCCACATGAGAATTCAACTGGTTGGGTGTACCAATTAACACGATGGAAAATCAATAACATTGTGTGCCCAGGCAGTGAAGCGTATCCGGTTCTAAACTAACGTTTGGGATTGAAAAGGAAGATTGACGATAGAATATTGAACATACAACGTAGCAAAAAGCACCCTGCGGGTGCTTTTTGCTTGTATTAAATGATAGAATAATAAAACTATGCCCAAAAAGGTTTTGGAAAAAAAGAATATACCAAGTAACGTTGTGGTCTACCAGACAAAGTCGGGTGCTTTGGAGTTGCGTGGGGATTTTAAGCATGAGATGGTTTGGGCTACGCAAGCACAGATTGCAGATGTTTTTGAAATTGATCGTACAGTTGCAACAAAGCACATTAACAACACACTTAGGTCGAGTGAAGTTGATGAAAATAACAATGTGCAAAAAATGCACATTGCTAACTCAAAAAAACCAATCAGTTTGTACTCGTTGGATATTATTTTAGCTGTTGGGTACCGTACAAACTCAGCAAAAGCGATTGAATTTCGCCAATGGGCTACTAAAACACTCAGACAACACATTGTGTCTGGCTACACTATCAATCGGGCTCGAATAGCTAAAAACTATGATGAATTCATGGCTACAGTGGCGAAACTGCAAGCAGTTCTGCCTAATAATGCTGAAATCGATTCTAAAACCACACTTGATTTGGTTAGATTGTTTGCGGATACGTGGTTCTCACTTGATGCGTATGATAAGGAGTCATTAGCACCTTCAAAAGTTAATAAAAAGAAATTAAAACTAACGGCCAAAGAGTTGCAAGATGGTATTGTGGTTCTCAAAACTGAGTTAATGAGAAAAGGCGAAGCAACCAATAACTTTGCTCAAGAGCGCAATCATGAGGCGTTGGAAGGAATAGTTGGTAACGTGATGCAAAGTTTTGGTGGAAACGAGCTGTATCCTAGTATTCAGTCAAAAGCAGCTCACTTACTCTACTTTATAATCAAAAATCACCCGTTTGTTGATGGTAACAAACGTTCCGGTGCGTATGCGTTTGTATGGTTCTTGCAGAAAACAAAAGTGCTTAACACTAACACTCTTACCCCAACCGCCCTTACTGCTCTCACTATTCTTATTGCAGAAAGTAATCCTGTTGATAAAGAGAAAATCATAGCCTTGGTCACTACTTTGATTTCAGGATAAATCACCCAAAAAGCACCCGCCAGGGTGCTTTTTGGGTGGTTGTCAGATCACAGAGCGAATAACAGAAGGGTTAATGGACTACATTTGCTATACTAGTGGTACGTATGGATACACTTCATGACTTTTTGCATTCGTTGATTAATCATATTGTTCCGCATGAGGGGAATGATTACCGCCCGCATTTATTGCAACGGGGAGCGATGATATTGATGCTGATTTTGATTTTATTGTCATTTTTGGCGGCTAATTTCCAGGCGCTGTTGTGGCAATCGTCTGATTGGTTGGTGGGAGCAGTGTTGCCGGCAGTCGTGGTTGATCTGACCAATACCGAGCGGGCAGATTTATCGTTGCCAAAATTAACCCGTAATCCGGTGCTCGATGAGGCGGCCACGTTAAAGGCACAAGACATGGCCCGCAATAGCTATTTCTCACACGACAGTCCGACGGGAGTGACACCGTGGCACTGGTTTAAAGAAGCGGGATACACATTTGCCCATGCGGGTGAAAATTTGGCGGTGTATTTTAGTGATTCGAGTGAAGTGGTTGAAGCCTGGATGAATTCGCCAACCCACCGGGCCAATATTGTGGGGAGTCAGTATCGAGAAATTGGTGTAGGGGTAGCTCGTGGCACCTATGATGGGTTTGATACCGTGTTTGTGGTGCAAATGTTTGGTACGCCAGCCGCTATGCCAGTAGCTCGTGAGGTGGTAGCTGAAACTCCTCCTACCGTGATTACCGTTCCCGTTCCGCTCGCTATTGCGACTGAACAAACAAATTTGGCTACTGTAGAAACCGAAAGCTCTCCAACAGAGCCGTTAGTTGCCGGACAAACAAGTGATATACCAGAGCTAGATATGGTGGTTGTAAAAAACGTATCAGAAACTGAGACGGTGGCTGCTCAAACTGCCGCTGCAACTGAACCAATGGCAGTAGATGAATCAATTACCCAAATGAATACTGCTACTACGCCGGCGGCCTTTGCCGAAGAGGCCAAGACGGTGATGGGTGCGGCAGAAGCCATTAGTTTGTATTCAGGAATGGCTGCATCTTCGAGTAATCTCACTCCAGCGCCGTACACCACTGTTGATTTAGAAGCTGAAGCCGCTCCAAAGGTAGCGGTCCTCGCCACCGAACCAAGTAAGCTGCTGCAGCTCATTTATCTAGTGCTGGGAGGGATCACAGCGTTTGTACTACTGTTGTCCGTGATGCTCGAGTGGCGACATCATCGACCGATCCAGACTGCCTACGGTATTGTATTGCTTATGATTATGGCCGGATTGTTCTATGTGCACACCACAATTGTGGCCGGTGCGATTATTCAGTAGTTGAGTATGGCACAAACAAGTATTACGACAATTTATAAAAGTGACACCAGTAACACGGGAGCGACCCTCACTCCTTTGTATACCTCTGCGCCAGCAGCGGGCTTTCCGGCACCGGGGGATGATATGGTAGAAAAGTCACTGAATGTTCATGAGTATCTGGTAAAACATCCGGTATCGACGTTTTTTGTCCGGGTGGAAGGAGATTCGATGGAAGGGGCGGGGATTTTCTCGGGTGATATTTTAGTGGTTGATAGAAGTGTGGAGGCAAAAGCCGGTCGCATCGTGGTAGCTGCCGTTGGCGGTGGGTTGGTGGTTAAACGCCTCGCCCTGCTCGCGGGGAATATGGTTCTCATGTCTGAAAATGAAGCCTATGCACCAATAACAGTGACAGGGGATGAGGAGTGTTTTGTGTGGGGTGTAGTAACCGGCAGCGTCCGCCACTTCTAGGAGAATCCGAAAAACTACCTCATCTACTGCGTTGCCTGCGTCGGAAAATTTCTCACCGTATATTGAATACGGCTCGCAATTTTTCTCCTTGTCGCCTTGTATCTAAGGCAGTTTATCGAATTCTCTAATCCAATCACTCTGTTTTTGAAGTTTTCCACCTCCTTACGGATTCTAATTAAAAAAACAGGCGCCCAAGTTATTGGACGCCTTTTCGTTTATTCGCCGTCGCCGGTCGCCGGTCGACCAAAATCTTTTGTGTCAATCTGGTCTGGATTGTACGTAATGACTGCATCTGCAGTATTTGCAACTGGAGCTGGGTTGAAGATTGGGTCATACGGCTTTGTGGCCGGCTGACGTTCATAAGCGGGCATATTGTGTTCGAGAACACGGTCTACCGGGTCACGGGCCATGGTGTTTCCTCCTTCTGACTGTCCCACGATTGTAACTACATCAGTCAATAAAAAGTAACCGCCCGACACATGAGACGGTAGAGGGGTGGTCCCTATAGTCAAGGATTTATTTTTTGGTGATTGGCGATATTTCCCGTATGATGAGTAGAGTAATCATGACAGAGTATCCGCAGATTATATAGGTAAGAAAAGGCCGTTTAAGTCGTCTTAAAAATTATGACAACCACTACAATAATCTATCCAAAAACGCTTATTAATTCATGTGTTACGAGCATCATTCTGGCGAGTCTGTTATTGTCAGCCTACCCAGCTTCTGCTGCGACCAGTAGATCATCGTCAAATGATGATTTTAAGGGTGAAGTGGCGGGTTGGATTCCGTGGTGGCAAGATACCGCGGGTCTCAAAAGCGCTACTAAAAACATTAAAAAAATTGATACCGTCTACCCGTTTGCCTTTGAAGTGGATGCTTACGGAAATATTACGGACAAAGCTGGCTTAAACGAAAAACAATGGCGTGATTTTATCAAGCTAGCCAAGAAAAATAAGGTTGAAATCATTCCGTCCGTGGCTTGGTTTGATGGTGATCAAATTGGCGCGATGTTGAGTGACCGCAACCGTCGCGAGGTGCATATAAATCAAATCGTAAATATCGTTAAAAAAGGGAAGTATGATGGCATTAATATCGACTACGAGGGAAAGAACGCTGAAAATATTAATGATTTCTCGAGATTCCTCGAAGAATTAAATAAAGCGCTCGGTAGTAAACTCCTCACCTGTGCGATTGAAGCCCGAACTCCAGCTGTAGATCTATACAAGGTAGTGCCTAATCCCCTCACGTACGCCAACGACTACAAAGAAATCGCGAAACATTGTGACCGGATTGAACTGATGACGTACGACCAGCAACGGGCGGACCTGACCCTAAACGCCAAACGAGCCGGTTTGCCGTATACACCAGTAGCTGACAAAGAATGGGTAGAGAAGGTAATTAAGCTAGCCTTGGAAGATTTTCCTGAAGATAAAGTAATGGTCGGAGTAGCCACCTACGGACGCGCCTGGGACGTTACCGTGGCTCCTGGATGGTATCGTGACTATGTGCGTGTTGCTACCCTAAACGAACCACGTATTCTTGAGTTATCAAAAGAAATCTACAAAACACCAATTGGGTACAGTACGGGTGGCGAAGCGGTGATGAGTTACTTCCCTGAAGATTCACCATACAAAGTTCTCACCGCCCTCCCAGTCCCTAACGGAACGCCAAAGGGATATGAAAATGCCGCCCGCGCTCTGTTGTTTGCTGATTTAGCCAAGACCGAGGTAAAAGTACGATTTATTACGTACAACGATGCCGTTTCAGCCAAAGACAAGTTGGAACTGATTGAGAAATATGATTTGCGCGGTGTAGCCTTCTTCAAAATTGATGGTGAAGAAGATCCAGATATTTGGAAGTTGTTTTAAGAAGTTAATCAACATATCAAAAAAGCCTTAAGGATTTAATCCTTAAGGCTTTTTGTCACCATTGGATATACTCAATGCTATAATTGAAATATTATTATGACACATGAGGATATTTCCACGGAGGCATATGAATGGGTTAAGGATAATCCAGCAGTCCTGATTGAGGCTATTGCTGGTAGGTATAAAGATTTAGAAGAGGGTCGTGTAGCAGTTTTTATGGCTGGTGCACCAGGCGCTGGAAAGACCGAATTTTCACGATGTCTTATTCGAGACACGTTCGGTCCAGACACAACACTAATCGTAAGAATTGACCCGGATGAAATTAGGATGCTAATCCCTACATATATAAAAGGTAAAGCAGAGTTGTTTAATCGAGCAACTACAAAAGGGGTTGAGATACTAGTTGATCATTGCTATGACAGAAATTTAGATAAAAGTTTCTTGTTGGATGGCACATTAAGTAACTGTGAAGTTGCAAGAAGAAATATCGAAAGAGCTTTAGATCGGGGTAGAAAAGTACTAATCTATTTTGTGTATAAAGATCCGGTAGTTGCGTGGGATTTTACTCAAAAGAGAGAGAAAATCGAAGGACGTAATATTCCTAAAGAGAGTTTTATTAATCAGTATTTCGGTTCAATTGAGACTATTAATCAATTAAAAAAAGAATATGGAAACAGAATACAAATCGATTTAGTGCAGCTTGCTGTGCCAAATTTACAAAAGCCTCTTATTACTGACTATAAATTTGAGTTCAATATTAGCAGTGTTGACGGGTATTTAAATACAAGGTATTCTAAAGATACATTAAGTGAACTGCTATGAAGTATATCCTTAAATTTCTTGGAAGAGAGGGAAAAAAACGTTCGGGTATTAAAAGCCCCGTCTACGTCTTTTTTGCAGAAGCGGACGCAACTGTAAAAACAAAAGCCTATAGAAAAGCACTTCGAAGTGCTTCAGAAGATCAAATGTCTATTTTATCAAAGTATGATAAAGAGTTTGCACAGATGAATTAAAAATCCCTTGAAAGGGATTTTTTACTACGATGCCTTTTGTGGCCGAATAGGGATGACTGCACAATTGTGTATTGTATACTGATTCTATGAACTACATTGGGGTGATTGATTGTAATAATTTTTTTGTGTCGTGTGAGCGGCTATTTCGGCCGGATTTGGTGGGGAAACCGGTGGTCGTTTTGTCATCAAATGATGGGTGTGTGGTAGCGCGCTCGCAAGAAGTAAAGGACATGGGGGTCCCGATGGGGGTACCTATCTTTCAGATAAAAGACATGATAAAGGACAAAGGAATTATAACGTTTTCTTCACACTTTGCGCTGTATCGCGATATTTCCAGTCGGGTTTTTACCGTGGTTAAAACACTTCTGCCCACGCGCGAGATATACTCAATTGATGAAGCGTTCTTTACTATAAGCGCACATTCTAAAGCGGAGTTAGAGGCGACGTTACGCGCCATGAAAATTGAGATTGAACGGCAGGTGGGTATCCCGGTATCCTTGGCGGTGGCGGCTACCAAAACTCAGGCTAAATATGCCAATCGGCTGGCGAAGAAATCAGGTGGTGTGACTGTCCTTGATCCGGCAGATTGGGAGGCGCTTACGCCCATGATACCGCTACAGAATATTTGGGGAGTGGGCGGGAAGTTGGAGATGCGGTATAAAAACGCCGGACTAGTAACCGTAGCTGATTTGATTGCGTGTCCCAAATCGCGGATTGCCAGTATGTTTGGGATTGTGGGGGTGCGGCTGCAAGCTGAACTCGCCGGTATGCCGATGTATGCCGTATCGGAAGTGCATGCGCCGCAAAAAAGTATTATGAGTTCTCGGTCATTTGAAAAGAATGTGACCGAGATAGCGGTGGTAAAAGATGCGGTAGCGTACCACCTGCGCCAAGTGGTAGCCGAGCTACGTCATTTACGTCTCAAAACCAAGAATCTATCAATATTTTTAGGTACCAGTCGCCACGGTGATTATCTGCTACGTGGCGGTTCACTCGGGGTCGAAAACATGACGCCAACGGATGACATAGTTTTTTTACTGAAGCAGGCGTTTGCCCTGGTTGACAGGCTGTATGATGCGGAAGTGCCGTACAAAAAGGCCGGGGTCTACATCAGTGGTTTTAGTCCCAAAACGGTCATCCAGCAGTCGTTATTTACTGATACTGACGAAGTAACCTATAGCCCGATCAATGACCTTCTTGATGGTTTTAATGCGCGCTACGGGGCTGATATGGTAACGATCGGCACGCATACCAAAGAACGGAAATGGCAATCAAAATCAGAACAAAAATCTCCGGCCTATACGACGCGCTGGAGTGATCTCGCGGTGGTAAAGACATAACGAAATGTAGTAATCGACACGTGTACTTGATGTCTTGAAGTAGAAAAATGTTCAATGTCGAAACTAAAACTATATAAATAACCATTTGCTATCGGTACTCACCTCAGGACAAAAAGGTTATACACACGGGGTACAGAGACAGGTATCAAGAACATTTATATACTGTTGGTAGATCGATTGCATTAGGTGCGTACGTACAGGCTGAATTTTTTTCACTAAGTACATACAAGCCGCTCCACAAACATGCAGTCGAGAAGTGTTCATTGCAACGCAAGTTGTGACTACACAAAGTTATTTAATAAAATAAAAAATAAATATGTTCAAACATTCAACTATTACTGTTGAATCTTTGCACCGAGTGGTCGCGATGCTCGTTGCAACAGCTGTATTGGCTATGTCGGTTGGGTTCTTCAATAATGCCCAAGCTGCTAACCTTGCAGTGATCAGCAACACTTTATCAGACTCAGATCGAAGTGCGCTCTCGAATCATACGATTCAGTTCACGATTCCTACCAGTTCACCTGGTGTACTTGCTACACAAACAATCGTTGTGACATTCCCTACTGGATTCAACATGGGATCAGTTGCGTTCGGAGACATTGACTTCGCAATTAACGGCGTTGAACAAACTCTTGCAGCAACACAATCAGGTGCTACTTGGGGAGCTACCGTGTCAGGTCAAAACCTCACACTTACCTCAGGTACTGGAGTTGTAACTGCTGGACAAGTAGTTCGGATTCGAGTTGGAACAAATGCGGTAACGGGAGGAACTGGTACAAACCGAGTCACCAATCCTGGTACAACAGACTCATATGAGTTTATAGTTACCGCGGGGGCTGCTGACTCAGGTCGCACTAGAGTCGCAATTCTCGATAACGTAGATGTTACTGCAATTGTAAATACATCATTCACATTTACTGTTGCCGGACTCGCTACATCAACTGCTGTAAACGGAACTTCAACTACAGGTTCAACTACAGCGACAGCTATTCCATTCGGAGTACTTACTGCCGGACAAATTAAAACAATGGCACAACGACTTAATGTCACTACAAACGCCCGAAACGGATTCGTAGTAACCGTTGAGCAAGATCAAAACTTGCAATCATCAACTGGTGCCGACATTGATGGATTTATTGACGGAGCCTACACAAATACTCCAACTTCATGGGTAGCTCCAACTAACAACATTGGAAATGAAAACACCTGGGGTCACTGGGGTCTCACGTCTGATGACTCAGACCTAAACTCCAACGAGTTCGGTACAGCACTCTTCGTAGCTGCAAGTACCACACCACGCCAGATTTTCGCTCACAACGGACCGGCCGATGGTATCGCCAACGATATCGGTTCAACAACTGTAGGGTATCAAATCCAAATCAGTCCACTCCAGGAAGCGGGAGATGACTACAATACTGTACTTACCTACATCGCAACCCCTACATTTTAGTTCCAAAATTCATTCATTAGCTTCGTTGCCCTCAGCATTTTAAATCCTCATCGTACAAGAAGTACGACTCGGATCTAAAAGCTTCAGTGCCTCGCTTCTAAATAAATTTGTGAAACTAAAATACTATTCTTAAAACGTATCATTAGAGTAGTTGGCACGCACAAAACAACAAAACCTCCTCTATGGAGGTTTTGTTGTTTTGTGCGTGAGGTGATGTTTCTGTTTATAAAATTACGAAGGCCGATGATTTTAAATGCTATGATAGATTCATTAATCTTTAAGTTTGTTTGCATGATTCGCACCCTTTTTACTGCTCTGTTGTTTGCTTTTGTTTTGTTGCCGTCCCTTTCATTTGCGCAAAGTGATGCTGGGATTGGTCTTAAGCCAGCGAACATTGCTGAAAATATGGAGCCGGGTGAAGTGCGTCAATTTACGGTGCTTGTAGAAAACGTCAGTGGTCAGGATCAAAATTATTATATCTTCAAGCGAGATATTTCTGGAGTGCGAGACGGAGGGGTGCCAATTTTTGCTGATAATAATTTGGATACCGGTGGATTTGCGTTAAGTGATTGGATACAACTTGAATCAGACAGACTCGAAGTAAAAGCTGGTGAGGAACGTGCCATGTCATTTATTATGTCAGTGCCGCAAGATGCATCACCGTGTGATCACTTTGGCGGGATTTTTGTCTCGGCTGAACCCCCAGAATTAGAAGCGAGTGGTGCTGCTATCGGCTACCAAGTTGCCAACATTGTTAGTATTAGAGTAGCGGGTGAGTGTATTGAAAAAGCCCAGATTAGACAATTCTCAACCGACAATTATTTCTACGGTTCTTCAAATGTAGATTTTAATCTTAAGTTTGAAAATAGTGGTAACACACTCTTGCGACCAACTGGTCCCCTGACCATCACCAACATGTTTGGAAAACAGGTTGCCAATTTGACCTTTAACGAAGAGCAGGCAGGAGTATTTCCAGGTGTGACACGTGAGTTCTTGTTTAGTTGGACGAGTGACCAAACCGGCTTTGGACGGTATGAAGCGATGGTGAGCCCGAGTTATGGAGAGGAAGGTTTCAAGCAAACCGCCTTTAGTACCGCAACGTTCTGGATCCTGCCGATGAATATTATTCTGCCGGCCGCAGGAGTGTTAGCCGCACTGCTTTTGATTGCCTATATCAGTATTCGTGTGTATGTGAAGCGACAGCTGGCGTACTACGGAGCAACCTCAGGAACTCGAAAACTAGTTCGTCGACACACCAACAATAGTTCAACACCGCTCTTGTTAATTCTAGTAGTGATGGTGTCGGTGACGGCTTTGTTCCTGCTCATCCTCCTAGCCCTATTCGCCTAGACCTCCAGAAATGGCACATTGCGTTGTCGCTGCCGCGGTACTTTTTCTTCCGCCGTACAGCGGTACGTCTACAGGAAAAGTCCTTGCGACTCCTAGCACTGCACTCATTTCTGAAGGTCTAGTTTGGGTGAATTAACCTGAGTAAGTTACTTATGAAAGATGTATAATACATATATATGATGGAATTTACTTTGTATCACAAATTGTTGCGCGTAAGTTCGGTAGTGTTGGCCGTGGCTCTGTTATTTCAGGCCGGGCTCGTTTCTACTACTACGGCTATCATGGCTTCGCAGACCCAGTCGTACCTCGCTAATGCTGTTGGAGTATTTGTAGGTGTCGAACCAACAGAATTAAATACTATTACTGCGGGACTCACCGAGCAAAAGTTGGCGCTTGATGCACGAGAGAATGAATTACGTCAGCGGGAAATTGCCGTTGGGATTGACCAAGGTGGAGCCACGCGTGATATGACAACCTTTGTCATGGGGCTGGTGTTATTCATTGTGGTATTACTTCTTGTTCTCAATTACTCCCTTGATTATTTGCGGTATCGTGAAATGAAAATGAGGCAGGTTGCGGGTCAGACAATGGTGCGAGGATAGGCTGGTTTTAATGGCGGGAAAGTGGTTAGTTATGTGCGGATATGGTACCGTACGGCTGTATTAATATGGATAAGCAAAAAACTCTACAAAATATTCTAGTGCCTGCCACTCCGGCAGCATTTTTGTGGTTTATTACTAAACCATACATGTGGGGAGCCGCATTTACGGTACTTTTTACTATTGGATCTGCCGCAATGTCACAATCGCTAACACTATTTTTTAAATGGATTGTGGAAGCAATTGAAGCGCAAGATGTGAATTCTGCGTTGTGGTACGGTCTTATGTTTCCAGTAGCGGTTTTTTTAGCACAAGTTTTAATGCGTCTGAGTAGTGTTATAGCGGCAATATATTGGTTTCCTTCCTCACGAAAATTTGCTAATGACACGTTGGTAAGCTATACCTTAAACCATAGTCATACGTACTTCTCAAACCGATTTAGTGGTTCATTGTTAACAAAGGTGAACAATGTTATCGGAGCGGTTGAGAGTTTGCTACACGATATTGTTTGGTCATATTTAAGTCTGGCTGTTTCACTCCTGCTGTCGTTTTATTTTATATGGACAGTTGACGTCATTGCAGCAAGTATTTTTGTTGTACTTATATTGTTCATAGTATTGGTAAATAAGATAATGTTACCAAAAAAGCGAATGTTATCTCGACAAACTGCTGCTGCCGGAAGTAAAATGCGCGGGGCAATAGTGGATGTATTCGGAAATATGTCAGCTGTTAGACAATATTCTGCTCAAAGTGAAGAACGCAGTCAGTTGGCAAAGCTCAGTAACGATTGGACAGTCCTTCAAAGAAAGAACTGGCTCTATACAGACCTTACCCAAGCTATCAATGCTGTTATTCTTTTTATCTGTGCAGGTACGATGTTTTACTGGTTGGTTTTGCGTTGGGAAGGAAATGAAATTACCTCCGCAGAATTCATTTTTGTACTTGCAATTATTGCTCAATTAACCGGGAATTTAATTTTTATTGGGAGAATGATGGTAAATGCTGCTCGTGTGGCTGGTGAAATGGAAGAGGGGTTAAAGGAACTTATTGTTCCGTATGAAATTACTGATTCAGAAGCAGCGTCAAAACTTATTGTGCAAAATGGCAGAATAAACGTACGCGACGTTTCGTTTGAGTATGAAAATAATAAAGTATTTACTGATTTTAATCTCAACATTGAATCAGGGCAACGGGTGGGTCTGGTCGGCGCTTCGGGGGCGGGGAAGTCGACATTTGTGTCGCTCTTATTACGGCAACATGATGTAACGACGGGGGCCATTATGATTGATGGGCAAAATATTGCTGAAGTGACCCAGGACTCGTTACGCAATGCCATTGCAGTCGTGCCGCAAGAGCCAGCGTTATTCCACCGTTCAATTCGAGAAAATATAGCCTACGGGAAACCAGACGCTACTCAAGAAGAGATAGAAGCGGTGGCGCGTAAGGCCCAGGCACATGATTTTATTGTCACGTTACCTCAAGGGTACGATACGTTGGTGGGTGAGCGGGGAGTAAAGTTATCAGGTGGTCAAAAAACAACGAGTAGCAATTGCGCGAGCAATGCTAAAAGATGCTCCGATTCTGGTATTGGATGAAGCTACTTCAGCGCTTGATAGTGAAAGTGAGGTTGAAATCCAAAAGGCGCTTCATATATTAATGAATGGCAAAACGGTAATTGCAGTAGCTCATCGCCTGTCGACATTGCGGGAGATGGATCGAATTATTGTGTTGGAAAATGGGAAAATTATCGAAGACGGCACCCACGAGACCTTAAAAGATGCTGGTGGTACGTATTCCAAGCTATGGAGTCATCAGGCAGGCGGGTTTATCAATGAAAAATGAGCTACAGAGTGAGAAAGTCTGCGAGACTTTCGTAAGAGGTTGCCAGCTTTTTTTGTAAAAAACGATAACCTGAACCGTTTCTGTAAGAAGTAGCGACAATGGCGAATTTTGTTCCGAGTTTACCCCTTCATAGGGTAAACTCCTGGAACTTGTACTTGTGCTGATTTTATACCACTTCACCATCTAACTGAACTATTAACGACAATGGTGAATTATGTTCCAAAACTGCATATATATGTACACAAGAATGAAAAATTGAGGTCAGTACACGGTACAATATAGGTAATGAGCGCTTTTCCGTATGCGTGGTTTCTCAGAGCCAGTCTAGTGTTGGTTGTTATTTTTTGTGCGATTATGGTAGTGCCTGATTTGTCGTGGGCCCGCAATATCCAGGAGTACAAAAACACGATTTCTAATTCAGGTCCGGAGCAGCCGAGTAACCACACGTTATCGTTTACGTTAACTACAGCAGTTAGCCCTGGTGCCTATATGGAATTCATTCCGCCTGCCGGATTTGAAACATTAAATTCACCTAATTTTAGCGAACGGAATGTTGAGTTGATTATAAACGGTGTGTCTCGTTCGGCTGGTGCAGTTCAAACTGCTACGGACGATATGGTAGAAATTTTCCCTGGTGCACCAGGGATGGTACGGTACACATTAAACACCAGTACCGGTATTTCATCGGGGTCTTCAATACAGTTTAAAGTTGGAAATCATACAACTGATGCGGTACCACTCGTGTTCACGTTTTCGCCAGGTTTTGGAACTTCATCATCCCCGCTTGATATTAAGCCTATAAAAAATAGTGCAGATACTGGTACACATTCAGTTGATTTTAAAATCTATGATGGAGGAGTGGTGGCTGATGCTGGTTTTGTAATTGCGATTGTTGATGGCGTGGGTGTGGGGCCGGCAGATACCACTGAGGAAGTACCGCCACAACGTTTTAATGGAGCACCGGCAAATTTTGTTGGTGGTACGACCCAGTCAGTTGAAGTTTCTTTAGAGACCGATGAGTTTGCTGTTTGTAAATTTTCTTCTTCAACCGGTGTTGACTACAGCGCGATGACGAGTACGTTTACCAATACCGGTACGATTTTCCATACGCGAATTGTTCCAGTTAATCCACAAACTACCTACAGCTTTAATGTGCGCTGTATTGACGATGAAGGAAACTTTAACATTGACGATTATCTTATTGAATTTTTGGTTGGTGCTATTCCAACCGGTACACCAACAACGACTGGTTCCACTACCGCTGCCGGATCGGGTTCGGGTACTGGTACCGGCGGTTCTGGTTCAGGGTCGGGTTCTGGTAATACTACAAGTGGATCAAACGGTTCAGGTGGAACACCAGGTAGTCAAACTGGTAGTGGCGGTACGGGCGGCGGTGGCGGTGGCGGTTCTGGTGGCGGTTCGGGCGGCGGTGGCGGCGGTGGTTTTGAAAGTACCGATGGCCCGTACCGGAGTGGAGATGGACAGGTAACTATTACCGGATTTACAGCACCCCGCAGTGCAGTAGCTTTTTTGGTTGACGGAAAAATTGCTAAAACCGCTACTGCTGGTGGTAACGGTGAATATACGGTTGTGCTTGATTTAATAGCGCGCGGTGCGTACACGTTCGGGGTGTATTCAACTGATGCTGCCCGAGTTAAAACATCTACGTTTAGTACTTCGTTTACGGTTACCGGTGCTCGGGCATCAAACCTCTCGAACATTATGATACCGCCTTCAATTCTTGTTAGTCCCGATCCGGCGACACCTGGTTCTCCGATTACTATTTCTGGGTACACACTCCCTAATGCTACGGTCACTCTTGAAAACGAAAAAGACGGTAGTGCTGCGTCACGAAAAGTATTTACCGGGACCTCTAATGCTAGTGGTGCTTATAGTATTTCTGTTGACAGTAATGGTTTTACAAATGGCACTTACAAGGTACGCGCAAAAGCTGTGCAGGCGTCGGGGCTACAGACAAACTTTTCCAACTACACACTGTATGGTGTAGGCGAAGCTGCTAACCGAGCATTAAACACTGATCTTAATCGAGATGGAAAAGTGAACCTTGTCGACTTTTCGATTTTGCTTTTCTGGTGGGGAACAGCTGGCGGAGATTCAAACCCTCCAGCAGATATTAACAGTGATACGAGAGTTAACTTGACGGACTTTTCTATCCTGCTCTTTAACTGGACCGGATAAAAAATGAGCCACAGAGCGTAGCGACAATGGCGAATTTTGTTCCGAGTTTGCTCCTTTCCTAGAGCAAACTCCTGGAACCTGTACTCGTTGAGATGATATCTATTGATGTTTGAATTTTTCCTTGACCTTCTTACAGAAGCTGTGCACTCATTGGATATTTTTACAAAATCTCTCAATGAGTCTTGCGAAGTGACATCGAGTCACTTCTCACCTCGAATAGCACTCGTTTTAGAAACAATTACTAACAAATTTAAACTGAGCTAAATATTTAAAACTAAAGAAGCGAAAAGATAAATTTTGTTTAGTTAAGTCTAAAGTTGTGGGTAACAGCAAGGTCATACATATATATGTACTATAATAATTAAAAGTATGTCATTTTTACAACGTCTCAAAGGTCGTGGCGTTAAGTCAGACGAGGCACTACAATCGAGTGAAGAAGAAACGGCAGTTGATAAAGTTGCCCAGCTCGATGTTGATGTGTTCCAAACTGAACGCACGATTATTATATACGCACAAGCGGCTGGAGCCGATATGAATGACGTGCACGTGTCTATTGAGGGCGATGCTGACATTGTGTTAATCGAAGGGCGTCGCATCCGTCCAGAGTTCATTGTCTTCCCGAAGAGTAAACCGCATGGTGCCTATTTTACAGAGGAATGTATCTGGGGAGATTTTTATCGTCGCATTATTTTGCCGGAGAGTGTGGAAATTGAAAAAGCTGAAGCTAAAATTAAAAATGGAGTATTGATTTTGATTTTACCGTTACTCAAACCAGAAGAGAAAGAAAAAGTTAAATTAAAAATAACTCCCGATCGTAAGCGATCACGATTGTAGATGTATCGGTATGCAGCAAAATCAAATTCGTAAAAATGTTCCTATGTTCTCAATCTCATACAAAGTAATAACAAAATTCCTATTCGCACTTGTGTTTGGTTTTTTTGCGTTTGCCACACCCTCATTTGCCGCCGATCTTTTGATGTCACCGGCGACTGGTAATTTTTCAGTTGGTCAAACATTTACCGTTAATGTACTCGTGTCACCAGCCGGTTCAAGTGTAAATGCTGTGGAGGCAGGACTAAAGTTTAACCCTGCAGTTTTGTCGGTAGTGAGTTTTAGCAAGGCCTCAACATTTTCTTTGTGGACGACCGAACCAACATTTTCTAATACCGCCGGAACATTTACGTTTGGTGGTGGTAGTCCGGCTCCATTTACTGCTCAGTCAAATATTTTAACGATTACGTTTCGAACGATTGCTGCCGGGTCAGGATCTCTCACCGTTGCGAACGCTTCTATCTTGGCTGCAGACGGGCGCGGAACAGACGTATATAAAAATGGTTCACCGGGAACATATACTGTAGCTGCCGGCACAGTTCCTCCACCACCAACCCCGACACCAACCCCGACACCAACTCCTACTCCGGCCACCCCAACCCCAGCTGCTGATGAAGACGATGAAGAAGCTATTGTGTTCGGAGATCCACCACGTGCTCCAGAAGTAGGTTCACCATCGTTCTTGGATCCAGAGTTGTGGTATAAAAATACCGAAGGAGCATTCTCCTGGACACTACCATTTGACGTAAACGTAGTGGCAGTCGAACTTTCAACGAGTTCAGAAAACCAGCCTGACCTTAACAAAGATGCGGTCTACGATCCACCAATAGATGAGTTCAAAGTAAGTAGAGAGAATCTGATTGATGGTATACAGTACTTGAGTATTAAGTACAAAAATCAGGTAGGTTGGGGAGCAGTATTAAACCGAAAGATTCAAATCGATACCACTGCACCGGAAGCTTTCGTGATTGATGTTCGCGCTGCTAACTCTACTACTGGCTTCCCGCAATTAAACTTCGAAGCCAAAGATGCTACGTCTGGTATTGATTACTATGAAATGACAATTGCCGATAAAGAACCATTCAAAGTTACCCCAGATGAAGCAAAGATTGGATACCTACTTAAAGAACTTGAAGATGGAACCTATACCATTAAAGTAGTTGCCTACGACAAAGCTGGTAATTCACGTGAAAGTACCGTAGCAGTACTTATTACCGCCGGGTGGATCAAGCCAGCAGAAGTGATTGAAGAAAAGACCCTGTTTGACTTCCTCACAGCAACAAACCTATTTATTCTGTTCCTCCTCACTGTTATCGGAATGATGCTTGGATATCTCTGGTACGATCGCAAACAAAATAAAATTAAAGAAGAGAAATTGCGTCGAGAAACAAGAGAGATTCAAGATCAAATGGAAAAAATCTTCTCTGCCTTGCGCGATGAAATCTATGATCAGATCAACTTGATAACGAAGAGGCCACGTCTATCGCAGAAAGAAAAAGAGGCAGTGGAGGGACTCAACCAAGCACTCGAAGTATCAGAGACCTTGATTGAAAAAGAAATCAATGATGTAAAAACAATTTTGAAGTAAATTTGCTCATCAATCCCCAGAGTTTGATGATATAACGCCCAGGCTTAACTGCCTGGGCGTTATACTATAATGAGCCCCGTTTTCTATGTGCGTGGGTTTTAAAAAGTCGTGATACGTCCGTTTAAGTTACTAAAGAAATCGACCTTTGGAGCACTACTAACAATTACTGTTATTAGTGGTTTTGTCGTGTACGGAGCTTATATTGATCGGACAGTGTACACCACCGAACAACTAGTCATTATCCCTGGTAAAGTAACGTCAGATTCGTGGCTTGGTTTGGAATCAGTGTTAGTGCAAGATATTTCTGAATACTCTCTCTATCAAGACTTTACACAAAAAAATTCAGCCTATATTTCAGAACTAGGATTGTTTTCAGCACAAGAGAGTGAGGATGCTCCAACACCGGATGAGCCAAATGAAGTGTCTATTGATGGCGACTCTGCTTCAAGCAGTGACGAAGTTCCAAGTACTGACAGTGAGTCAGGTGGTTCAGAGAATGGTGACAATGAGTCGTCTGAGACTGATGCACCTACTGCTGAAACATCACAACCAGAACCAGAGTCTGAACCTGAACCACAACCAGAACCATCTTCTGAATCTGAGTCAGTATCATCAATTACAAATCCAGGAGATCCAGTATGGGGTGTATTTACGAAAACCAATAACCGCTTTTTGTTGGCGCAGGCGATTGTGACTGAAGAAGCTTCTGAACCTGAACCTGCTTCTTCACCAGAACCTGAACCAGCGGTCGTGACTACAGAAGAGTCAGGTACCGAAGAGACTGCTGTAGTGGACAATGTGCCAGTAGCTGAAGAGACTCTTGAAACTGCTGTCACTGAAGAATCAGTGGAGACTACACCGGAAGGTAGTGGGGCAACTAATGAAGGTGAAGAAGCAGAAATTCCTGTCAGCGAATCAATTGAGGGTCAATCTGAGGCAGAGCCTGCAACAGAAGAAGATACAAGTAACGATTACGTGATGGCACCGTGCGATCCTGCAAGTGGATGTGCAACCCATAGTATGTTGTTCTCTGATTTCTTGATGCCGGATTTTGACGGTGGTACTGTTCTAGATTCAATTCAACTGCGGTTATCACTGGCCGCACAAACAAAACAAAATCGTGGAGAAGGGCCACAACGTTTTTTGGTTGAGTACACATACGACACTAGTACAACGTCTACCGACTGGATTACTGCTTCTGTACTAGATATTGATGATGAAATCAGTAACAGTATTAACGGCGGATATTACCTGCTCTCATTACAGCCGCCAAAAACTGCAGGTGAGATTGCTAACTTACAAATTAAAGTTTCCTATCAAGGGAATGTGAGCGATTTGGAAACAGCCTACGTTGAAGGCATGTGGCTCGAAGTTACTTCAGGTAAGTTTTTTGAAGAGGGAGCTGGTGAAGCGTATAGTGATGAAGTAACCTACGGTCGTGATTTGTTGGCGCCAGAGCTTAACACATTAAACAACGCTGATCTCGATCCAACATTGGGGACGTTGCCACAATTTACACTCTCCTATGATCCGCAACAAGGATTCTTTAACCGTATTTTTAGAACACTATTTTCAGAGAACACATTTGTTGTCGAGCGTATCAATTTAACAGATAGTAATGGTGATGCTATTGAAGTGCCATTTGGAATTGAGTATCACGACAATGAAACATGGACTATGAAGGCGCAACAAATGCCTCATAAATTACGACCGGGTAAATACCTAGTGACTGTTGATATTCTAGAAAATGAAGAACGATATACTGATACGTTTGAATTTTACTGGGGGGTATTGGCAGTCAATACCAAGAAAAGTATGTATTTCCCCAATGAGGAAGTCCAACTCAATCTCGCAGCCTTAACTGACAAGGGCGATACTATTTGTAACGCTAATTTGGAACTTAAGATTATCGATCCCAAAGGAACTATTACTGAAGTACCTGTCAATCAGTCAGGTGCATGTGGGCCAAATAACGTCACCGATATCCCAGACTACATTGCTGAATTCTCCAATACTGGAGAATGGGGTGCATACACTATTCAATTGCAGCATAAAAATGCCTCAGGAGAAGTTGTGCATAAAATTTCTGATAGTTTTGAAGTTCGTGATTACATTCCATATGATATTGAGCGCACTGCACCAACACGTATTTATCCACCTGCCCCCTACGATGTAACGCTAAAAGTAAAAGCATATCGTGATTTTACGGGTGATGTTACCGAGCGTGTCCCGCGTGGGTTTGTAATTGAAGGTCTTGAAGGAGCTTTGGTCAGTACCTTGCCGGAGTACACATTAATTACCTGGCCGGATGTGACAATGATGGAAGGTGATGAGCGAACCTTCTCATATAATTTTGATGCCCCTGACATCAGTCCGTACATGTATCTCCTGGGGCCACTTGATATGGATGGGTTTAGTGAATTGCGTCAATGGCAGGTGGCTTCTGATGCGTTAAATAACATCGGCTGGTTTACCGGTACACGCACGGTAGCTAGTTCCAGTTTAAATACCGCTCCGAGCCCAATGCAGTGGTCAACCAGTTCAATTGATAATTATTACTACACTCACTCTACCTCTTCTGATTCGCAACGAGTGACTTTACGACAAAGTGGTGATTATTTAGTGTCAGTTAACCTCCCGCAACAGCGAGCCGATATTAATGTTAGTCGCACTCGGGCTGCTATTGAAGTTCGAAAAAACGGTGTTGCCGTTCCGGAAGGTTTAGGTCGCAGTGGTTACATTACGGGAGGTAACGGCGCAGTGCACTCGGAGTCATCCTCCAACGTTTCGTTTTTGATGACGGGAGTTACCGCTAACGATTATATTGAGATATTTGTTGAGAATCTCACTACAATTGATGCGGGGGATGTGATTAATGTCAGTGGATTAGCTTCAATGTATATTGAGTATTTGCGACCTACGGAAACAGTGTTTGCCGCTACCACTACCAGAACAACAAACTCTACAAATTTTAACCAAGTTACCGCTTTTCCTCTTGAGTGGATTGAAACACGTCAAGATGCTGGATTCTCTCACTCAAATACCATAACACCACAAAATATCACCCTGACTGCAACAGGTACGTACATGGTTCATGTAAACCTGCCGTTACAACATACAAATGCCCAACAAAACATTGCCGGGCGCATCTTGCTTGATGGTGCAGTTGTAAGTGGCGGTCATTTTGGTCAGGGATTTTCGGACGGGAATGCAAACGAAAGTGATGGGGACTCCAGTATTCATTTCTCGGGTGTTATCATCGCTACGTCAACTAATCAAGTCCTTACAGTAACAGCTGCGCGCGAGGGTAATACTGGAACAACAACTGTGCCTGCAGGGTTTACTGGTTCGATAGTTATTCAAAAATTACCAACCTCAGGTGTTATTGCGTTGCGGGGACGGGATTTGGTAGGTGGTACAAACTGGAACTCAGCTGTTGCTTCATCAACCAGGTTCAATACACAATTAGCATACGACAATAGTGTTTTTACTCATTCAACAACTACTAATAATCACCAGATTACTGTTAACCAGAGTGGAGATTATATTTTGAATTTCACTGACGCTGTTACCTCAGCGACACAATTCGTAAACAATAGAATTACTGTCTCAGTAGGAAGTACAACTGTTACCGGTGCACAATCCAAATCAAACTTCTTGCGTAACTTAAATGCTGCCAATGAAGCGTCCACCAACCTGGTTTTCCTCCTGGAGAATGTGACAGCTGGTCAAATAATTACGGTAAATTCACAACAAGAAGGAGCTGCCGGCACTATCAGTACAACGACTGATGCCACGTTATTGTTGTGGAAAAAAGCAGATTTAAACTTCCGGGCAATAGCACCAACAATGTTTGCAACTCCGTTTGATAATGCGCGCTTTGCATCCACTACTCCTTGGTTTGATTTTCAAAGTAACGATCCTGATGGTTCGTCTGATATAGAATATGAATTTTCGATTTCAACATCGTCTGATTTTGCAACTGCGACTATTCGAGTTTCGGGTACTGATGCCGGCTTCTCAAATACAGCCTCAACTTCGGATACGTCACCATTTGTAGAGGCTAATCGCGTACGGTTCCAACTTCAGCCTGCAGATACACTGACTGACCTTACAACGTATTACTGGCGTGTTCGAGCACGAGATGTGAGTGGTTCTGGTGAGTTTGGGGACTATTCTACAACCCAAAGTTTCTCTATTAATACCGGAGATACGGTACCGAATTGGTATCAAACGCTTTCAGGTCAATTCCAAACCAACTCGTTGTTTGGCGCTATTTCAAATGATCTGGAAAATAACGTTAGAGTAAACTCAACAGTTAGTTCAGAAATAATGGTGGCGTACGGCGATAGTACTAGTGCAACACCAAAGTACCGATTGTGGGGTGGTACGAGTTGGGGGATTGAACAGTCTGCGATCAGTGTTTCGGGTACGATTAACTGGGTACGGTTGGCTTCTGGTGTGAAGCGAGATGAATATATGCTCGTAACGCTAGATCAAAGTAATGACACCTTTGCGCAGGTATACAATGCCACGTCTTCAACGTGGGGCAGCAGAACATTGCTCGCTGACAACGTGGCTGATGTAACTCGTCGCGGTATTGCTGTTGGGTATGAGAGTGTCTCGGGAGACGCAATGGTTGTATCTTGTGATAACACAAAAAATCCGGTATATCGTATTTGGAATGGTAGTACTTGGTCTGCAACTACCAGTATTACAACGGTCGTCACTGGAGTGTGTAACTTCCTTGAGTTAGCTTCTGACCCAGCATCAGATGAGATGATTTTGGTGGTGCGCGATAGTGGAGCAGCGATTGGAAACAACTACGAAGCGTTGGTCTGGGACGGAAACGCGTGGGGTAATAGTCGTGTGTTTGGTTCGGTTCAGGCTGGGCAACTGTTGCGGGCTGGTATCGGTCTAAAATATGAGTCGTCTGGTGACCAGGCGATGGTGGCGGTTACTAACGGTGGTAATAACAACTTTATTTATACAACCTGGACTGGTACTGGATGGACCAGTAATGCCACTCAGCCACTCTTTAACGATTTCGAGTTCGGTACTCTGGTGTCTGATCCAAACTCGGACAAATTGACCCTTTGTTACATTAATGATAGTGCGCGTGTAGGTGCGGTACGGTGGGACGGTGGAGTTTGGTCGACATTTGTTGATTTATCAAACACCGGTAACTCTCAAGCGGGACGACCGATTGATTGTGAGTTTGAAACAACTGCTGGCCGTTCAGGAAATATTTTAGCTACCTATTCGGATACTACCAATTTGCGCTACCAAGTATATGCAACCTCATCCTGGGGTGGGCAGCAAACAGTCACCGGAGTAGGTTCTGGGGCCGGGTTATTCTGGGTGCAAACCGAGCGGGCAGGGGATGGGACAATTGTAGCGCTCTCTCATGACGATGCGGTTGCCGGTGACGAGCTTGAGTCATCGTATTGGAACGGTACAAGTTGGTCTACCAAACAAGTAATTGCGCCTAATCCATCTTCAATTATCGGTGCTCCGTATGAGACTTTTGAAATGGCGGCCAAACGGTATCAATTTACTCAAGGAATTGTTACAACACAACCAATAACATTTACAAGTGTTTCAGGTCAGCCAACGTGGGGTGATTTGACGTTTAGTTCAACTGAACCATTCGGGACTGATGTGACAGTGCGCTTAAAATACACGAGCACGACAACATGTGATACCTATATCCCTAATGGTGTTTTGGCGGGTAATGGCACTGGTTTTGATACTGCGTCGCTACCGGTAAACTTAACTGCTCTTTCAACTACAACCTATAGTCAAATTTGTCTTGAGGCCACTTTGACAACTTTTGGTTCGGCGAGTGCGTCTCTCGACGACTGGTCATTGTCATGGGTACGTAAACCAAAACTTACTCAAAATGCATTTCGCTGGTATGGTAACGGTAGTTTCCTGACTCCAACCGACCCGTGGCCACTTGGGGTACTTGATGTGCTCGAAAACACCGCACTTACCGCCAATGAGTCGGTAAATCTCAATGATGTTATTCGACTGCGAATGTCCCTTCAGTCTGCTAACGTGGCGTTACCAACATCAACTGCAGCCTTTAAATTACAGTATGCTGCTGGGTTGTCTTGTAATCTCCTGAGTGGGTGGCAGGATGTAGCGAGTACTAGTAGTAGTACAGCAGCATGGAGAGGGTTTGCTAACTCCATTGTTGGCAGTGATTGGCTATCAGCCTCGTGGGTCAGGCGAACTAAAATAACTGTCGATAGAACCTTGGTCAGTGCGCCCGTGACTGATTTCCCAGTGTACGTGAACTTAGCGAATCTTCCGACCAGCTTTTTCAATAACGTAAAGGCGGATGGAGGTGATATACGAATCACGGGAAGCGATGGTTTGACTGAACTACCATTTGAACTCGTATCAATTAACACTACTACCCGGGTGGGCGAGCTTCACTTTAAGGCCAACCTGGCTACGACAACCAACAGTGAGTTCTATATTTATTATGGCAATCCTAGTGCGAGCGGGTATGCGGTGACCGCACCGTTTGGTCGCAATAACGTATGGACTAATGGGTATGAAGCGGTATATCACTTGGATTCAAATCCGGCGAGCAACATGATTGACAGTACCGCTAATGGTCGAACGTTAACAACTAACGGTGGTATGACAGCTACCAATAGTACCAGTAGTGTCATGGGTAACGGTGTGAACTTTGATGGTGTAAATGACCGTCTTACGAATGCCGGTTGGTCTTGGACAGCTACACCGGTTACCGTCACAGCTTGGAATAATGTTGCTACAGCCGAAGTGCAAAGCTCAAACCTGTTTGGGTTTACGGCTGTTGGTAATGAACGGTTAGCGACCCATGCGCCATGGAGCGATAACACTATCTATTGGGATTATGGTACCTGTTGTGCCGCACCAGGTCGGTTACTCACCAACTACACTGCCTACCGCAATAAATGGACACACATCGGTTTAGTGTCACAAGGTACACCGGGATCCTTCATGGGTATCTACCTTGATGGTACAGCGATTGCAACCAGTAGTACTTCGGACGATCCAAATGTTACTTTGACTGGCTTCTCGCTCGGTAGTGATAATCCAAGTGGTGGTAATCATCACCGAGGTCGAATTGACGAGTATCGAATTGCGTCTGTTGCCCGTACCGGAGGTTGGATTGCAACTGAACGAAATAATCAATCTAATCCGACAGGATTTTATGCTCTCTCCGCTGAAGAGCTCATTGGAGATGGTCGGACTATACCAAGTACGGTACTTGCTAGTTCAACGTTCCCAGAAACATATGAGGAACAAAATCCAACCCAAAATAATCGTTTCGGATTACAAGTCGGACAAAATGCCGAATGGGATTTTGTATTACAAAATAACGCAGCTACAGCTGACACCAACTACTGTTTCCGAATGGTAAATGCTGATGGCTCGGTCCTCAATAGTTACGCAAATTATCCGAGGTTAATTACCAATGCGCCCCCGCTTGCTCCGGTGTTGACTGCGCCATTTGATAATCGCATGTTGGCTTCCACCTCTCCTTCATTTGAATTTGCAGCTGTCGATCAAGCTGACGACGTGGTGTCATATGAAATCATGGTTGATAACGACGTAGATTTTACATCGCCTACTTTTACACGAGAATCAAACGCCAACTTCTCGTTGTTCACTAACCTCGCTGCGCCATCGGAACGTGGTCAATATACATCAGGGCAAACGATTCAGTTCATTCCAAACGTAGCTCTTTCAAACGGAGTGACGTATTGGTGGCGAGTACGGGCAAAAGATGATACTGGCTCAGGTGCATTTGGTAATTGGTCTGAACCAAAAAGCTTTACTATAAATACGGCTACCGTACTCACTACGTGGCATCAAACAACGGGAGATCAGTTTAGTACTAACAGTCTAACTGATGCGATTACCAGTACGTCTACCAATGATGTAGGAATAAACATCGGATTTACCGTGGCTACCACCACCTCGACAGCGGTTGATTATGATGAGCGTGAAATTGGTAATGCCTGGGGAAGTGTTACCTTTACCCAAAATGTTACTTCAGGTTCAATTCGACACTTCGTTGAGTACGAGGTTACTACTAATGCCTTTGAACTTGTACCGGACTCAGTGTTACCTGGTAACAGTGCTGGTTTTACGACGTCACCAATTAACTTAGCGTCGCTTGATACTACCGTGTATAACGTCTTGCGTGTTACTTCGGTTTTGTCTGGTTCGCCGACGTTACCTCGACTCCAGGATATGACAATTGTGTGGAGTCAAAAAATTGAACCGCCAACACTTGTGTCCTTGTTTGATAATGCTAAATCGAACTCGACTCTCCCGGCCTTAACCTTTACGACAGCTGACCCGCAGCTTGATGATTTGCAATACGAAGTACAGCTCTCGACTGCGTACAATTTTGCAGCCTCCTCTACCTTTTTGTCTGGTGTTGATGCTGGATTTTCTAATGTCACTACTCCGGCCGATACGTCTCCGTACAATTCAGGTAATACAATTCGTTACCAGACACAAACGGCGCTCACTAATAATCTCACCTACTGGTGGCGTGCTCGTGCTCGTGACCCTGGCGGTAGTAATAGTTGGTCAAATTATTCAGAACCCAAAAGCTTTACTATCGATACGGGGGTAAATACTTCAGTTTGGTTCCAAACAATTGGTGAGCAGTTTGCAACTAACGAGAACGTTAACATAGAAACAAATGCTGGCGGTGCTCAGGTGGCCACGGTGGTAAATGGGGTAATGGCAGCGTATGGTGAGGGAACAGGGCAGGCGCCACAGTACAGATTGTGGAATGGAACAGCCTGGAGTACCCCGGCGTCAGCCGATACGGTGGGAGCACAGATTAGATGGACCAGATTAAAGGCTGCTCCAACACGACCAGAGTACGCACTTGCTACGCAAGGTACTGATCTTGATGTAAATATCCAAATTTACGATTCGGTGACTGAGTCATGGAGTAACATGTTTAAAATTCATGATAACGCCACCAACGTAGTCTATCGAACATATGATATTGGATACGAAACCGTCTCTGGTAGATTGATGGCCATTGCCTGTGTCGGCAATAACGCTGTGTATAGTTTATGGGATGGTGGTAGTTGGTCTGCAACAACCAGTATTGCATTAGCTAACGGTAGTGCTTGCCAGTGGGTTACCATGGCTTCAGATCCGGTATCGAATGAAATTATTGCGGTATTTCGTCACAATAACGGAACTACCCCTGATTATGAAGCTCTGGTATGGAACGGTAGTAGTTGGGGTAACTCCAATAGATTTGGTGACGTTAACACCGTAGGAAATGAAGCGATGGCGCTACAGTATGAAGAGTCTGGCAATCAGGCAGTATTAGTGGTGCCCAATGGAGGCGTAGCTAATCAGTTATGGAAGAGTTGGAACGGATCGACGTGGTCAGCTACAGGGACACTGGCACTGGGGATTAACATGACATGGGGTTCAATCAAGCGTGATGTGGGTAGCGATCGAATGATGCTCTGTTATACAGATGCTGAGGGTACGCTTGGTGACTTGGGGGTTGTGCCATGGACTGGTTCGGCCTGGGGAACATTTACAGAAATGACACAAAGTGGCGGTGCTAATAACGGTGGACTCGGACAGCCAATTGATTGTGAGTTCCAAACGACGCAAGGTACCGATGGTGATGTGGTAATTGCGTACTCTGACAACATCGGTGGTCGGTACCAAACCTACGAAACTGCTACTGGTACATATTCAGGAGAATTTTCACTTGATGTGATCAATCGTAGTTGGCGCGTGCAGACTGTACGAGCTGGAGATGGTACGGTTCATGCTCTTATGTTTGATATCGGCTCGGCTCCTGACCGTTTTGATACCAGTCGATGGAATGGTACTGCTTGGACTGCCCGAGAAAACTTTAGTACCAATCCTTCCATTACCACACAACCGTTTGATGGTGCGCTCACGCTGGCTGCGCAAACATTCCCGAATTTTACCGAAGGTACGATTCGTTCAACACCGATCACTTTTACCGATGGTAATAGTCCACGGTGGGAACGAGTACGCTGGAATGACACAACCCCAGGGGCTAGTGATGTCCGCTATCGTGTGTATTATCAAACAACACCCGGTGTGTTCGCACTGGTACCAGATTCTGCCTTGTCAGGTAATGCTGCTGGGTTTACTAACTCACCAGTGAGTATTTCGGGCTTGGATAAAAATGTGTATAGCGTACTCAAGCTCGATGCTGAATTAATTTGTAGTAGCGGTGTTTGTCCGTCTATTCAAGATTGGTCAGTCGAGTGGTCAGAGGGACTTACTATCTCTGGTAGCATTTTGGAATACGATCAGCTAACAGCTGTAGCCTCTGGTACGATTGCGGTGGCAGTTAACGGTGTCTTACAAGTCGGTAAAACAGCCCAAGTATCAGCGGGTACGTCAACCCAACAAGTGGTGTTTTCAACTGCCGGTAGCAGTACGTTTACCGTGCCAGCCGGGGTCACCAATGTGACGGTGAAAGCATGGGGAGCAGGAGGAGGTTCGGGTGCAGGAGCTGCAACGGGCGGTGGTGGTGCCGGGGCCGGTGCTGGTGGTGGTTTTGTGCAAGCTAACCTCACTACAATTCCAGCAGAAAACCTATCGATATTTGTCGGTGGTGGCGGTGCTGGTGGTTCAACTGCAACTTCAGCCGGCGCAGGCGGGGGAGGTGGATATTCAGGTGTTTTGCGTACAGCGACACCACTCGTAGTAGCTGCCGGTGGAGGAGGTGGAGGAGGCGGAATAGGAAAGATAACCTTTGTTGGGCAAGGTGGTGCCTGTGCGGTGTCAGGAGCGGGTTGTACCCCTACAGTACCTGCAGGAACGGCAATTAATGACGTTTATATCGCAGTCGTTCATTCACGAACAGATACCGCGCACACCTGTGTCACTAACTGTACCGGTTGGACTGAGTTCTCAACTCAAGCTGGTTCTGCGGGTGAGGGTCGTTTGTCAACCTGGCACTTTAGACGAACAGGCGCGGTACCACCAAACCCGACATTTACCGGTCCAGCTACAGAATCGTATACCGCTCGTATTTGGGCATTTCGGGGAGTGGCTACCACTGGTAATCCATGGGATGTTGTTGGTGCTAACACCGCCATTACTCCAGCTACGACTACCTTTGCGGGTTCAAATCTCAGTTCTACCGTTCCAGATGCCATAGTCGTCCATGTTGGTGGTTCAATGGATGATAATGCATGGGGTCCAGGAACTGGTGCGTGTACCAATCCAACAAGTGCTGTTGATGGTAACTTCTTTACACAAAATACCAACGGTACTGACAACTCAATTTTCCTTTGTTATCGAAACAATCCACAATCAAGTGCGGGTAACTTAGGTGTACCTATAATGACGCAATCGGTTAATGGCCCTGACGTCGGACGGTATGTGACGTTTGCATTGAGGCCTCAATCATCAGCAGTAATTACAGCCAGTGGTGGGGTGGGTGGCGGTTTAACTGGCGGTACAGCCACAACTTCAGGTTCATCAAACGGTGGTGGTGGAGGAACACAATCTGCTGGTGGAGCCATTGGTGGTGGTAACGCCACTATTGGTAGTGCATATACTGGTGGTAATGGTGCCAGTGGCGTCGGTGGTGGTGCCGGTGGTGCGGGAGGGGTAAATGGCGGTGGTGCCGGTGGAGCAGGTACGTCAACTACCCTATCCCTACCTGGAGGCGGAGGCGGAGGTGCGGGATATTTCGGAGGAGGTGGTGGAGCAAGCGCTGTAGATATCTATTCTCCCGGAGCAGGCGGGGGAGGTGGTTCGTCATATATTGCCCCAACCGGTGTCACTGCTAGTTCGACAGTAAGTGGATCTAGTACGAGTGCCGGAAATAATGCAGACCCGGATTATGCTGCTGGCGTAGGGGCTGGAGCACCGGCAGTTGCAACCACGTCTAGTGGCACTGCTGGTGGTGATGGTCGGGTAGTGGTTACCTGGACAACTTCAGCTACTGCAGGAACTTGGTCTATACCGAATGTGGCAGCTTTTGCCGGTGATACTGTCGCTGTATTTGTACAAAACGCGAGTGGTACCGACGAAGCTGTTGGGGTGACTACCTACGATGGTGCAGGAGATATTAGTGGTATGCAGCTCAGTAAGCGTCATTTGACGATTGGTTCTAACGACGCCCCTACGGTAACAAACTCACAGTTGGCGCTCTATGCCAATGGTGCAAATGAAGATATCTTCTACAGTGCTGGTGGCGGTAGTACTATTTCACTGTGTGCTGAAAGCACATGTGGTGATGCTCGGTTGCGAATTCTAGCCGGCGCGACGTATGCTCCGGGCGCAAATACGACCGCGATTAATTTCCAAAATAATGGTACCTTTGCACCGGCAACGAGTACATTCCGTATTAGTAATACATGGCAAGACTTGGGTGTGTTTACACCTGGCTTATCAACGGTGATATTTACTGCGACGACTTCAAACCTGACTCCAACAAATGCCACCAGTTCATTTGTCTTCAATAATGTGATCTTCGGTGAGTCAAGTGGTGGAGCGACTTGGAACCTGACTAAACCGCTTGTGACGCTTGGTAATTTGTCTATTGACCACGGTACTCTCGCTCGTGGTACTTCAACCTTTAACATCGCAGGTAATCTGAGTTTGACTACTAATGGTTTTGTCACAGGTCTGTCAACTACTACGTTTGATGGTACCGGTAGTAGTGTATGGGGAGATGCTAAATCAACTGCCTCCAGTACGAATATTGGAAATGTAGTTATTGATGGTGTAACAAAAACAATCACTCTATCTAATAATGTTGGAGCCGAGTCAGTCACTATTGGTAGTGACGATACTCTCAACTCGTCAGGTTCTGGTTTCAATATTAATGTTGTTCGTAACTGGACTAACAACAATGTCTTTATCCCGCAGTTAGGTACCGTAACGTTTATCGGCACCACTACCGGTACGATTGCGCGGGGGACATCAGCCTTTAATAACCTCAGCTTCACCGGTATTGGTGGCAATTGGTCATTCTCTACTTCGACTCTGGCTCTTAACGGTACGCTCACTATTGCAACTGGTACCGTCACTTTGCCTACGGGCACTACTACAATTGGTGGTAACTTCAACAACTCTGGTGGTACGTTCTTGCACAACAATGGAGAAGTACGAATGACAAGTGCCAGTGCCGGACGAACTATTACCCAGCGGGCCACCGCCTTCCTTAATGCTTTTTATGATTTAGTATTTGCTGGATCAGGATCGTGGAGTTACACCGAAAGTGCTGCAACGACGACACGTAACTACATGATACAAAGTGGTACGGTGACGTTACCATCGGGCACCCTTACTGTGGGTGGTGACTACAGCGTGTCTGGTTCTGGGGCGTTCGCTCATAATAGTGGAGAAGTAGTGCTTTTGGTGCAGGACTCTAATATAGTGCGAGCAAACGGTTCAAGCTTTAATAATATACGAACTCGTGGAGCGGCGGCGACATCTTGGTATAACCCAGCGTGGAGTGCCAGGCAACCAATTGTCATTAATAGTTCGCAAGTACCAACTACCGTCACTGATTTTCCTGTGTATGTAAACTTGGCGAACTTATCCGATGCCTTCTTTAGCGCTGTTCAAGCGAGCGGGACTGATATTCGCGTTACTACCAGTGATGGAATAACTGAAGTACCTCATGAAGTAGTGGCCATAAATACGGGAGCTAAAACAGGAGAACTGCACTTTAGAGCACCGTCAGTGAGTTCAACTACCAACACTACATTCTTTATCTACTATGGTAATAGTGGAGCCAGTGCGTACGCGAGTAGTTCACCATTTGGTCGCAACAACGTTTGGACAAATGGGTATGAAGCGGTGTATCACTTAGGTAGCAGTCCGGCAGGCACTATGATTGACAGTACTAGTAATGGTCGTAACTTAACTCAATCTGGCGGTATGGGGGTCGGCAATAGCGTAGCCGGTGTACTTGGTAATGGTGTAGATTTTGATGGTATAAACGATATGTTACTCAACGGTACGTTCTCTTGGACATCAACCCCGGTGACTATTACTGCCTGGAACAATGTTGCTACGAGCGAAGTACAAGTTTCAAGTATGTTTGGATTTGTTGCCGGCGCTGGCGACGATCGATTATCAGTTCATGCTCCATTTAGTGACAACACACTGTATTGGGATTACGGAAATTGTTGTGGGGCCACTGGTCGCATCACAACTTCTTACACCGCGTACCGAGATAAATGGACACATGTGGGATTGGTATCAGCTGGAGGAGCTGGAGCGTTTATGGGTATCTACCTTGACGGAGTTCAGGTTTCTACGGGTGGATCATCAGACGATCCAGCAGTTCTGACAGGATTTGCTATCGGAGCCGCTGGTAGTAGTGGCGGAGGTGGCTTCCATAACGGACGGGTGGATGAGTTCCGTATTGCTTCAGTGCAGCGAGCAGCCGGTTGGATTGCGACGGAAGAAAATAACCAAGCTAGTACCACTGCGTTTTATAGCGTGTCAGCTCCACAAAACCGAACAGTACGTACCTTTACCGACACGAATGCTACTATTTTAGGAAACTATATCTTAGATATTGGTGGTGATAGTACGTTCCCAACTGGTGTGTTGTCGATTGGTGGTTCGTTTGATAATAACGCCATGTTTACTAACAGTAGTGGAACCGTCCGATTTAACTCAACAGCTGGATCGGAAACCATTGCGATGGGGACTTCGTCAAATTTTGCGACACTTGAGTTTAATAGTGCTAGTGGTAACTTTACCGTCATTGAAAACGCCACAGCGACAGTGGCTATTAATCTCACGAGTGCCTCAGCCTTTACGCTTCAAAGTGGATTGACACTCGCTACACTGGGATCATTTAGTAACGCTGCTACAGCATCGAGTACTACCTGGACCGGTTCAACCCTTAGTCTTAATGGTTCCGATGGTGCAATCAATCTAAAGTCTCATGGTGGTGACGCGTACGCGACTATTTTAACTAACGGTGATACTGATATAACAATGTGGAATAGTACGGCTACCACATACAGTACTGCGAGCACCTCATCTATTTACTCAGCAGACCATGCGGGGGTTGATGGTGATCTCAATATTTACGGTGACTATGTGCGAACAACCGGCACTGAATTCTGGAGTTTTGCCACCGATTTTGACGGCGCTGCTTTAACTGGTAGTACCAGTCGTCAAGTTGATGTCAGGATTGCCTCTAGTTCGCGAGTTGGGTTCGTCGGATCTTCACTTAACTTAGTGGGAACCGCAGGTGCTTCAACGACCATTGATGCCATTGCCGGTACCTATGATTTAAGCGCTACCACTTCCACCCTCACTGCTTCTAACTTTACTGTAGCTGGTACAAACGTCAGTGGGTTACGACTCAATGCCTCAACAACACTGAGCACATTCCAAGACGGATTCTTTACCGTGGTTCCTGGTCGCAGTGGTATCACTATTAGTAGTACGACAGTGGCTCATAACCCGTCCGCGCAATACCAACGAATTAGTTTTGCCACGACGACTGTCGGCGCCGGAACAAACGTTACTCTTACCGGAACTACCAGTGCGTTTGTGTGGTTTAGAAATGGTACTGGTAATTTGTACGGAGAGGCTTTTGATGCAGGTGATGCTAACCCTGGTTCCGTTCGTTTTGATGACAGTTCGAACTCAATTGTGGTATCGGGAGTAGTGTATGCAGATGATGGGGTGACCCCATTAGGTGCTCCAACCTGTAACGGCTCAACCCTTAACGTGCGGATTGTGGTCAATAATGGTTCGTATAGTTCCTCTACCTCATGTGCTGCAGGAACCGGCGCGTTCTCATTCCCGGCAGTAAACTTTGTCGGTGATCCAACCATGATTGTGTATCTCGATACTAATACTGCCACGGGCACAAAGGGAAGTGTCGTAACAAAAACACCGACCGGTAACATTACCAACATGCATATCTATGCCAATCGGGTCATTACGCGTCACCAGGACGTTGCTCCGCTCACGATTGCAAATATGGTTAACTTCCAAAACAGTAATGATAGTGATATTCAGTTTATTGCTACCACTACGGGCTCAACGTCACTTCAGGTATTAGCTCCGAATAGTTTGTTTGTGTTCGCTACCACAACGTTTGCACCAGGTGGTAATGTGACCCTCTTGGGGAATGCGAGTTCTTCAGCAGTTGAAGGTACGCTCCAACTCGGAGCAGCAGCTACCTTTACCGCGAGCGGAACTGAAACGCACACGCTGGCCGGCCGACTGGTTTTGGCAACAACGTCAACACTAACGGCCGCTTCATCTACCTTTGTCTTTAACGCCTCAACCACTGGTAAGAGTATCACCAGTCCAAATACAGTTACCTTTAATACCCTTCAATTTACTGGTATTGGTGGTGGCTGGAATATCACTGCTCCGATTATTGTAGCGGGCAATATGGATGTGGCGACGGGAACTGTAACGGGAACAAATAATGTGACGGTACAAAATGGGTCGCTGTCTGGAAATGGTACTGTTTCATTTGGATCGGGCACGACCACGATTGAACGAACCAATACTTTCGGTGGTGCCCGTGCGTGGACGTTTGCTAATTTGGTTCTAGGAAATGGATCAGTTGTTGGTACAACTACGAGGTCAGGCACTGCTACCACAACTGTCTCGGGACGTCTCACGATTAGTTCGGCCCACTTCCTCGTAACTGGCAATAGTAATTGGGATCTTTCGGGTACGGGTAGTGTATTTGTTGAAAATGGGACATTGCTCGAAGACACGAGTACGTTTAGATACAGTGGCGCGAGTTCACAAGTGCTCTCTACTACATACTACAATCTCGACATTAATGCCGGTGCAGGTACGCCTACATATACCGCTATTGGTACCGGCATCGGGGTAACTAATAATCTCACAATCGGCGGGACAGCAGCCTCAGTCTTTGACGTAAACACTAACGATCCGGCCTTGGTTATTGGCGGCAGTGTATCAATTCGCAGTAATGGTACATTCTCGGCCAGTAACATTGCTAGCACATCTATTAGTGGTAGTTACACCAACCTTGGGACATTCACGAGTAACAACGGAACAGTGTCGATGGTGGGCTCGGGCTCAAACACAATTGCGGCCGGAAATTCTAGTTTTGCAACACTCTTGATTAATAATGGTGCTGGTACATTTACCGTGAATCAAAATGCAACCACTACCATTGCACTCACTCTCCTTAATCACGCTAACTTTACGGTTGCTTCTGGTACAACGCTGGCGATTGGTGGTACGTTTACTAATACCCTCGGTGGTGGAGCAACTACGTTCTCAAGTAGTACGCTGAGTTTCTTTGGTGGAGGCACCAAAAATATTAATGCCAAATCAGTCGGGGATGTGTACCACACCATGGTCGTAGCTTCAGGGACCAATGTAAAAATGTGGAATAGTAGTGCCGTAAATTACAACGCGACCGGCGGTTTGTACTCACAAGACCATGCCTCAGTCGATGGTAATCTCAATATCTATGGTGCTTATACTCAGAATGCCGGTAACGATTTCTGGAGCTTTGCGACTGATTTTGATGGGGTGGCGCTCGGCGGTAGTCCACGTAAAGTTGATGTCCGAATGGCTTCAGGCACGAATGTTCTCTATTCAGGCGGAGGACTCGAAGTTATTGGTACAAGCACTGCTTCAACGTCGATTCTAAACCAAGGGGCTGGTACCTACGGCATTACTGCAACCGGTACCGCTTCAACTACATGGGATTCGGTTGTGATTCGTAATATAAACGCAAGCGGTATTGTATTTTCTGGTACGCCAGCTGTTGGTGGTTTTTCACGAACGGATCACTTGATTGCCATAAATGGTGGCACGGGAATGACCGTGAGTGGTAGTGTGCTTAACGCTAACCCAGCTCGTAACTTCACTAACAATATTTTCGCCACCTCTTCTGGTGTGACGGGAACAAACGTCACTGCCATAGGTTCAGCGGTTAGTTCGTGGCGCTTCACCAATCATACGGGTAACATCTCTGGAGAAAACTTTGATAGTGATCCAACGGGTGATCCGGGATATCTGGTTTGGGATGACTCAGCTGCTTTGATTACTGTTTCTGGTAGAGTGTTTAGTGATGAAGGTGTGACGGTGTCGCCTGTCTGTAATGGCGTAACACAAAATATTGTCCTGCGTGTCGCTGGTCTTACTACGTATACGGCTTCATGTAATGCAGGAACGGGTGCGTACAGTATCTCGAATGTTGCCTTTAGTCCGGCAGATACGTTGACTGTGTATATTGATAACAACTTACGTAAGGCAGTCACTATTTCAGCAGATCCATTGTCATCAATAAGTGATATGGACTTGTATGAAAATCGCGTTATTGTGCGACATGAAAACACGAGTCCACTCTCAATTGCTGATATGGCAGTGTGGGATTCTTCAGACGATGGCGACATTATGTTTACCGCCGTTGATGCCGGGACGGATACACTCACGTTGCCAGCTGATCAAAAGTTGTTAATCTGGACTGGAAAAACATTTGAACCAAATGGTAACGTGACCGTTTCAGGTGGCGGCGGCGGTGGTGCCCAAGACGGTACACTTGAAGCGCAAGGGAACGCCACCTTTAGGGCGATTGGTACTGAAACACACAGTATCGCCGGTAGTATGATTTTTGGTACGGGTGCAACTTTCACGTCAGGCCAATCAACGACAACGTTTACTACGGGCGGTAGTGGCCGAACTGTCGATGTTAATGCCCAGCCGTTCCATAATGTAGCGTTTACAGGTTCAGGTTCATGGAATGTGACTGACGCGACGTTTACTGCTAACCGATCACTTACTCAAACGAACGGTACGATTACCTTCGGTACGGGCACAACCACCATTGGCGCTTCATTTAATGCGACCGGCGGATCGTTCCTTATGGGAGGCAGTGCTCTGGTATTTACCAGTACCACTACTGGTAATACTGTCCGCTTTGATGATTCGATTGTGCCGAGTGTGCGTTTTGCGGGCACTGGAGGGGTGTGGACAATGGCTGACACGAACGCCACAACAACCGGATCATTCACGGTCGCTTCGGGTACGGTTACACTTCCGTCTGGTAATCTAGCGGTGGCTTCTAGTTTTGAAAATTTTGGCGGTACCGTCATTAACAACACAGCTGATATCATTATGAGTGCAACCAGTTCAGCTAACCTGAGGGCTGGCGGATCGACACTATTTGCTGTTCGGTTTGTTGGAGCTGGTCCATTTACCATGACTGACGCCAGTCTGACCTTGGCTGACTCGCTCACTATGTCGACCGGAACACTCACTCTAGCAACGGGTACACTGTCAGTAGGTGGAGACTTCTTGATAGCAAGTGGTACTGTAAGTAATGCAACGGGAACAGTGCTGTTTAATGCCACAACTGCTGGCAAGAACGTTAACTTCGGCAACAATGCGCTCTATAACGTGGTGTTTGGTAGTGGGACTGGTGGCTGGACCTTTGATGGCAATGCGACGACTACCAATAACTTCTCAATCACCGGAGCAAGTAACTTTACCAAGTCACCAAATACGACTTTGAATGTTGGTGGGGTATTTACCAATACTGTAGGTGGCAGTAATACAACCTGGGCGACCACCACGCTGAGACTCTATGGCGCCAGTGGTTATACGATTAACACCAAGACTACCGGCGGTGATGTGTATAGCACTCTTGAAATCGCGAGCCCACTTGCTCTTAGGGCCTGGAACAGTAGCGCCGCTACGACAACGGTACTCGGTAGTGCATCACTCTATTCACAAGATCACGCAGCTGTTGATGGGGCACTTAACATTTACGGTAACTTTACAATTGCCACTACCACTGAGTACTGGAACTTCAGTAATGACTTTGACGGTACTGTGTTGGCCGGTGCTGCGCAGCGACAAGTGAATGTGCGGATGGCGAGTAGCGCCACGACCACGCTGCAAAGTGGCGCACTCCAAATTCTCGGTACTATCGCCACCTCAACAACGATTGCTTCAATCAGTGGGGCTTACAACTTTGCGGTGACGGGAGGAACTATTAATGCTCAGTATTACAGTATTACTAATATGAGTGCGGCGGGACTGACGTTTACTGGTTCACCAACTATTACTAATTTGGCAAACGGATCATATACACTCACAACGGCTGGTGGTTCTTTGATTACGCTTGATGCTTCGGCGCTTGATGCCAATGCCTCAAAGGTATTTGCCGGTGTTGGTTTTGCTACTAGTTCGGCGATTACTGGATTTAACGTGACACTTAACGGCTCGACTAGTAACGCATGGCGCTTTAGTGGTAGTTTTGGAAATCTTTCAGGCGAGGCGTTTGACATTGACGGTTTGACCGCTTGTGGGTCAATTCGTTTTGATAATAGTGGGTGTTTGCTTACACAACAAACTCACTATCGTTGGCGTAACGATGATGGCGGAGAAGGTGTTCCTAATAGTGAGTGGTTTGATGCCGGGTTTGATTATAGACAACGCGTTCGAGTTGTTAACACCGATGCAAGTAGCTATGCTAGTACCGCCGTCAAGTTAACAGTTGCTTACGATAGCAATATGCAATCGGACTTTGACGATTTACGATTTACCGCAGGCGACGGACTCACGACTGTACCATTCTGGATAGAGCGAGTCGTTGCGAGTACCGAAGCTATAGTTTGGGTGCGTATGCCACTCTTGCCGGCAAATGATATCGGAACCGTATTTATGTACTATGGTAGTTCAACGGTAGGTAGTCAGAGTAACGGACCGAGTACGTTTGATGCCTTTGATGATTTCGAGGATAACAACATTACAGAATACAGTGGTGATACTGGACTCTTCCAGACTGATACCGCTCCAGTCTATGGTGGAACGTATGCACTTGAGGCCTTCAACAAGAGTGCTCGAACAACAGATGGTATCTTCCGAACATCTATGACGGTATCACAAGGACAGATTATTCGATGGATGCAGTATCTTGATACGACGGCCGGTTCAGGGGATGAGGCTTGTACTTTGTTTGGCGTGCAGTCACCAGGAACAAACAATAACAACTATGCAGTTTGTTTGGAACAGTTTGGTATAGATCGTATTGCAATTTCTCGAAATGTGAGTGATAACGATGTGTCGGGAACGGTGCTGGCCTCGACTACCGCTACATTTACCACTGGTTGGTATGAAGTCGAGGTTGATTGGCGTACCAATAATTCAATTAATGCCGTTGTCCGGACTGCTGCCGGTGCACTCGTTGCTACCGCTTCAACAACTGATGCTACGTATACCAGTGGCGGTATTGGATTTAGTTTTTGGTTCCAAAATGGTGCTTGGGATAGTTATACAGCCAGACCACGAGCCTTACGGTCACCAGCAGTATTCTTTGGATCAGAACAAACAGATGGCGGGGCTACCTGGGAACGTGCACAAAACGTTGCTGGTAGTGGAGTGACGGGCGCAAATAAACGGTTACGGTTTGCAATTGAAAACTCAGGATTGAATATTACTAATCAGACCTTCCGTCTGGAATATGCTCAAAAAGGAGTTGCTCCAAGTTGTGAAGCAGTCGGAAATGCTAATTACACGGCAGTTCCAAATCAAGCTTCGTGTGGCAGTTCTCCAGTTTGTATGCAGACATCCTCAAATCTGGTTGATAATGACCCAACAACAGATTTACTCGCGAGTACTTCCGGTGCTTTTGCGGCAGGTAAAGTTATTGAAAGTCCATCAAATGCAACGGTGTCTTACAACTTGAATCAGAATACATACACTGAACTTGAGTACGTTCTGACACCAACAATTAATGCGACGTCATCATATTGTCTACGGGTAACCAACGGGGGAACACCACTTGATTTCTACAACAAAGTGGCTGAAATGAATCTTCAATTTGATCCGGTATTTGGACCAGTGTCTCTAAATGGAGGTAGTCCGATATTGCTTACGCCCGGCACTACCACGAGAATATTTGCAACGGGGACGGTGACTGATCTTAACGGATATACTGATTTGGTAGCCGGTAGTTCCACAATTTATCGAAGTGGAGTGGGGCCATTATGTTCGTCTAATACAAATAATTGTTACAAGGGAGAAACTTCAGCCAGTTCGTCGTGTTCATTTGTAAACTGTTCTGGTAATACCTGTACACTTTCATGTACTGCAGATATATTCTTCAATGCTGAAGCGACTGACAATGTTCCGTTTACGGGAGAGGAGTGGTTAGCCTATCTTGAGGTTCGCGATGCGGGAGGTGCCTACGATTTTGAATCAGCGATTGGTGTTGAACTTATCACGTTGCGAGCAGCGGCCGTAAATAATGCTATTAACTATGGTTCACTCTCAGTAGCTGATAATACTGGAACATTTAACCCAACTACTACTGTTTCAAACGTTGGTAACGTCAGCTTTAACATTGAATTACTTGGTACTGACTTAACCGATGGTGGCAGTTCACGCATTCCAGCAGAAGAGCAGCGATTTGCAACCTCTACTTTTAACTACAGTGCTTGTGTGAGTTGTGGAGTGATTTCAAGTACGACACCAGCTCTGCTGGCATTGGGATTAGCAAAACCAACGGTACCAAATCCACCGGTAACGGCGGCAGTGTACTGGGGAATTGCCGTGCCGGCAGGAGTTAATAGTGCACCACACTCTGGTATCAACGTGTTCACACCAGTTTCGCCATAAGCGAGTGCTACAATAATAAAAATCTATGCGCGCACTTTTGTTAATTATCATGTTGTTAATCCTCGGTACCGGTAATTTTGTGCATGCCCAAAGTGATGACACAAAAGCTCCCGAGATTTCGAATGTAACCATTGGTACGACGACCGAAGAATCAGTAACGTTAACGTGGCAAACAAATGAAAAGGCTGACTCGTCGGTGAACTACGGCCTGCAACCCGACTACGGTATTGTCCGTGTACCGGTAGCTGATAGAACAACGCACTCAGTCACTTTAAACAACCTCGAACCGGGACGAGTCTATTATTTCCGGGTGGTGTCGGCTGATGCCGAAGGGAACCAGGGTATTTCTGCTGACTATAAAATCCAAACCGAAGGCACTCCTGCCATTGGTGAAGGAGAGAGTGAGTCTGAGCCCGTTGAGGAAATCATTGAACAAATAAAACAAATTCAAAGCGTCCAAAAACTGCAAGAGATTGTTAATGAAACCATTAAAGCCATTCAGGGTATCTCAGAAGATCTCACGATTGTTGGTCCGCCAACGGTAATACCGGAAACTACCTCAGCCACCGTAAAATGGGTGACCGATCGTGAAGCTAGTTCGGAGGTGCAGTTTTCGCCGACACAAACGTTTTCAGGTAACTATAACTTCTCCCAATCATCAACGGGAGGAAACACCACCGATCACGAAATTCGACTCATTGGACTTGAGCCATTTACCGAATACAGTTTCAAAGTTATTTCAACCGATACCTATAACATTACTGGAGAAAGTAGAAATTATACCTTCCGTACCAAAGCCGCGTTGCCTGACATTCGTAATCTGCGCATCGTAAAAGTAGAGGAAAATGCAGCTACCTTAGCCTGGGATACGACGGTGCCAGCCAAAGCCTTGATTGAGTTTCAGGATTTAACCACCGGAGTGCAAAACTCAGTTGGTCGTCCTACGTTGGCTACGACGCACCAGATGCGTTTAGCTGATTTGACCCTGGGTACTCGCTATGTGGCCTTTGTGATTGCGGAAAACTCTGGTGGTGACCGGGTGCGCAGTCAGCCAATTCAATTCATTACGGTACGTGATATTGCTCCGCCAATTATTACTAACGTGACTAATGAATCAACTATTTTCCCCGGCGGTGAGTCACGGATTCAAACCATTGTAGAGTGGAATACTGACGAATCAGCCTCGTGTCTTATGACGTATCGTGAAGGGGTAGCGGGCGGGGTAGATCCAATTACGATTGAAAAGGAAAATGAACAATTCTCAACCACTCACGTGGAGGTAATTGTTGACTTCGCTCCGGCGACCGTCTATCAATTCTGGCTTAACTGTACTGATGAAGCAAAAAATACTATCCAGTCAGAAAACTTTGTGCTCTTTACCCCAATTCAAGAGAAAAACATTATCGATTTGATCTTGGAGAACTTCCAGAGTACCTTCGGTTGGGTTAAAAACATCACCAACTAAAGCTTAAAAACGGCGAACTTCTTTGTCAGGCTGCGGTAAAAGTTTTCTCACCGTACAAGAAGTACGGCTCGCAAACTTTTCCTTGCCTTTCGCGAATTTCACTCGTTTTAAAGCTTTAGTGATAAGTAAGATATTGATTGCGTCGTCTGAAAAAATTAATGCAAATCTAATATACAAAACTGGGGAGTGAAGCTAAGAACTTGAAGGTAGCGTGGCATAATATAGTAAATGGCAAAACCGCTCATTACGTGTCGAGATCTTTCGATTATTTATAACAAGGGGAAATCGAACGAGTTTCGGGCTCTTCAGAATGTAAATACTGATATTTATGAAGGGGAGTATATTATTCTCTTCGGTGCGTCTGGTTCAGGGAAATCAACCCTGATGTATTCAATTCAAGGTTCACTTCCGCCCGGAGACGGTACGTTACTTATTCGTGGAGACGACATTTATTCGTATCCACCGTCTGAGCGCGTGTATTTCCAACGGTACGTGATGGGTATTATTTTCCAGTCGTTTAACTTGATTGGGTCGTTGTCAGTATTGGACAACGTGGCCTTGCCGATGATTTTCTGTGACGCTGATAAGGCAACTCGTAATCGTCGCGCGCAGTCACTTTTGGACCGTTTTGGGGTGGGGCACGTATCACATAAAATTCCTTCGATGCTCTCAGGAGGTCAGCAACAGCGTGTATCAGTAGCGCGTTCGATGGTGAACGACCCTAAGATTCTGTTGGCAGATGAACCAACTGGTAACCTCGACTCGGTTTCAACGCAGCAGGTTATGGATAAAATCGACGAGATTAATACGTTTGACCGTCGTACTATTATTATGGTGTCGCACAATGCGGCGCACTTAAGTTACGCCCACCGGGTGTACTATCTCAAAGACGGCTTTGTGGTGCGTGAAGTAGTAAACCCCCAGCGAAAACAAATTAAACCGGTACGAGAAGGGGAGACAATCGTAACCGAGCTCGAACAGCTCGCTCGGTTATTCCCGTATGACTCAGTGGATACACTGCGGGTGAAAAGTATGGTGAACTTCCTAACCCAGGACTACACTTTTAGCCAAATTAACCGTTTAGAACGGACGGTAGGACATTTCATTAAGGGTAAAATTGATACCGATGCTTTTATTAAAACGCTCATATTGCCAACGGAACAGGGTGGAATAGAGATGCCCGAAGCCACAGCCAAAAAAATGGCCAAACAAGCAGACTTAATGATTCATCAAGCTGATGATATTCGCCGTTTTAGAGCTAAAAAAGATAATACCGGGGTATTTTTTAGTCAGCACAAGCTCGCAGAACGCCTCAAAGACCATTTGCTGGGGGTGTACCGCATTAAGTTATCAAAAGACCAAGATACCAATCTCGTTGAATTGATTGCTGACCGGGTAACGGGTGTGTCTGACGAACTAGAATTTAACAATCGACTAATGGCTGGTATTAGGTCTCGTGGTCTGGCGTTATCAGAAGGGGAGGCTGATGAGATCACGCGTTACTTTGAGAAATTGATTGCGCAGGGTGTCGACGTATCGTACAAGAGTTAGTCCGGTTTCCAAAATTTGCACATTGCGTTGTCGTCACTGCGGAACTTTTCGTTCCGTCGTACGATGGTACGCCTATACGAAAAGTCCTTGTACTCCTAGCACTGTACTCAATTTTGAAAACCTCAATACACATATTAATTATAGAATGAGTCATTAAAATAAAACCTGTGGGTTGTATCAAGTTACAAATACTCCCTGTGTCATAATAGAGTAAATGCGAATTCAAGACCTCGCCCAACTTTCGACGCGTATGTTCAAGACTAACCCGTTGCGTACGTGGTTAACTATTTTAGGTATGGGTGTGGGGACTGGGGCAGTGGTTATTCTGGTAGGACTTGGATTTGGACTGCAGCAAATCATTCTCGAACAAATTGTGTTCGGTGAGACACTATTGTCACTCGGTGTATCGGCTACTGGTGCTCAGAATCTTAAACTCACCACCGAAACCGTAACAGCTTTTGAAAAGAAGCCTGAAGTACTTGATGCGGCGCCTCTAGCGCGGTTTCCTGCCTTGGTAACGTATAAGGGTCTAACCGGGAACGTCTTTATTCAGGGGGTTGAACCGCCATATCTTCGCTATGCCGGAGTTTCAGCGACTGAAGGAACTGTATTTACTGATGCTGATGCAGGGGACACTAATTCAGTAATGTTGTCACCAGCCGTACTTAAACTCTTCGGGATTGATGATCCGGCTGCCTTTATCGGCCAGAAGGTAAGTTTCCGTTTGCTTATTCCCGCAGAAGATGGCACTGACACGAATACAGAAGTAGTGATTGATAAAGAGTATACTGTTCGCGGTATTACCAAAGAAGAAGGGGTATTAAATGCCATGATGATGTTGCCTGAACTACGAAACTATGTCGGTATTGAAGAATACGAACGCATTCAGGTGCGTGTTGATACCAATGAAAACTTACCACTTATTGAAAAGCAACTAATTGAAGAGGGGTACCGAGTAACTGCGCTGTCTAAAACCGTAGAACAAGCGTCAAAAATTTTCCAGGGGGTGCAGGCGGTCCTGGCTACTTTTGGTGGAATTGCACTTTTGGTATCAGCGATTGGGATGTTCAATACCATGACGGTAACCCTGCTCGAGCGGACAAAAGAGATTGGAATCATGCGTACCATCGGTGCGTCACCTAATGACGTAAAATATTTATTCGTGTCAGAATCAGTGGTGGTAGGTTTTATGGGTGGGCTTACTGGTGTGGCTATGGGGGTGACTTTGGGGCTGACCATTAATCTCTTTTTAAACGTCGTGGCCGGTCAATTTGGCGGACAATCAGTTAATCTTTTCTCATTTCCTTTAGGATTCCTCAGTTTCATTATTGTTTTCTCTGCGTGCGTGGGGTACCTAACCGGAATTTTTCCGGCACGGCGAGCGTCATCACTTAATCCCCTAGACGCCATTCGCTATGAATAGTCTGGAACTCACAAGTGGCGAATTTCTGCGTTGTGCCGCGGTAAAATTTCGCTCACCGTATGAATATACGACTCGCAAAATTTTCCTTGCACGCCTTGAACTCCACTCACTTGAGAATCCCAGACAACGAAATAAGATTTTATATTACAAAGAGTGAGTAAGTGTGTGTATAACTTGGGTATAGTTTGGGGGATATCAGCTAAAATGAAGTAGTAAATTATTATGACGTACAACAAACAAGAACTACCGCGGTATGTAGAGACCGCAGGAAAAATAACCGTTTTAACAGCATTAACAGGAGTATTAATCTTTGCCTTTGTTTTCATTTTAAACATTGGTAAAACCGAGTTACAAAAAGCCGAAGCTCAATCAGGGACGGCCACCACCACCCTAACCGTACTTAACACGCCGCCCGTATGGACGGTAGGTCAAGAAGGTCGTGAGGAAATTCCCTCATCAACCAGTACGCCAACCAACTCGGGTGATACGGTATCCTGGATTGGGCGAGCTACTGATGCAAACAACGCACCGTATTTCTTGATTGTGTGTAGTACCTCGGCCACACCAACTGCCCAACAGTCAACTTCTACCCTTGGAACCAACCCTCCAATATGTTCTGCCGGTACTCGCTTTGCTGTTTCTACCTCTACAGTCTCAGGACAGCAAGCTCGCGCTGCCACTACCACAACTGAAGTAGCTCCATTTTCTGAATCTAATGCCTGGTGGGCTTGGGTGTGTGACGATGACCCGGTTAATCCACGTTGCAGTACGACATCATCACAGGGCACCACCGCAACTAACTCCTCACCATTTAATGTCAATCGTCGTCCAGTATTTACTACTTTTAACAACGGTGGACCAACTAATCCAGGTGGAACAGTTCAATTCTTATCCTCATCAACAGACCCTGACGTAGTTGATGCTGAAGACACCATTTTCCTTACTGTTTGTGGAAGTGCCGGTTTCAGTACAACAACCCTAAGTTGTACTGGCGTGACGGTTGCTTCGACATCAGTACCTGGTTCTTTGGCAAACGCTACAACTTCACGAGTATTGCCAGCGATTATTCAAGACGATAACAACTACGCAGCATTCCCATACGTTCATGATCAGCACGGTCACGTTGCTTCAGGAGGTGCTCAAGGTGTCAACGTGCCGTATACTGTCAGTAATGTAGCCCCGACCGTAGCAGGAGGTACGCTCAGTCTTAACGGAGGCTCACCGATAACTCTTACTAACCCAGGTGCTCAAACCACAGGCTTCACGCTCGCATACACAGTCGCTGATGCTAATAGTTGTGATGCGGTTGGTGGAGGTAACGCTGATGAAATTACCGGTTATGTTGCGTCAGTATTTCGTTCTGGCGTAGGCACATCCACCTGTAACGGTTCAGCTGGTAGCTATAACCCAAATAACTGTTATCCGAGTGGTGTTGCCACATCAACATGGAACTTAGCTTGTACCGCTTCAACTACCAGTTGTACTGCAGGAGGAGCTGATGACACTATCATTTACAATTGTACGTTCCCGCTTTGGTTCATTGCAGACCCAACCAACGGGACATCGACAGATACCAACTTCCACCTTCAACACTGGGCAGCTGGGGTAGCGGGTGTCGACAATAACAACGCTACCGGAAGTATGTCGACTTCGACAACACCGGTTGAGCTTAATAGTCTGGTGGCGATTGGTTTACAAACAAACTTGATTGCGTACTCACAACTCGAACCGGGAACTAACATGCCAACCCTCAGTGCATCAACAACATTGCGCGTACTTGGGAATACTGGTCTAAACCAATTACTCGGAGGAGATTCAATGTGTGGAACGTACTCACCAGGTAACCCTTGTCCAGTTTCAGCTACAACTACTATCCCGCAATCAGAGCAGCGCTATGCGACTTCAGCAGTTGCGTATGGATCTGGAACACCACTACAACCTACTTCAACACCAGGTCTGTTGCTTAACCAAATTCCAAAACCTACCAGTACCTCAACACCAGCCACTGGTCAAACATTCTGGGGTATCGCAGTACCTGGCTCGATTTCACTCGCTGGGTCTTATACAGGACAAAACACCTTCACTGGAGCGGTTTCTTCACCAGCCACCTGGTAGTTATAGAACTTCCAGAAAGGGCACACTTCTTCGTTGGATAATAAAAAATACGCCTCAATGTACAAATGTACACCTCGGCGTATTTTTTATTATCCTTCTTACAGAAGCTGTCCACTCATTGGCCAGATTGTTTCTCAAGTTCACAACCTGGCTCAATGAGTCTTGCGGAAGCTTTGTGCTTCCTCACTCGAATTGTACTCCTTTCTGAAAGTCCCGTTACCTAATAAAAAACAATAACCACCGTTATCAGACGGTGGTTGTTGCTTTTTGTTGAAATATTTTTGATAATAGTATCACCTGCATGAAGTTAATTTTTGGAACATCTCTTTTTCAACTAAGCGCGTTAGTTGTCATCTTATATTTTGCGTTTGGTACTTTGGTAGCGAGTGCTAGCTTCGGTATCACACCGCCGTATGTTCGCAATACGAGTCTCACCCGTAACTCAACATATGAGCAACAAATTCTTTTGGTACGAGGAGACCCAAATATGCCCCTCAACGCACAGATTGTAGTTGATGCCCCTGAGATTCAAGACTGGATTGAAATCGTTGAAGGGACGACAATTTTACTTCCACGTGGTGAACAAAAAGTACCAATGACCGTACGGATTAAAGTACCGAGTGATGCTGACTATCGTGAGTACGAAGGTAAAATTCGTATCAGAACACAACCAACGAATGATCAGGTGGCTGATGGTGTGGTCAGTATTTCTCTTGGTGCCCAAGTTGATATCAACTTAAATGTTATCGATAGAGTCATTGAGGATTTTCGTGTGCGTAAAATTGATGTCTCAGATCTTGATGCAGGGCACAAATTAGGCTGGTTATTTTTCCCTGGAAAAATTAATTTTACGATGTCACTTGAAAACACAGGTAACGTAAACATTGCACCGTCAAAAGTGCAGTTCCGAATTTTTGATCGAACTGGAGCAGTATTGCTTGAAGAGACACAACATACTGGTAAGCTTAAAAAAATTGCGCCATACGCCACTGAAGATGTGACCGCCCATCTACCTACCAGACTTCCCGCTGGAAGTTACATGGCCCGATATGCGATTTATAACAACGATGAGGTTAAACAAGAAGGGGAGTTGAACTTAAGTATTCTCCCGTACGGTACGCTACAAACTGCTGGTTATGGCTTTGGGGGGCTATCTATTCCACATAAAATCTCTATTTTGTTGCCACTCTTTGCCTTCATTATCATTGTGCTCTACGCCATTTACTATCGTCGCAAAGGCCGTAAAGACGATACCCTTATAAACTAGTATGAAATGGTTCGTCCCTTTCTTTCAACTACTAGCCGTAGTCATTATATTTGGTAGTGAAGTACATGCGCAGATTGAAACTGTTGGTGTGGCAACTACTACTATCACGTTAAGTATTTGTGGAAACAGTCTGGTTGATTCATCAGAAGACTGTGATGTTCCTGGCGAAACTGGTGTCTATAGTACAACTATCGTTGGTAGACAATGTACCCCAACGTGTAAATTTGGTCCGTATTGTGGTGATGGTATTTTGCAGACCCAATTTACTGAAGAGTGTGACGACGGCAATAACACGAGTCTCGATTTCTGTTCTGCTACCTGCAAAATTGAACCAGCTGGCTCCGGTGGAGGGGGAAGTTCAGGCGGAGGTGGCGGGTCTGGCGGTGGTGAGCGCGATCTTGGTGACACCCAGATTAGTGTGACTGGTATCGGGTATCCAAGTCAGACGATAAACTTTTTGCTCGATACAAAATCTATTGGTTCGGTACGAGCCAATAGTTCAGGTCGTTTTGAGTTTGCGGCCGATGCGTCTCCGGGAACAGCTACATTAGGTGTATGGGCTGTAGATTCCGCTGGTAAACGTTCTATTACGCTCAATAACACCTTTGACGTCACTCAGGGCGCAGTTACGAACGTGAGTGGTCTTATCTTGCCACCGACCATTTCAGTAGCCAACCCAAATGTTATTCCAGGCAGTATTATTGCTATTACCGGGCAAAGTATTCCATCAGTAAAAGTTGATGTGCACTTTAATAACAGTGAAATCGTTGAGTCGGTCACGAGTGGAGCTGACGGTAAATATACATTAAATTTTAATTCTACTCGTTTGCGTAACGCTGAATACACCATCAAAGCTCGTTCCGTCTCAGGTGTGGCACCACTATTAACACAAAGTAGTTTCAGTACATCACTTCAACTTTTTGTCGGTGTTGATGGGCGAGCCACCTCACCATCAGACCTTAGTCGTGATGGAAAAGTTAACCTAGTAGACTTCTCGATTTTGATCTTCTGGTGGCAAACCGCCGGCGGTGATTCTAATCCACCAGCTGACATTAACGGTAATGGTCGGGTGAGTTTGGAAGACTTTTCTATCCTCCTCTTTAACTGGACCGGCTAGAACTTCCAAAAATGGCACATTGCGTTGTCGCTGCTGCGGTACATTTTCCTCCACCGTACAGCGGTACGTTTCCAGAAAATGTCCTTGCTTCTTACAGAAGCTGTCCACTCATTCGGTATTTTTTACAAAATCCCTCAATGAGTCTTGAGAAAGCAAAGCAGTTTGCTTTCTCACTCCTAGCACTGCACTCAGTTTTGAAAATTCTACTCAACGTGTGATTCTGACGTTTGGTGATATGCGAGATTTTGTAGTGATTCATTTTTAACTAGACCGGGTAACAATTAATTTTAGTTCGAGTCCCTGTCAGGCAGCGAGTAGAAAAGACATTCTTCGGGATGTTTTTTCGTATCGCTGCCTGACAGGCGCAGCTTTCTGAAAGAAAGCGTCTGCGCGAACTCGAAGCCGTTGCCAGCTCTTTTGAAAAAAGAGCGACAACGGGTACTGAACATGTAATGTTCGAGTCCCTGTCAGGCAACAATCGGCAGACCACAAATGTGAATACATTTGTGGCCTTTGCCGTTGCTAGTATGACAGGGGCTCGAAAGACGTAAGCCGGGGCCCCTCTGGGCCGGCGAGTCGGGGTCGAAAGCACTTACTAGAATTGGAACGAAGTGAACAATTTTAGTTATTGACTTGTGACCGAGTCCCTGTCAGTCATAAAAAATCGGCTAGGAATTTACTAGTCGAATTCTTTATAATTTGTTATGCTCTGATTAGAAACAGCAAAGGGGTTGCAAGATGACATCTGACAGCCCTTTTGAGGGTAAAATTGTGATTGTGTCGTACACAGAGTGTAATTTAGACACGGAAGACACTGCGTGTCTTGTGTATAGAGTTGAGCAAGGGAAACTCGTACCGTTACTTGGAGTTCTTGATTTGCCAGACGGCTTGCATTGGCATCGAAATGATTATGATCAATACGATGTTGCGATCGCTGTCATCAAGAGAACTGGCAGTCTCGAGGTTTTTGTTCCAAACTATTTTATTCCTGGGAAGCAATTTTTTGGTCAAGAGTTTGGATTTGTCGAACTCAGTGAAGGGCTAAATGATAAAAATGAGATTGAAGAGTGGTGTGAATATGATGGTTTCTTATATAATTGGGAAATGCTCAGATTGCTTGAGGAGCACCAGATTAAAGTCAGGTATATTGACCCAAAAACGATGCACGTCATTCCAGAAGAAAATTAAGTCGGCACGCTGTGCCGGCTTATTAATTTTATAATATATAAATCCAAATATCGTCCCAGACGGCTAGCACAACAACTTTAGCTACATCTAGAAAAATGTAAAAGTTTAAGTCACCAATTTAAAAATAGAAAACCTGACGAGTATGAGTCGTCAGGTTTAGTTTTTCTTGTCAGCCATGGATTAATTTCGTTCTATAGCCAATCTGAATTCTTTTCGGTCCAGATATCAATCAGGGCCTCTTGATGTCCCAATTGTACATAAAGTGTACAGAAGTCAGTGGTTGCCGCCGATTTTGTATCATAGAATCGTTTGACGGAGAAAGAAAAAGTCATAGCCACTTTAGTGTGTGCTTGAAGTACCGAAATGTATCGACGTGAAGTCTCATGCAAATAGGCTTTGTACTGGAGGGCATCAATACCCCCATACAGTGATATTGGGGTATTGAATGTAATGAAATTCATCACAATTGTGATAATCACTGCCGCTGCAAATACTGCGAGAGCACCACCTACTGCCAGTTGCCCAATTTGTCTGAACTCAAAGAAAAAAAACAGTCCGCCACACATACACACAATCACACTTGCTATATACGCCGCGATCGTTGCACCAGCCAGTTTCTCTTGGTGGACCAGTAGATAAAATCGCCACCAAGATTCATGTGCCCGTTGCACAGTATTCTGTGCTCTGGTACGTTCCTGGTACGAGATGGGATTAATGTGCACTTCTGCCAGTAACGAAGCGAGGTCTTTATGTATCATCACAGTGGAACTCCTAAGAATGAACAGAGAGGCACTTTGCCCCGATGTAACAAAAATACGATATTTTACAAAAAAAGCAATATTGCAAATTTAAAAAACTAACTTCAAGCTAATTGAAATCTTTACTTTATTTATAAAAATTTATGTAAAAAAGTCCTAACATCGTCCCAAACAGCCAGTAAAAAAATTAGGTTGACCCGGACAGAGTTCTTTTCTTGAGGGTGGTGATTTATTGGTAAAAATATTTTTCACCTTATTTCGTTTAGATTTAAACCCTTGGTTTTATTGCTTTGTAATTACTAGAAATGTATATGTAGTGTGCTATTATTTTCAAATTATGTTTATTACAATCGTTTTGTTTGTTGTTGGATTTATTATTTTAGTGAAGGGGGCGGATATGTTGGTGAGTGGAGCGTCCTCCTTGGCGGCGAGGCTCGGTGTATCGGCGTTGGTTATTGGTTTGACGATTGTCGCGTTCGGCACATCAGCTCCTGAGCTGATTGTGAACTTGCTTGCGAGTTTGCAAGGAAATACTGATATTGCGATTGGAAATATTTTAGGGAGTAATATTGTAAATATTCTTTTGATCTTGGGTATTTGTGCAGTGATGTACCCACTCTCAGTAGGAAAAGGCACTACCTGGAAGGAGATTCCCTTTGCGCTCTTAGCTGTTGTAATGTTGGGTTGTTTGGCTCTTGATCAAATGCTCGGCGGGGCAGAATCTTCACTAATTTCATTTGGTGATGGTTTGGTGCTGATCGGTTTCTTTGCGATATTTTTGTACTATATCTTTTCGATTGCAAAAGAGGATGCTGGACAGATGGAATCAGTGAAGACTGATGCAGTGCCAGCGCAATCATTAGTACGTTCTGTTACCTTGATTGCTATCGGTCTATCCGGGTTAGTTATAGGCGGAAAGTGGATTGTCGACGGTGCAGTTTTCTTTGCAACTGCGTTAGGAGTGAGTGAATCATTAATTGGCTTGACGATTGTGGCTGTAGGTACATCACTGCCTGAACTGGCAACTTCAGTGGCTGCTGTGTATCGACGAAACATTGATATTGCAGTTGGAAACATTGTGGGTTCCAACATTTTTAACATATTTTGGATCTTGGGCGTGTCTGCGGTGATTACCCCGCTACCTTTTTCTGAACAATTTACCATTGATCTACTCGTTACATTTGGAGCCACACTACTGTTATTCCTGGTCTTATTTGTTGGTCGGAAACATACTATTGAACGTTGGCAGGGAGTCTTGTTTATCGTTCTCTACGTTGCCTATGTCGCATATTTAATTGGGCGAGGGTAAAAGATTAGTCTAAGAAAGTACATAGTACAGAGAATCACTATATCGCCACACTCTTAGTGTTGAGTATGTAAAAGCTTCAAGTCTCGGGAAAGAGAAGTGAAGCTTTTTGTTTTTTGTAGTATAAAAAGTCATACCACAGTTATTGGGTGCAGGTTTTAAAGTATAGAAACAATTACAGAACGTTCATTGGGTTGTATATGAGTGCTGGACAATGTATCTTGCGGGTTATAGTTTTGGTATGACTTAGAGTTATTTTTTTGTTAATTTATTTTTTGCGTTTATGCTGGTAGTAGTGATCGTGGTTTTTTAAAAAATGATAAATCTTTTTTACTCGTATAGGCTTTGTTTGTGTATAAGTATCTCTAAAAAAAAATCCATCGGGCTACAATGAGAGGGTACTTGTTTTGGGGGTATCACTTAGGATGCCATAGCTGCTTCACTGTAGCTAAATGACCTTCAGCCGGGAGTTCCGAAACAGGTATGCTTACGATTCTATATAGGTAATCGGTGTGGAGACCAATTACCGGTATTTATCTTTATGGTAAATAGCTTTTATATACGTCTTTGTACATGTATATGGAGGCAATGGTAGGCTAATACAACGTAGAGAATATATGAGTAGAACGAATACCACGTTCGGACTACTCCAAGCTATTGCAGCGATAGCAGCCTTTGCCATACTTCTATGGTCAATTGGTTTGCCATCATTCCGTTTTGCGGAAGCTGCAAGTGTCACGTCGCTTAGCGACACCCTCTCAGATTCTGCTCCTGCAGTTGGATCTGATCACACTATCAACTTTATTACACCAAGTGGTGTAGCAAACGGTAGTACGATTGTTGTAGATTTTTCTGATGGACCATTTGTGGTTGGTTCAGTTAACTTCACAGACATTGACGTCTTTGATGACGCCACCAGTCTCGATGTTGCTGCAAACTGCTCTGGTACAGAACAAATCGGTGCGTCCTTTTCTGGGTCAGTCCTCACACTTGAATTTTGTTCAGGTGATGGCGGATCACTCCCTACATCAGGCACAACGACAATCTTGATTGGTGAAAATGCTGCTGGAGGAAATGCCCAATTAACTAACCCATCAGTTGGATCGTATGAAATCAATCTAACCGTTGGAGCAAGTGATATTGGCTCAACTCGAGTAGCGATTATTGCACCAGTTGTAGTGACGGCTGCTGTGGATACGAGCTTTACCTTTACGGTAGCGGGTCTTCCAGGCGGTACCGATGTGAACTCGTTGGTAACAACAGGGACATCAACTGCAACTGCAATTGCATTTGGTGCACTGACAGATGGTAATGCATCTTCTGCTGCTCAACGATTAAGTGTTTCAACAAACGCTAGTTATGGTTTTGCAGTAACTGTGCAGGCAGATCAACAACTGACTTCGTCAGCCGGAGCAGATATTGATGGATTTATCGACGGTGCATTTACGAATACTCCGGTATCATGGACATCACCAACACCGATAATTTCAGATGAAGATACGTGGGGTCACTGGGGTCTAACCACCAATGATGCAACGTTCGGACTCTCTGACCCGTTTGATGTAGGAGGAGCTGGCAATCGTTTTGTTTCAGCTTCAACTACACCAGTACAGATATTTCGACATGATGGACCAGCTGACGGTACAACCCAAGATATTGGGCGAGCCGATGTGGGTTATCAAGTAGAAATCTCAGGTTTGCAGGAAGCAGGAACAGATTACACCGCTACGCTGACATACGTAGCAACTCCAGTATTCTAAACGAATAGTGGATCCAAGCTTGGAGTACAAGCAAAAAACCCTATCTCCCACCACGAGTAGGGTTTTTGCTTTGTGTACAAGATCATAAAAGCTCGTAGATATGGGCTATACTAGAACTACTATGAGGTATATTTTGTTGGCGGTTGTGTTTCTTGTCTCAGCTTCGATGGTTGAGGCAGCGACACTGTATATGGACCCTAATACAGTCAGTCTTAATCGTGGTGACGCTGCTAAAATTTCCATCAGACTCGATACCGACGAGGCAGCGGGTGAGTGTATTAACGCAATTGATGCGGTGATTTCTTATAGTGACAATATTATTCCGGTTGATATTTCAGTGGGAAAATCTATTTTGCCAATTTGGGTAGAAAATCCAGTCATTAACAAAGAAAATAACACTATTAGTTTTGCTGGTGGTATCCCGAATGGGTATTGTGGACGAGTACAAGGAGATCCAAATCTTACCAACACCCTCGTGGAAATTTTTTTTAGAGCACCCGGTATGCAAGTGGGTGGTGGTGAAGCTCGTTCACAAGCAACAGTGCAATTTACCGATGAAACAACAGCGTATTTAAATGATGGAGCCGGAACACCTGCGAGTTTACAAAAAATTGGTGCTAATTTTACGCTCGGCGACAATGTAGGAAGTGAAATTCTCGATCCGTGGAGTGGTGATGTGCAATCAGATGATGCTCCGCCAGAGGAGTTTAGTGCTAGTGTTGAAATGATTGATAACAAATGGTTTGTAGTGTTTAACACCACTGATAAACAAACAGGAATCAGTCATTATGAAGTCATTGAAGAAACCTATTCACAATCAAAGCTTTTTGACTTTGGAGCGGCCACAGCGCCTGGGGTCGAAACACGTAGTCCCCATTTATTAAAAGATCAGTCACGTAACAGTGTTGTCCGGGTACGAGCTATCGATAAAGCTGGTAATGAGTATGTAGCTACCGTGCCCGTTGATGAGTCGGCTCGTCGCTTTTCGATTACGCCGGAGCTTATGGTCATGGCAGGTATTGCAATTACGGGAGTGCTGATACTACTAGGCCTCGTGTACTGGTTCATCAGACGGCGTAGAGCAAAAAAGAATACGCTTGCTAATTTAGAAGAAAGTGATTCTGGTGTATTAGAATAAAAATATGAATATCGAACTATCTACCTTTGTACAAAAAGTCTTCATCCGAGTACTTCTTGTGGGAATAATCTTATTTGCGCTTCCTGTACTCACCCAGGCTGCGACGTTGTCAGTTTCTCCTGGAACGGGAGTGTATAAAACTGGCGCCACGTTTACTGTAACAGTATTTGTAAACACTGCGGGTGTGCCGGTAAATGCCGCTGATGGAACACTTTCATTTAATCCTCGTGAACTATCGGTTGTTTCAGTATCCCGAGCGTCATCAATTTTTAATCTTTGGACTACGGAACCAGCTTTCTCAAATTCAGCTGGTACGGTGTCATTTTCTGGTGGTGTGCCAACAGGCTACACTGGTAGTGCGGCAAATGTGCTGTCGGTAACATTTAGGTCTCTTACCTCGGGTGCTGCCCGCGTGTCTCTGACTGGAGCATCCGTCTTGGCAGCTGATGGACGAGGCACTAATGTTCTTACCGGGATGAGCGGAGGTACGTATACACTATCAGCAGTAGAGTCGCAGCCGGCACCAGAAGTAATTGTTGAGTATGTGCCACCTGCAAATACCCCAAATGCACCGGTAATTACCTCAGCGACACATCCAGATCAAAATAGCTGGTCTAAAGAAACAACCGCCGTGTTTAATTGGACAGTGCCTGCCGGTGTAACAGCAGTACGAACAGGACTGGATAAAAGTCCGGTAGCGATTCCAACCAAAGTCTACGATAGTCCTATTCGAACTTTGACAATCCCTGACTTGGATCAAGGGGTGTCGTATCTGCACGTTCAGTTTAGAAATGCCGACGGTTGGGGTAAGGTTGCGCATTACAAATTGTCAGTTGACTCTGAAAAGCCTGAATCGTTTACCATCACGTTACCTGAAGATGCTGATCTCTCAAGTCCAACACAAACCCTTAATCTAGCTATCGTAGATAAAGCATCACCGGTCACAAAATTTAAAGTTCAGCTTGATGGTGGTGAGGCATATGACCACACCGCTTCGGGAACTAACCCTACGCTTGAGCTACCTAATCTAACGCCAGGTTACCATACAGTCGTTGTTGAAGGGTTCGATAGTGCGGGTAATTCCTTAATCGCGACATTTTCATTTAGTATTACCGCTTTTGATAAACCACTCATAACTGAGTATCCAGCTACCCTCAATTCAGGAGTGACACCAGTTATACGTGGTACTACCAAGGCAAATGCAACAGTAAAAGGTGTACTGACAGACGTGCAAGGTGTGGAAACTATTCTGGAAGGTGTAGCTGACGGCAGTGGTGTGTTTACCATTATTCCTACCGATTCACTTAAGACTGGACGATATTCGCTTGTAGTAACCGCTACCGATGTTTCTGGTGGGCAAAGTGAACCGTCAGATACGGTAACGATAGTTGTATCTGAGCCAGGATATGTAGCAGTTGGGTCGTTTTTGATTAGTTTCTTTTCAATCCTTATACCACTCATTGCTCTGGTTGTATTGACGTGGTTGACACTCATCTATTCAATACGAAAAATGGGTCGCATGCGGGCACGGGTTATAGTAGAATCTGAAGAGGCAGCCATGATGCTCGCGACCGAGTTCAGACATTTGGATCAAGTCATTGCAGAGCAAGAAGCCGCCCTTATAGCTTCGCACAAAACGAAAAAGTTAACCAAAGCCGAAGAAACAATGTTTGCTGAACTTAAGTCGACCATCGCTGAAGCCAAGCGTCGAGTCGGAAAAGAAGTTGATGATGTTACCCATGTATTCAAAAAATAATTACTGCTATGAAAATTAATTTAAACCGCCTGACTACCATTCTGATTATCTGTGTGATTGTACTCATTGTCGTATTCCTCACCCTGCACGCTTCTACATCAGGCCAAAACAGTAAAGTAACTGCGACGCTAGATGCTGCAATACTTATTCAAAAAGACAATCTGGCAGATCTGGCCGATATTACCCGAGTTAATGGTGCAGATGCCACAACTGACCGTATTATTACCGATTGTAGTGCTGGTGAACGTGAACGATTTGATACACTGCTTGATAAATTACAAGGAAATATCTCCAAAGATGAATTAAACGAACTCAATACCTTGTTTTATGCCTGCGGTAGTTTTTTTGCTGATAGAAAAGCGGTGGTGGCTACTAAATTACTGCGTGAGGTTGAGGTGCTTTCCGATTATCTTGATTTACGGAGTATTGTAACGAGTAAAAGTTCTGAAGGGTCATCCCAACTAGAGGCATGGAAGAAGCTTGCTGAGTCTGAACTCAAAACCGCGGAATATTTTAAGGAGCTAGTTTTATTGCAAGGAAAAATCATCGTACTTTTAAGTAGTGGACAAACACCGACCTCGCCTGAGGTGTTGGCAACGCTCAGTCAGGTGAGTACGATACGAGGACAAATGCTTGTCTTAGGTAATCAAATTGAAGTTCTAAAAACCGAGGCGTTAACACTATGAAATTCTTACGGAGAGCTTTACAAAAAGTATTTCCAACCTTGGGATTAAAAAACTCTCCGACGGTTCGCTACGCGTTCTCTTTTTTGTTTGTATTTGCAGCTGTTGCCTCTATTGCAGCCGTTTCAGGGACAAAAGGTTCCTATGTGAAGGTGGTACCAAGCGCTAACATGGTTGAGGTGAACACACAGTTCAATTTGGAAGTGTACGTATTTGCTGATGCGCCAATTAATGCGGTTGATCTCAGTGTATTGTATCCAGAAGCTCAGGTAGAAGTGCTCGGTATTGATAAAGGAGAGTCGGTAATCACACTTTGGACAGAAGAACCTCATGTGAAAGACGGTGCCGTGGTTTTGCGTGGTGGGACATACAAACGAGGTTTTGTTGGTGAGCATAAAATAGCTACCATTAACCTTAAAGCCAAAACAGCCGGTAGTGCTCAGTTTCTGGCAGGAACAGTCATGTTGCTTGCAGGTGATGGTAAGGGAACAAGTATCAAGGCCGATACTACCCGAGCGAAAATCGTCACTACTGTGTACCCCGCAGGTCAAAAACCAACCGGTCCTATGACACTTGAAGGGGAAGTGAGCTTCCTCGTAGTTACAGATATTGATGGCGATGGTTCAGTGACACTGACTGATATCAGCTCATTTATGGCAAATTGGACCTCAAAGGAGCGACAATTTGATTTTAACAATGATGGACAGATGACGTTTCGGGATTTTTCTATAATTTTGTTTGATTATTTTTCAAAGTAAGTCGGAATGGTGATGAGATTTATGTTGATAAAAAAGCGTTTTAGTTGCGTGATACCTGATATTATGTACTAGATGGGAAATTTATAACGGACCGTGAATCCGTTATATAAACAATTGGCTGAAAAGAAAGTGAACAAGGCCAACCATAATCAAAAGAATATTCGACCACGTCAGGTAATCCTCTACCGTAACGTGTTTTATTCCCGTGTATCTTCTGCGGTGGTTTTGTTGTTGTGTCTATCTTTCCTCTTACAACCAATCGAACGCGTATTTGCCTCCGAAACTACTCCTATTGATTCAGAAACGAGCGCTACTATCAATTTGGCAGTTGATGCTGGTTTGTCTGATTCAACACCTGAAGCACCAACTGAAGCTTCCGAAACGACATCAACTGATGTTGTGTCTTCAGATGCTCCTGAAACTAATGTAGCTAATGCGGACGATGGTTCTTCTAACACTGTAACTGAAGATGTTAGTGAAGTCAGTGATCAGCTGGTTGGTGAGACTGATGTTGCCGACGGTGCTGATTCAAAAGATACTAGTGAAAGTAGTAACGATGAATCAAGTACCACGACAGTCTTTACTGACGAAGAAATTCAAGACCTTATTAATCCTGAAGATGAACTTCCTCCTGCCGAATTAGAAGTAGGTACCACGACTGCGACTAGTACTGAAATTCCAGTGGCGGTGACAACTGTACACAGTGATGCGGTGATGCAATTTAATCGTAATGATTGTGTAACGGTTGAGGACGGCTCATTCTATTGTCAGAGTAAAAAAGAAGAAGCAGAACAGGGAACCGACGGCATGTATGCGTTGCAAGATAAAGATGGTGATCTTGAAATATTTTTACAAAAAAATGGTGAGTTGGCTCAGCTGACATTTAATACCGTTGATGATGCTGCGCCAGTATTTGACACTAAATCAAATACTATTGTTTGGCATCGGTTGGTGGATGAGCGCTACCAAATCATTTCCTATGATTTAGAGAGTGAACGCGAAGTGCAGCTAACTGCTGATAACGTAAACAATATGGAACCGAGCCGTTCAGGTAATTTTACAGTTTGGCAACGATGGAACGACACTAACTGGGATATTGTATTGTACGATGGTACTGAAACAAAATTCCTGACTGATAGCCTCCAGCACGACATTGCTCCGAATGTAAAAGGTGATTTAGTGATGTGGAATCGTTTGGCGTCAGATAACACGCAGACAATTGAATTATTTGATATTGTGACGGGTGAATTTACCACGATTACCGATGAAGAGGGTGGAGCGTTGTCCAATCCTCGTATGGTATTAGTTTACGAAACGGAATTTGCTAATGGGGACGTGGTAACTAAAGGTTACAATGTTGAAACCGGAGAAGTGACGCCACTCGCAAATGATCCGGCTGAATTACCAGAAGAATTACCTGAACCAGATGCTACCGGTGAAACAAGAGCGCTCGTGCAGCCAAAGAATCCAACCAAAGAAGACGCAGAGATAAGCGAAGATGTTTTTCCCGGTATCGATAGTGACCCAAACCTTTCTGGAACTTCAACTGCATCCTCTACCTACTCACCACAGTCAGGTGATTTGCATATTGCATCTTCCAGTTCGTACATTGCCGGCAGTACACCAAATACGGGAACAAATACCGAAACAATCGCTGATATGACGCTCGATCTCACGCCTCCGGTTTTGCTGCCAGCTGATATTCCTCAGGATCTGGTGGTGCCACCGTTTGTGCCCGACGTTTCAATAGAAACTAGCGAGTAGTGTGGTGTAATACCGGCTCTCTACAGGTAGTAGTTTGTAGGGTACGCAAAGCATGAGAAAATAAACCCATGGGGAGGTATCCTTCGTTTTTTAATTGTGTACGTACGCATAAATGCGTGAGCGCTTTTCTGCTTCTTTTGACTATCGGTGCGCAATTTACGTTTCTGGAATTCTTATTGCCCAGAATTGCTCAAGCTGCGGTTGTTACTATCGATGCAACGGTCAGTCTCACGGCCACGGAACATCTCTTTGCTGGATCACAAACTGTATTTACGACAGATCAAATTGGCTATAAATTCTATGTTGATTCATCAGGTGTTTGTGCGTATAGCAAAACCACTGATGGTGGTAATTCCTGGGGAGGGGCAGTCACAGTAGATAGTAAAACAGATTGTACGAGTATTGCAGTTTGGTACGATCGCTGGACTCCTGGCGATGCCGGTAATAATATTCATATTTCAACCATGAACGTCGCTAATGCGACTGATGTGATTTGGTACAATCGTCTCGATACTAGTTCAGATACTCTTTTGTCAGGTACAACTCCTATTAATACCGTCAGTAATTCTGCACAGGTACCTACCTATGTTGCTGGTACTAATGAACAAACTATTAGTAAAAGCACTACCGGTGTTCTGTACATCGCAGCTTCAGATGCCTCGGATTCATTTGTTATCCAATGTAGTACAGGCTGTAACACTACAACCAATTGGACCCAAGCCGGTACAAACTTTATGGATTTGGACAACGACTGGAACCTCCTGATGCCAATCCTCGGCGGTAACATGTTGCTTATTAACCGGGATATTTCAGCAGACGATATCCGAACTCGAGTTTGGAACGGCAGTACTTGGTCCGGCAGTTGGACTGCGGTTGATTCAGCAGCAGTGGAGGGGGCAACCTATGATATTGCAATGGCTGCTACCCAAGACCATTCCTCGGGCGATATTTATCTTGCCTACGCAGCTGATAACGATAGTTATACTGTCCTTGACCATGATGTACGGACTGCCAAATACGTCAGCGGCTCTTGGACTTCTACAGCTAATATTTTTACAAATTCTACACGTGGTTTAACTGGTATTGCAATTTCGCTTGATACCAACCTGGGAGTAATTTATGTCGCGTATGGATTACGTACTACGCCCGCAACGGCCACTACAGGTAACATTTACTATTCAACGTCAACGAGTGCCATGTCATCATGGAGTGCAGAACAAGGACCGGTGAATACCACACCTGGAGATCTCTATGGTATTGATATGAATATCATGAGTGACGAGCGAATTTATGCGACGTGGCAAGACCCAGCACCGGATGATATTTTTGGTGAGACAATAGCAAACATTGCGCCAGTAACAAAAGTATCTACGCTAGGAACTCCGGCCACGAGTGTGTCGGCGAGCACTAGTAATTTCTATACTGGTGGAGCATTTTTAATCAAAGAAAGCCAGGTCAGTCGTAATGTCACCGACATTACTATTTCTGAAAATGGAACAGTTGACGGGAGTGGTGCTATTAAAAATATAAAACTATTTTATGATTTGGATACCAGTGCGCCCTATGATTGTGTGAGTGAAACATACTCTGGCCTGGAAACACAATTTGGTAGTACCGATGTAAATGGTTTTACTGGAGCAGATGGTGTGTCATCCTTTAATGGTTTAGTTAATATCACTCCCACTCAGGCGATGTGCGTCTATACAGTAGTTGATGTGCTTGATGCTGCACTCAGTGCTTCCACGTTACGGGTATTTATTGACAATCCAGGTTCTGATGTGTTGGTTTCGGGTGGCGGGTTAGTTACACCAGACACCCCAGTTGCATTTGTTTCTGGCACCACAATTAACAACGATACACTTACGCAAACGCATTATCACTGGCGAAATGATAACGGAAATGAAACCGCTGCAACGTCTGCTACCGGCGGAATTGCTGATACGCCAATTCCCGCGCTGCTTCAAAACACTCCGCGGCGACTTCGTGTACAAGTTTCAAACGAAGGTTCGCTCGCCAGTCCCGCTACCCAATTTCGGTTAGAGTATGCCGAAGCTGCGCCAACTTGTGCTGCGGCGAGCGGGTGGACTGATGTGAATGCCACCAATGATGCCTGGAATATGTTTGACTCCACCTTTGTACCTAATGGTTCAAATACCACTGATATTTCAGTAGCGAGCGGGGGGATGGTAAATGAAAATACTACTTTCCTTACCCCCAATGGTGGTCAACTTGATACTACTTCACAAACAGGCCCATTAACCTTAACTGCTACAAATTTCGTTGAGTTAGAATATTCGATTGTGGCCTCTAGTAGTGCTCCACAGGGTACAACCTATTGTTTTAGAGTTACCAGTGCGGGGACAGTATTACCAGTCTACAGTGTCTACCCACAGGTAACAGTATCAGCAGATGTTTCGGTAAGTGCTATTGGCACCCAGGCATCATCGGCCATTATTCCAACTACAAATTTTCAAGTTGGCGGTACGTTTGTGTTTACTGAAAATGTTAGCTCTCGTAATCTCACCAGTATAACAATTACTGAAACGGGTTCAGTTAATGGTGCGACCAGCTTGGATAATATTCGTTTACGGTATGATCTCGATACTACAGCTCCGTACAACTGTGCTAGTGAATCATATGCGGGAACAGAGACACAGTTCGGCGCAACTGACACCGATGGCTTTTCGGGTCCTAACGGCAGCTCCACTTTTACTGGCTCTGTGTCACTTACCACCACTCAGGCGGTATGTATGTATACAGTTTTTGACATTACCAGTGCCGCCAATAATGGGGAAGATATTCAAATAGAAATTGCTAATGGCGGGAATGATGTTGTTGTTTCTGCTGGAGCGGTTGGTCCAACTACACCGGTGTTGCTTGCTGGCACTACTACCTTGTCAGGAGCAATTTTAGCGCAAACAGGGTACCACTGGCGTACTGATTCTGGCAGTGAAACTACCGCACCCTCAGCAACAGCAGGAAATCAGAATACCCAACTCATTGAACATGCAGCCAGTAGTTCGATACGTCTTCGTTTAGGGGTAAGTAACGAAGGAGCAGCAACCTCAACGGGCGCTCAGTACCAGCTAGAGTATGGTCCAAAAATTACCACCTGTAGTGCAGTGAGTGTGTGGACGAGTGTTGATGCTGCTAATGATGACTGGAATATGTTCAATTCAGTCAATATTACTGATGGTGCAAACACCACAAACATCGCTACGAGTACCGGTGGAGTAAGTGATGGTAATACTACGTTTGTTACTCCTAATGGTGGAGTGAAGGATACAAGTGCGGTGACGGGAGGAATAACACTCACCTCAACGCAGTTTACCGAGCTCGAATTCAGTATTACTTCAACCGGGATTACGGGCAGTGACGTCGTGTACTGTTTTCGAGTGACTAATCTCGGGACTGAACTTAATCAGTATGATAATTATGCTGAAGTTAGAACAGCCCCAAAACGTGATTTTAAAGTGCAGCGTGGAGTGACTAACGTCACAGGTACCGGAGTAACGCTCACTGCTGGTGTGAACTATACAGCACCGCAAGCGTCATCAAGCGCGTTTGTACGAATCACTAATACCCAGATGACTGGTGCAGGACGCAATGCTGGCGGTGCTGCTCAGAACGCAGATGACGTTACTGCGTACATTAGTAATCCTGGTAACATCATGACGAGTTTTACAATCAGTCGACCACCAGCTGCCATCGGCAATACCCAAGTATATTGGGAAATTATCGAATTTATTGGTGCCACTAGTACCGATAACGAAATGAAGGTTCTCAGTGCAGCCACAGTGGGGATGGTCAGCGCATCAACAAGTGCGACCGGTACGGTTGTAACCGGCGTGACTGATGACACAGATATAGTTGTGTATATTACCGGAATTGAAAATCGCGATATAGGACGAAACTTCTATTATGCGGGGGCAGTCACTGCCGAGTGGGATGCAGCTCTTAATCGACCAGTATTTAGACGAGGTGCGGGCGGAGCTATTATCAACGTTAGTTATGCGGTAGTGGAATATACTGGTATTAACTGGAATATCCAACGTGTTGAACACACTTATGCATCGAGTACCATAATTGAAACGGAAACAATTACACCCGTTAATAGTTTAGCGCGAACGTTTATTCATGCTCAAAAAAGAATTAATGGATTAGGAAATGTTAATAATTATGGTCACGAAGTCTGGCTCTCGAGTATCGGGGCGGTGTCATTTAAATTAGAGGATGCAGCAACGACACCTGCTTCGCATACTTCAGTGGTGTGGGTTATTGAAAATCAACAAACGAGTGCCGGTGCCATGAGAGTGCAACGAAGTAACGGTAACACTACCGACGGAACCGAACCAGTAGCTCTTTCGATTCCAATTTTTACCCCACTGAATACAATTACCAATGCATCCATTTTTGGTACTTCTCGGGCAGTGGGGGCAAACTCAAACTTTCCAATCCCTATGGCAGGCTTGAGTATTACTTCCACTTCGTCCTACCTACTGTGGCGCAGTGAAGCCACCGCTGCACTTCTTACGTACCGAACCGAAATTGTTGAGTGGCCAATAAATGGGTTGGCAGTTCGACAAAATTACTATCGTATATACGCAGATAACAACTCGTTACTGCCGACAGATCCGTGGCCGCCCGGACCAAGTGACCTTGGTGAAAATACGCCACTCTCTATTGCCGATCAACCACTGGGTGAAGCCGATCGGGTACGACTACGTATGTCATTGCGTGTAACTAATGCAAACTTGCCGGTGGGACTCTACGATTTTAAATTACAGTACGGACTACGGTTAACTTCTTGTTCGGCTGTAGCTGGGTGGACTGATGTAGGGGCTGCCAGCAGTTCAGCTATTTGGCGTGGGTATAATGCGACTGGTACAACCAATGGAGCAGATCTGTCGGTAAATCCGCCAATATTCGGTGATTTAGTGCTGTCTGTTTCAGATATTGCTGGTAGCTATGTTGAGGAAAATCCAGCACCAGCAAATCCGTTTGGTGCTGACCCAAACCGTGATATCGAGTATGATTTTCAACTTTCTCATAACGGTGCCATGGAGCGCAGTGTGTACTGTTTCCGAATGGTGCGGGGTGACGGTACGACACTTGATGGATACTTAAATTACCCGCAAATCCGGACAGCTGGTTTTACACCACAAACACAGAACTGGCGTTGGTACGATGATGCTACTAATGAGACTCCGACTACACCGTTGTCTGCCGAAACAGTAGCTCCGATTGAAATTCAAAACGATAATACACTCGCGCTTCGGGTTACTGTCGGTGAAGCCAAAAACGTGCGTGGTCAAAATGTAAAGTTTAAAGTGCAGTATGATGAAAACCCTAATTTTACAAATCCGCGTGATGTCACGGCTACTTCTACGTGTACCGCTACTTCTACCTGGTGCTATGCGGTAGGTGGTGGCGCTGATAACGCTACGATTACTACCAAAGTCCTAACCGATGCCGACAGCTGTACTAGTAGTGTCGGGGAAGGTTGTGGTACACACAACAGTTCTGGTGTGTTTGTGCTCGGTGATACACACGAACCCGGTGCTAACCGTGAGTATGCGTTTTACCTCAGGCAAGTTTTGGCGCGTACTGGTGTGGTGTACTACTTTAGATTGTATGACACTTTGAATGAAGTTCCTGTCGTTCTTAAGTCCGGTAGTGTGTATCCCAGTACGGTAGCAGAGACTGCGAAACTTTCGCTTACTATTTCTGGTCTGCCTTCAGGCACTACTACTGCTGGCGTTGTTACTACTGCCACTTCGACACCATCTACCATCAATTTTGGTACTATTCCAATTAATACACCCTGGTATTCAGCCCATAGAATTTCTGTAACTACCAATGCTATTGATGGGTATCGAGTTTTGAGTTACGCCCGGCAACAGCTCTTGAATAGTTATGGTACAGCTATTAATTCCGTCACGGGCACCAATGCTGCCCCAACTAGTTGGGCAGTGGGTTGCCAGATTTCTGCTCCGGGGTGTATAGGCTACCACACGAGCGATGCTACATTGGCAGGCGGCTCAACCCGATTTTCACCATTAGATAGCTATGCGGGACTACAAACCACGCCACAAGAAGTGATGTATAGCTCTCTTCCCGCCGATGATGTACATGATATTCTATACAGAGTAAGTGTCACTAACAGTCAACCGGCCGGCACCTACGAAACGGAAATTGTCTATTTGGCAGTGCCGACGTACTAACTCCTATGAAATACTTATTCCTTATTTGTCTTTTCTTTGCTTCAGTTCAGCCTATCTTGGCTGCTAATTATGCGGTTTCGCCGCTTTTGATTGAAAATACTATCGAGCCGCGTGACATGTTTGAAGAGACTGTTAAAATAACCAATACCACTGATCGTAAGGTGCGGATTTTTCCAACAGTAAACGAAATTACTATTGGTGAAGGAGGTGAGGTAAAATCATTTGTTCCGGCGTCAATGAGTGACAATACAACTAGTATTACGAGCTGGATTGCGGTCACTCGTGGTCGAGTAGAAATTAATCCTGGTGAGACGATAAAAATTCCTATATCGTTTACTATCAATCCCAATGCAGTAGCAGGCGAGTACCATGCATTTATTGGTTTTGCTGAAGGTTCAAAACGTGATGAAGCCGAAGCGCTTGTGACCTCGGGTCGAGCACCGGGAGTGGTGGTGCGATTGTCACTTGTTGAAAAACGCACTGAATACCTGAGGCTGAACCGATTTACCGTTGATCGATTTGTTACCGAATCAAATGATGCTGTTGTGAGTTATGAATTAGAAAATGTTGGCGGTCTACCAATAACACCAAATGGCGAAATCATTTTCTATAACAATCGCGGGGTGGAAATAAATGCATTGCCTGTTAATCCAGAAGAAAGATCCATTAACCCACAAAGTAAAGTAACGTTTGAGCAAACTATTCCAGAGCTCGGTGTGATTGGTCGCCACAAAGCTCTCTTAAATGTTGAGTATGGTACCGCAATGCGAGCTAACTTATACGATACAACCTATTTTAATGTGGTACCGGTACTGTATTTGGCACTTATCTTTGGTTTTCTATTACTCACATCATTACTACTTGCTTTATGGTATCATCGGTCGAAAACACGAATTAACGATCTTGATGAAGAGGTGTCGGTGTATGTTCGTAGTGGAATTGTTGGGGCAGAAAAAGACCATGATATCAATCTTAAAAAATAGCGCACTACTGATTTTTATACTTGTAGGAGTATTTACAGTACCCCTAGTAACGTTAGCGCAGTCTGATCGTACTCAAACACTCAGTGTCTCACCAACTCTGTTTCAAATGTCGGCTAACCCAAGCCAGTCTTGGACCAGTGAAATTAGAGTAGTTAACGTCAATGATTACCCGATTACCGTATATCCGCAAGTGGTGAACTTCGCCCCATCGGGTGAGACCGGGACTGGTTCACTCATCCCAATCTTTGCAGAAGAAACCCAAGGAAAGACATTGGCAGAATGGGTAACTCTATCCCAGAGTGAAGTACTTATCCTTCCACAACAAACTGTAACTATTCCATTTTCAGTAACAGTTGTTGATGACGCAGCTCCCGGTGGACACTACGCCGCTATCTTGGTAGGTACAAAACCACCGGCACGTACTAATGAAGCTGCTCAAGTGCAGACAGCACAATTTGTTACAGCGCTCATTTTTGTGCGCGTCTCAGGTGATGTTCTTGAAGCAGGAAATATTCGTGAATTTACTACTGCAAAAACTATTAACTCAGAGCCGAACATACAGTTTGATGTTCGCTTTGAAAATACAGGCAATGTTCATTTGCAACCACAAGGAGATATTACCATTACAAATATGTGGGGGAGTCAGCGTGGGGTTATTCCAATTAATTACCAAACACACTTTGGTAATGTACTCCCTAACAGTATACGAAAATTTAGTTTTACGTGGACAGGTGAACAGTCGTCGTATGATATTGGTCGTTTTAAAGCAATTGCTACATTGGGGTATGGGGAAGATACCAAAAATTTCGCCACCAGTACGACCTATTTCTGGGTAATTCCTCTAAAACAAATTGCCTTTGTTCTAGGAGGGCTGCTTCTATTGTTTTGGTTCTTGAGTTTTGCAATTAAAATGTATATCAAACGCATGTTGACGTTGGCTGGACTTGATCCAGTCGCTCGACAGGCTACTTCAAGTCAAAAATATAGTGCCTACAGCACACACGCTGCTGTGCCAGCCAAGACAGTCATAATTCGTCGGTATCAAACCGTTACCGGACCAGTGAGGCATAGTATGTTTGAGTTAGTGCAAAATTTAAAATCCGCCAAAGCTATTAGTGAAGTAATTAAAATTATCATTACGTTTTTAATACGAAATAAAATCTTTATTTTGTTTATGGTTGTAATTGGAGGTTTATGCATGGTAACGTTTTGGTTTTTTGGTGATATGAATACAAAATCTCGTCCATATGATGTGAGTATTGTTAATCCAGATGCTACCGTAGTGATTTCGTCTGATGAAATACTTTATCGATCATTACCCGAATACGAGTTACCTGCTGGGGAGATGCAGATTGAAAAACCTTCATTTAAGGTCGAGCTTATAAATGCCAGTGGTGAGCCCGGTTTGGCTGCCAAAGCAAAACGAAAACTTGAGGCGTATGGGTATGATGTCACGACGATATCTAATGAACTAGGACGATCGGATACAAAATCAGTAATTATTTTTAATCAAGCCAATCAAGCAGCTGCACTAGAATTGAGTAAAAAACTTAATGGTGCGCTACTGTCGGTTGATGCGGGCATTTCTCCTGACCTTATTCGTGTCTATATCGGTACGGACAATCGCTAACTCTGTCTATAGTAGAGATAAAAAATGTTATACTTTAAAGAGTAGAACGTTATCCGTATAAAATATTACGTTATGTCAAATCGAACAATTGTGCTGTTTGTAGCTCTTTTTGCACTTATTGTTGTCGGAATGTTTTTGTTTACCTATTTTTACCAAAAAAATACTGAGCCAGTAGCCTTACCCTCTGATCCAGCTGCGACCACCACTCAGAATAGTTATGGAGTTACTCGCATTGACGGCAAACATTTCTTTATCAATGGAGTGCACACCATTGTAGGTGAATTAGCTTTGCCTACTCCGTGTGGTTTACTCACTACTGAGTCCAGGGTGGCAGAATCGTTCCCTGAGCAAGTAACCTTTACGTTTGAAGTGGTTAATACGACCGAAGTCTGTGCGCAGGTGATCACTAATCAACGATTCAAAATTGATGCGTCTGCCAGTGACCAAGCGAACCTCACCGCAACATTCATGGGCAAGCCAGTTGAGTTAAACTTGGTAGAAGCAGAGCCAGGTGAAACACCAGAGCAGTTCGAGTTGTATATTAAGGGCTAATACGACTGTAGTTTTAAAGTGTCCAGTCTCGTGAAAATATCTGAGGTAGCGTATGATTACTAACATGAATCGAAAAAATCTCTTAGTGCTTGCAGTAATAATTGCAGTCATAGTATTGGTGGGTGGGGCGACATATTATATTCGCACCACTGCTATTAAAGAGGCGCAAAACGAAGCTAACAAAACACTCTTTAGTGATGAGGATCAGGCAGTATTTCTTGATTCACAGAGTAATCCAATCGAACTAGATACCTACGAAAATACTGTTTTAGTAGTAAATGTCTGGGCCAGCTGGAGCCCGTATACTGAGATTGAATTCCCAATTCTTAATGAGATCGCAACCCAATACAAAGATCGGGGAGTAAAAGTATTAGCGATGAATCGCAAAGAAAATCAAAACCAAATTGAACGGTATCTCGCTTCCATTCCAAAATACGACAACATCGAACAAATTATTGATGTAAACGATTTCTTTTATGCCGGTGTAGATGGGTACGCAATGCCAGAAACTATTATTTATGATACAGACGGAAAAATCATTCAACACATTCGGGGGGTAGTAGTAAAAAGTGAACTAGAAACCATTCTCAATACTATTCTCGAACAACAATAAGTAATACCCGTTTTTAAGTTTCATCAAGCTAGCCCCTAACAGCGATGCTTGCTATAGTACATGTATATGCAGCATACCCGTGCAGTTGAGTTTGCGTTTTTCTATGGAGCCCTCGCTATTGTGGGATATATGGTGTGGCAAATTTTTGCTCCATTTATTACCGCCTTAGCCCTGTCTGCTATTATTGTGGTTATTTGTTACCCTTTATATGAGTTTATTTTAAAGTACCTCTCTCGAAAAAATCGTTCCATTGCAGCTTTTTTTACAACAATTATTGTGTTTGCATGTGTGGTGGTCCCGGTTTTTCTCATTTCTACCTTGCTCGTTAACGAATTCTTATCGTTCTACCGTACGATTGATGTAACGACACAGATGCCACTTGATAATGCGCTCAATAGTATAGAGTCAAAAATTCAAACGTTAATACCCGGCTTTGATCTAAATATTTCTGAACAACTCAAAACCAGTATCGGCTGGTTTACGCAAAATATCGGCTCAATTTTTGCTGGCACTGTATCATTTATCTTTGCCTTTTTGATCGCACTTCTGGGCTCATTTTACTTGTTCCGTGATGGTACGAAACTGGTTAATTGGATAATATCTGTAAGTCCATTAAAGGATACGGAAGATACGGCTATCTTTAATCGGGTGGCAGATTCTGTTCGTTCTGTAGTTACAGGAACCGTTCTCGTCGCGATAATCCAAGGGCTCTTAGCCGCGATTGGGTTTAGTATATTTGGAATTGATCGAGCAGTATTATGGGGTTCCATCGCTGCCTTTGGGGCATTGCTCCCAGGTATTGGAACAGCGGGAATCATGATACCTGCTGTTGCGTACTTATTCTTTACCGGCATGATTGGGAATGCTGCGGGACTCTTGATATGGGGTGTTGCCATGATAGTGATCGTCGATAACTTTATCGGTCCGCAATTAATGAGTCGGGGAAGTAATTTACACCCGTTTATTGTTTTGGTATCGGTCCTCGGTGGGGTATCATTATTTGGGCCTATTGGGTTTATTTTAGGTCCAGTGTGTATCAGTTTGTTTATGGTATTACTCGAAATTTACGGTGTGTACATGGACGCCGACCCTAAAACCACAGTCAAGAAACGAAAATAATTTTTATGCTAGAAAAACGTAATATTGAAGCCTTTCTTAAAGTAAACGGTATTCCTCCGACAGCCAAAGATGAAGAAATCCGCTCCGTGTTGCTTAGTGCACGTTGGAATAACAATGAAGTAGATACGGCCTTGATGGTGCTCAAGGAAAATATCAAAAGTAACGAAACACACGTCGATACACTTCATAAAGTTTTTAATTCAGACGATAGATTGTCCGCTTCAGAAATATCTAAATTACTCGGGATCGACGTCACGTTGTCTGACAATGATGTGAACGACCTAAATGCCAAACATCAGCTTTCACAAAATAGTACTGCAGTTATTACTTTTATTCTTTCGATTGTCATTGCTGTATCGAGCATAGGGTATTTAATGTACAAAGAACAAGCTGGTGTTTTTCACAGCACTGATACCTCTATCAATGTCAAATAAGTATTTGTTATTTCCACTGTTTGGTGTCGCTGTGCCGATCCTTCTGTACCTTGCTGTGACTGAGATTCGTGCTCGAATGGAAGTTGAGCTACCAGCAGTTGGTACACTTGAAGAAAAAAAATTCCCGCAAGAACGTGCGTCACAAGAAATAGTATTTACTGGTGATGTGTTGCTTGCTCGAAATATTGAACAATTAATTAGACGCAAAGGTGATCTGTACCCGTTTATAAAAATGACTCAAATTTTTGGCGGTGCACAAACCGTGATTGGAAATTTTGAATCAGCAATTTTAGAAAATCATGTTCCTACTCCTGCCTACGTCACTACGTTTTCGACTGATAAAAACATAATACCCCTATTAGTCGAAGCTGGCTTCACTAATCTTTCTTTAGCTAACAATCATTCCTTTGATTATGGAGCTGAAACATTTGCACATACGGTAACGACACTAGCTGACGCTCGTTTGTTACCGTTTGGACATCCACAAAATAGTACCAGTTCACTCACTACCACATTCACTTCTGGTGATTACACTATTGGTTTGTTGGCACTTAATCAGGTATTTGTGTCATTGCCCTGGACGGCTATCGAAGCATCTTTGGTGGAATTAGCTCAGGTCAGTGATTACCAAGTTGCATATATTCACTGGGGTGACGAGTATGTACTGAAGCATAATCAAACCCAAGAAGATACCGCTCGACGGTTAATTGATCTAGGAATTGATGCAGTGGTGGGTCATCACCCGCACGTGACTCAAGATATTGCTGTATATAATGGCAAACCAATATTTTACTCATTAGGGAATTTTTTGTTTGACCAATATTTTTCGGTCGATGTTCAACAAGGGTTGGTTCTAAAATTAAAATTAGCTACATCTACCGCTGAGTTTACTCTAGTGCCAATTAGTAGTGAGGGAACACCCTCTCAGCCACATCTGATGCCTGAAGTTGAGGCTAGTCTGTTTCTTAAGAATCTAGCCCGGCGCAGTGACCCCCTGTATGCAGAAAATATAGCCCAGGGTAAGCTTATTTTGCCAATTAACCTTGCAACTTATCCGTAAAACGGTATGATTGCACCATAAATTATTGTATATGTTTAACAAATTTGAACTCTTAGGAATTGGCGCCAGTATCATGTCCATGGCGGTAGCGCTGTATCTCATTAATCTTGAGACCTCAGTGTTAAGTACAGCTGATACCGATACGCAGCTCGCCCAATCAGCAGTTGTTACCGTGGGTAACGGTAGTGACGAACAAACAGAGTTACGAAATGCATTACTAGAAGGCACTAATCAAAATGGTACTGTGGAAAAATTAATTATCGATGATGTAGTAGTGGGGGGAGGAACTGAGGCTAAAACGGGAGACACCGTGTCAGTGCACTATGTTGGTACATTACCGAATGGTCAAGAATTTGATAACTCAAACAAACGAGGTGAAGCCTTTGAATTTACCTTGGGTGAAGGTCGCGTGATCAAGGGCTGGGAAGAAGGAGTGGTTGGTATGAAGGTGGGCGGTAAGCGTATCTTGGTGATTCCGTCAGATTTGGCGTATGGGGATTCAGGTTACGGCCCAATCCCACCTAAAGCTACTCTAGTATTCTCAATCGAACTGCTGGGGGTTAATGAGTAAAATCACTTCATCTGCTGTGTTGTGGTGCGCAAATTTTTGTTCACCTTACGAAAAGTAAGGCTCACGAAAAATTTACTTCCACGCCTTGCATCTAAAGCAATTTAACTCATTAACCTGAGTTGATAGCAAGAACACAAAACCACTGACCTTCGGTCAGTGGTTTTGTGTTCTGGTAGCCTGTATTAATGATAATTATCGTGTATAGTAGCGGGTACAAATGGCCAAACCAGTCACATTTAAAATTGAAGCCAAGGGCAAAGGCAACCTCGCGCGCGCTGGGGTCATTTCTACGCCTCACGGAGACATCCAAACTCCAGCTTTTGTAGTAGTTGGAACCAAAGCGAGCGTCAAGAGTCTCATGCCCGAAGATTTAGCCCAGTACGTCGGTAATCAAGTCACGCTCGCTAACACCTACCACTTATTTCTCCAACCCGGACATGAGGTAATTAAGGAAGCGGGTGGCCTCCATAAATTTGCCAATTGGCAAATGCCAACCATGACTGATTCAGGCGGGTTTCAGGTATTTAGTCTCGGTGCTGCCTTTGGTAAGGGGGTAACTAAATTTGCGACCGGTGAAGCTGATGGTGACACCGGCGTACCATCCCGTGCCAGTTTAAATGTGTACAGTCAAAAATTTGCCGCTGATCACGGGAAACTCTGCATTATTGATGAAGACGGCGTAACCTTCACCTCACACCTTGATGGATCAATGCATCGCTTTACCGCTGAACGTTCCATTGATATCCAACACGCTATTGGAGCCGATATTATCATTGCCTTTGATGAGTGTACCAGTCCCACTGCGGATAAAGACTATCAAAAAGAAGCCATGGACCGCACCCACCGTTGGGCCAAACGCAGTGTAATGGCCCACAAGCAAAACTACGATGCCTTAAAGAAACAAGGTCTTTATGGTGTGGTGCAAGGAGGGCAGTTCCTCGACCTGCGGCAAGAATCAGCCCGTGTACTATCTGACATGGATTTTGATGGGTTTGGTATCGGCGGTAGTTTCTCCAAAGACGATTTGGGAGATAGCTTGCGCGTAGTAAATGAAATTTTACCTGAGGACAAACCCCGACACCTTCTCGGTATCGGTGAACCCGAAGACATCGTGCAGGGGGTACTCATGGGCTGCGATACCTTTGACTGCGTCGCTGCCACCCGCATCGGCCGCACCGGCACCATTTATGTGATGACCGGCGCCATGAAAACTACTCCCTGTGGCACCTTTACCTACCCTGAAACCAAAAAAATCAGCGTCACCAACGCCAAATACAAAACCGACCACAGTCTGATTGATCCATTAAGTACCGGTTACGTAGCTCAAACCTATACCAAGGCATATTTGTCACACCTCTTCCGCGCCGGTGAAATCCTCGGCCCCCACCTAGCCTCCATCCATAACCTAAACTTCATAGTAAACTTCACCAAAAATTTACGCGAGCAGTTATTAAGAGTATAATGACTGTATGAATACTTCTGAACGTAAGTTAATTGATTTGACAGTGGAGCTTGTTGAAAAACAACTTAACTCATTTGACGATATTATTGATGCTAACAAGAAATTAAGAGCCATAGCTCAAAATAATACTGAAAATAAAAATTACGAAGAAGTTTTAGATTTGCTGGCAAAAGGAATCAGCTCTTGGTTAGATGAAACCTCAAATTTTGTAAATGCACGTGCAAAACTGTATGAGGATGAGAAAAACTAAATATGAAAGACAATCCACAAATTATTTTAGCTGATTATGATAAAAAGTACTCTAGTCTTAAATCAATCAACTCACAATCAAAAAAGTATAATCCAAATGAGCATAAAGATAGAACTCGTGCAGACATAGCGCTACATGTGGTCAAATGGTATTTCTACTTAATTGGAGGCGTGCTTTTTTTGGGACCAATTTTTAACCATGTTGCTAAACCTGAAGCTTTTTTGGATATAGCCAATATCATAACCGTTCTTGCTGGCATGATCAGTGCTCCGTTTGGTTTTGTAGTTGGATATTATTTTAAAGATTCTGAAAAAAATTAATTGTGAAATTCGAAATTTCTACAGACAAAACACCAGCGGGGGATCAGCCTAAGGCTATTGAACAACTGGTGGCGGGGGTGCGGGCTGGGAAAAAACACCAGACTCTTTTAGGTGTGACTGGGTCAGGCAAGACATTTACTGGGGCCAACGTCATTGTCCAAATCCAAAAACCAACCCTGGTGATTGCTCACAACAAGACCCTCGCTGCTCAGTTGGCGCAGGAATACCGTGATTTCTTCCCAAACAATGCGGTGCATTACTTTGTATCGTATTACGACTACTACCAACCGGAAGCGTATATGCCAACGTCTGACACCTTTATTGAAAAGGAATCACAAGTAAACGAAGAAATTGACCGTCTCCGTCACGCTTCAACTCAGGCACTCCTAACCCGACAAGATGTAATCATCGTGGCCTCTGTGTCCTGTATATACGGTTTGGGTTCACCAGCACAGTATCTTAAAAAACACCTGCAAATTAAACGTGGGTTTGAAACGACGCGGACTGAATTACTGCGTATCTTGATAGATATGTACTTTGAACGTACCAATGCCGATTTACTTCCTGGACATTTCCGTGCAGTAGGAAATACGGTGGAAATCATGCCAACAAACGAACGGATGATCTACCGTCTCGGGTTTTCAGGTAATACCGTTTCTTCTATCACAAAAATCGACGGTGTGAGTCGTTCAATAATTGATGAACCAGAAGTCTTTTTCTTGTTTCCAGCCAAACACTTTGTGACACCTGAAGACGAACGCAAGGTAGCAATTCAGGAAATCCAACTTGACCTCGATGAGCAACTAAAAAAATTCAAAAAAGAAGGGAAGTTACTTGAAGCTGAACGATTACGTCGTCGCACCAACCACGATCTCGCAATGATGCGTGAGATTGGATATTGTAACGGGATTGAAAACTACTCTCGGCATTTTGATAGACGAAAACCAGGTGAAGCACCCTATACGCTGTTGTCATACTTTCCACATAAAGAAGACGGTACGCCAGACTTTCTCACGATCATTGACGAATCTCACGTTACGCTACCGCAACTAAACGGTATGTATGCGGGTGACCGCAGTCGTAAAGATACGTTGGTGGAATTCGGGTTCCGGTTGCCTTCAGCTGTAGATAACCGCCCACTTAAATATGCCGAGTTTGACGAGCGAATTGGTCAACGTATCTATACTTCAGCAACACCCGGCCGTTTAGAATACGAGCTCTGTTGCCCAATGGCCTGTCCACCAATCCAAAAGGCGGGGGAAGTGAAGTCTTTGCGTTCTGATTGGGTAAAAGGTTTTGATTTGAAGGTCTGTCTCGAACAGGGAAATGTAGTTGAGCAAATTATTCGTCCGACCGGTTTGATTGATCCTGAAATTGATTTGCGCAAGGTAAACCAAATCGGTGACTATCCCGGGCAAATCAAGGACTTTATCGCCGAAGCCGAACGCGTGATTAAAGGCGGCGGACGAGTACTCACCACCACTCTCACCAAAAAAATGGCCGAGGACCTCGCCGAATTTTTGACTGAGAAAAAAATCAATACTAAATACATCCACAGTGATATAAAAACAATTGAACGAATCGAAATCCTTACTGATTTTCGCAAGGGAAAGTTCGATTGTTTGGTGGGAGTGAACTTGCTCCGTGAAGGACTCGACCTGCCTGAGGTAGAACTAGTGGCCATTTTAGATGCCGACAAAGCCGGCTTCCTCCGCAGTGAAACTGCTCTTATTCAAACTATTGGTCGCGCCGCTCGTAACGTACTGGGTCGGGTGATTTTGTATGCTGACGAAATGACTGATGCCCTAACCTACGCGATTAACGAAACCAATCGCCGTCGCGCAATTCAAGTGGCCTACAATACGAAACATGGCATAACCCCCACCACCATTGCCAAGGAAATTAAGTCCATCACCGACCAAATGCGTACCGAACACGATGAAACAGTCGAGACGCTACTTAGAGTAGATGTTGAATTGTTCAAACGTAACCCCGCCAAGGTATTAAAGGAAAAACGTCAGCAGATGGAGGACGCAGTAGCGATTCTTGATTTTGAAACCGCTGCTATCATTCGCGATGAAATCGCCTATTTTGAAGAACAAGCCGGGGGTACAAAGATCAAGAAAAAGAAAGGATTATTCTAGTTATCAAATTTTATGTATGACATGCCAATACACACTACACTTTTCAGAAAACGGTAAAGTATGGTTTAGATGTCATGGAATCGATGTAAAGCAGCTAAAAGATGAGTTCTTTGCACTAGGTCATAAATATAATTTTGCTTACATCACAAAATTCAATGATGACAAAATCTTACATAAGTTTGATGCTGAAGGTAACCGATTTTCAAACACGTTAAGAAAAAAACGGAAAAATAATCCTGATTCATATAGTCATCCTATCGGAAAAGATTCTTCCGGAAAAATGCATTTTAGAACAAAAATGAGAATTGCTCCAAAAAAGAAGTTAAGGTGAATATCTCTAAATTATCAGCAAGATATATAAGTATGAAGTTCAAATCAATAATGATAATATTGTAAATATGGAAACGACAACAGTGATGTTTTGGGCATTTGTATTAGTTCTTGGGCTCACCTTGTTATCATCATTTTCAGACTCAGGTAAAAGTGCATCAAAAGGTTGTGCTAAAGATGATTTTGAATGTCAGTACTATAACAATGAATTGGATCAACGTGATCCACAAGTTTGGGGAAGGTAATCTTGAAACTTCCTGAATATTATATCCTCTGTTATAATTATCACTACCAACCACCAGCGACATCTGGTGGCGTAACTATGTTATAGACTATGGCAAAAATCCCCGAAAAAAAGTTAAATACTGATAAAACGCAAGCTAAAACCTCTGAACGGGAGAACAAGATTATTGTGCGTGGTGCGCGAACCCACAACCTCAAAAACATCACGGTTGAAATGCCGCGGGGGAAAATGATTGCCATTACCGGACCATCTGGGTCTGGCAAGTCGTCGCTCGCGTTTGATACTATTTTTGCTGAGGGGCAACGACGCTATGTTGAATCACTCTCACCCTATGCGCGCCAATTTCTTAATAAAATGCAGAAACCAGACGTGGACGAAATTAGTGGTCTCTCACCAGCCATTTCGATTGACCAAAAATCTGCCTCCCGTAACCCACGTTCAACGGTAGCTACTATCACCGAAATCTACGACTATCTCCGTATTTTATATGCTCGGGTTGGTCAGCCATACTGTCTCGATATCGACATCCCCATTCAAAAGCTCTCCCAAGATGAAATTCTCGGCATTATCCTAAAATCAATCGAGAGTAAAGAGGTAGTAGCCGCTACCAAAAAAGAATCAGAAAAAGTTCTTGGCATCCAGGTGAGCAAGGGCCGCGTATCAATCTTTGCCCCAGTGGTAGTAGGACGAAAAGGCGAATACTACCAATTACTCTATGACCTACTCGGTAAAGGGTTCGAAACCGTTAAAATTGACGGTGAGATTAAACAGCTCCGTGAAAAAATTGTACTCACCAAAACTAAACGTCATGATATCGACGTCTTGGTGGATGAAATCTACGTTTCTGAATTTACCGACGACCCCAAAGGTTCACATGAACGATTATCTGAAGCAGTGGAAGTCGCTCTGTCAGTTGCCGGTGGGTTGGTTAAAATCGAAAGTCCGGGCGGGGAAGTCCGCACGCTGTCCGCTAAATTTATCTGTCCGGTAGATGGCTCATCATTTCCTGAGGTTGAACCACGGTTATTTTCTTTTAACTCTCCGTATGGTGCTTGTCCTGAATGTAATGGTCTTGGGGTGGTGGGTATTTTCCAATCAGACACCTGTCCGGTATGTACGGGTGCGCGGTTACGCCCAGAGGCACTACGAGTGTACTTAGGTGGAGATGGGAAAAAGGACCTCGGTATCAATATTGTCGGCTTTACTGCTATGACGGTAAAAGACGCCACCAAGTTTATTGATGAACTACAACTGAGTCCAAAACAACACGAAATCGCCTGGCCGGCGTTGCGCGAGATTATTGATCGCTTGGAATTTATGAATAACGTCGGTATTGAATACCTGACGCTTGATCGCCGAGCCAACACCCTCTCGGGTGGCGAGGCCCAACGTATTCGTCTGGCGTCACAACTAGGTTCGGGACTTGTGGGAGCACTCTATGTGCTTGATGAACCAACCATTGGTCTCCATCAACGTGATAACGACCGTTTGATTGGAACCCTCTCTGAACTACGTGATTTAGGCAATACTATAATTGTCGTTGAGCATGATGAAGACACAATTTACGCGGCTGACTATTTGGTAGATATTGGACCGGGAGCTGGAATCCACGGTGGTAATGTAGTGGTCTCAGGGTACCTGGAGGAACTATTGTCCGCCAAAACGAATCCGTCTGGATCAGTAACCCTTGATTACCTGCGTGGTACCAAGAAAATTGCCGTGCCTGAACGACGTACCGGTGAAAAGGGTCATATCCGTATCAAAGGAGGTAAAGCCTTTAACATCAAAAACCTCAACGTCGATATTCCTTTAGGTCGTTTGATTTGTATCACTGGTGTATCTGGTTCTGGTAAATCTACCTTCATGTATGAAATTGTTGACCGTAATCTTAAGGGGCGGTTAGAGAAAAAATTCCGCACCGCCAAAACCTACAACTGTGCTGAGTTCACGGGTACCGAATATCTCGGTCGTTCAATTCTGATTGATCAGTCACCAATCGGCAGAACTCCGCGCAGTAACCCCGCAACGTACACCGGGGCCTTCTCTCATATTCGTGACATGTTCGCCAATAGTAGTGAAGCCAAAGCCCGCGGGTGGAAACCAGGCCGGTTTTCTTTTAACGTCAAAGGAGGTCGGTGTGAAGCCTGTCAGGGGAACGGCGTGATTGCGGTCGAAATGCACTTCTTACCAACGGTGTTTGTGGAGTGTGATGTCTGTGAGGGTAAACGCTTCACCAAAGAAACCCTTGAGGTCACCTACCGCAAAAAGAATATCCATGAAGTACTTGAAATGACAATCGAAGAAGCATTTGTTTTCTTTAAAGACGTACCTGCCATCGAAGAACGTCTCAAATCACTTCTTGATGTAGGTCTCTCGTATCTCAAATTGGGACAAAGTGCTACTACCTTGTCAGGTGGAGAGGCCCAGCGGGTTAAAATTGCGTCAGAGTTGTACCGTCCACACACGCAAAAAACTATCTACCTCCTTGATGAACCGACGATCGGTCTACACTACGAAGACGTTAAAAAACTGATTGAAATTCTGCAAGAGTTAGTTAATCAGGGTAACACCGTGATGGTAATTGAACACAGTCTCGATGTGATTAAATCAGCTGACTACGTAATTGATATCGGCCCCGAGGGTGGAGCCGGTGGTGGAACAATCGTCGCCAAAGGCACTCCCGAGGAAGTGGCCGAGAATCCCAAGTCTCACACTGGGAAGTATCTTAAAATGCATTTGTGGTAAAAAATCAGCAGGCGCGAGCCTGCTGATTGCGTTAAATGTTCTTTATGTATTGGTCGCAGAATTTTACGTATGAGGAATACGCCTCTTGGGTATGTAGTAGGGAATTCCAGCGTGGGTCAGTTACACCGCATGCATAATACTCGGGGAGCGTGTCGTCATGAACCGGTGGTTCACCATACACTGCCTGAAATATCATCAGCCATACGACGCTATCGTGCGCACGGTTGTAGTTTTCATCAAGGGTTCTTTTCCTAAAGTCTTGAGTTGCGTGCATTGCTGCAAAGACAGGAAAAAAATTTTCATCAGCTTGGTCGCTTGAGATCCTAGATTCTTTCATCGGTCTGTCCTTCATCAGAGCTTTCTAAAAAATAATGGTAACATAATTTTAATTATTTTTTACTACCCACAGATTTGGGGATCAAGTGTTGTGAACTTGCACCACACATTGCAAAGGTGTAAGGTACAGATTAGAACAGTAGCAGCGAGGGAAAGAAAATGAAAGTTCATCGACCATCTCTGGGACGACCTACACGCGGACTCACATTGTCTCAACTGTACGCTCGGCCTGGTAAAGGTAATTCACTCACCTGTTTCGCGGTATTTGCTCTGTATGACTGGCGTGAAAATATTCCACCCATACCAAGCAAAATGAGTCGTGGTGACAGGCGCGAACTGATCTTTCATCTGGCTAGGTGTGTTCACCTCGATGTGCTCGATATGATGGCCGTGATCCTGCTCAAGTTGCGTGAAGAGCGAGCAAAGGACGCCAAAAGACGCACTGCATAACACACAGCCGCCCCGTCATGATTCGCTGGGGCGGTTTCTACATTTTATGCTACAGTTGGTACGCCAATATGGAAAAGGAAAAACTTTCAAAACTTAAACTACCAGACGCACCCGGAGTGTATTTCTTTTTGGGTGCTCGTAAGGAAATTTTATATATCGGAAAAGCCACCTCACTACGAAGTCGTGTACGGAGTTATTTTGCAAATGATATTGTTGAAAAACGTTCACCACTTATCGAGCAAATGGTGGCACTCGCCAAAACGGTTGAACACACCGTGACCGACAGTGTGCTCGAGGCCCTGATTCTCGAAACTAATCTCATTCGTAGTCACAAGCCAAAATACAACACCAAGAGCAAAGACGACAAATCATATAATCACCTGATTATTACCAACGAAGAGTGGCCACGAGTCTTGGTAGTACGGGGTAAAGACTTAACCGAAAAATACAGTAGTGAAGAAATCAAATACCATTTTGGACCATTTCCCTCTGGCTCACTATTCCGTGAAGCCATCAAAATCGTCCGTAAACTCTTCCAATTTTACGACACCAAAGAGGCGGTAGATGCGCCGTTATCAAAATTTGCGCGCGGTAAAATTGACTTCAATCGTCAAATTGGTCTGTATCCTGATCAGCAAAACCGGGCTGAATATTTGCGTACCATCCGTCACATCAAACTATTTTTTGAAGGTAAAAAGCATAAAATTCTCGCTGAACTAGAGCGTGAGATGATGAAACATGCAAAACTCGAACAGTTTGAAGAAGCTGGTCGACTCAAAAAGAAAATCTTTGCTCTTAATCATATTCAAGACATAGCTCTGATCAAAACTGAACATCACGTCTACCGTGACGAAAAATCAGTCCGCATCGAAGCCTACGACATTGCCCATATGGCTGGTAAAGACATGGTGGGAGTAATGACGGTCGTTGAAAGCGGGGAAGCGAATAAAAACGAATACCGCAAATTTAAAATCAAAACCTTAACTGATGCGAATGACCCGGCCGCCTTGCGCGAGGTCTTGCGTCGTCGTCTCGAACACACCGAATGGCCCTATCCGCAGATAATTGTAGCTGACGGTAACATTATTCAAAAAAACGCTATCGAAGGCGTGCTCAAAGAATTTAATATGTCGATTCCCGTAGTAGCGGTAGTAAAAGACGAACGCCACAAAGCCAGCCGTCTGATGGGTCCAGAAATGCTCCTCAAACAACACAAACTCGAAGTCCTTCTCGCCAACTCCGAGGCCCACCGTTTCGCTATCAACTACTTCCGTAAAGCCCAACGAACCAGGGCTCTCCAGTAAACGACGGTAGTGAATATTATTGACAAAACATAATTTATGTAATATAATAGAAATGATGCTAATTGCGTCCCTATGGGTATAAACCCGTAGGTCACTCCTAATTGGAGAAGTCGAATGTACACGTTGAAAATCCCGGCGTCCCAGCTGCAAGCCATCCGCGAAACCGACAGGATGGTGTCTGAGGTAGTGAGACGGACAGGTGAAGATCTGTCCCCGCTCTTGCATGTTTCGGTTTCAATTGGTGTCTTGACTTCTGCCTTTGGTACTCCTTGTTGTATCATAAAAACATCAGGGGCGGTAGCCACCGGCAGAGTTCTCATTGATACCAAATCGGTAATCGAATTGAAAAAAGAGCATGAAATCTGGTTGCCGTTAAATGGAAACCTGCTGCTTGGCAATGAACATTTCACCTTTAGCTACAGAGGGGATGTGATGTACATGATTCGTACCTTGGAGCAATTCCCCAGCTAGCAAGGGATATAAAGATATAAGAGGGCCGCCTTCATCATTGAAGGCGGCTTGTTTTTTATATACTCTAAATTGTGTACAACTATTGATATGCACCGGTTTAAAACTTATAACAATCTCATTGGTACTATGATAAAATTGAGACATGTTAGCGACCCGGGTTGCAGTTGTCCGTGGAGGACCTAGTTCAGAATATGAAGTGTCGATGTCTACCGGCACTGGGGTAATTGATGCGCTTAAAAAACTCGGCTACACCGTGTCCGATATTACCGTGTCTAAAAAAGGGGAGTGGCTCGTCAATGGATTGGTTAAAAAACCAGAACAGGCTCTTATGACTACGGACGTCGTATTTATAGCGATGCACGGCGCATATGGAGAAGACGGAACGGTGCAACGTATCTGTGAACGCCTGCATATCCCATTTACCGGCAGTAACTCATTCCCATCAAGTCTTGCGTTCAACAAAGACAACACCAAACGCGCCTTACTTCCGCACAATATCAAGACTCCTAAACACGTCAAAATCACCGACAAAATGATTGATGATATTGAGGGGTTAACCTATCTGATTAAAAACTCATTTGGTCCTGAATATGTACTCAAACCAATCAGTAGTGGTTCATCACATGGCATTATCATGGTAGATGGCAGTAGTGCACTCGGCAATGCCATAGCCCAGATGGCGGAAACAGACGGTGAGTTCATGATCGAAGAACGTATTCGTGGACGTGAAGCCACCTGTGCCTTACTGGAAAATTTCCGAGACCAGGCACTCTATGTACTGCCCGCAATTGAAATTATCCCACCCGACACTCACGACTTTTTTGCCGCTGATGTGAAATACAACGGTGCCACTACCGAATTGGTGCCGGGCCGATTTTCATTCACTGAAAAATCAGCTATCGCCGACGTCGCGTCGATTGTACATACCGTTCTTGGGTTAACCCAGTACTCCCGGTCTGATTTTATGATTCGTGACGGGGAAGTATTCTTCCTCGAAGTGAACACCTTACCGGGTCTCACCCCCCAGTCACTGTTTCCAAAAGCGGCCGAAGCAGTCGGTCTGTCATTCAACGGTTTAATCGATCATCTCGTTAAAACAGCTCGTGTCTATTAATCTATGAGTAAATCACTTACGAAACGAAAACTAGCCACTAAACTAAAATCCCTGCACCCTGATTGGGAATTATCAAAAGCTGGTACCAGTATCTCGCGGAAATACTTATTCCCGAGCTACATGCGTGGGTTTATGTTTGTCACAAAAGTTTCAGTGCATTCAGAAGTATCAAACCATCACCCGGAGGTACATCTAACATACAATTACGTAAAAATTACCCTCACGACCCATGATGCCAAATCAGTGACATTAGCTGATTTTGAGTTGGCTGCAAAATTTGACGACCTCTATACATTATCCACCGCCATTCCAATTAGACCTCACAATCACTATTAATCTGCCGTATAATTATTTGTATATGAATCTAAACATCGAAGGTACCAAACACGAAAAAGCTGTATTAGTAATATTGTCGTACGTTGTAGGATTTACCGCTGGATTTATTGTTTTTGGCGTGACGCAATCATCGCCACTAGAATCTGCACCGATTATTAACGTCACAGAAGCACCGGCCGCCGAAATGGTTACAGGAGTTCCTGAAGTGTCAACCACAGAAACGCCTGAACTCGAAACGTCAGATATGTCACAACAAGTGATGTACACAGGCGGTCGCTTGATGGCCAATAGCAATGGCGCCAGCGTGCTCCTCTCAGCTCAAATTCAAACTGTTGATCCAGAAACTGCCAAAGACCTCGCGAGTCAGGGTGTGCACGAATCTCTTCCGCAATACCTAGCCTCAGACGATGGTAATTTCATTTACTACTGTGAACAACACTCTGGTGAAGATACCTGTGTCAATTTCATCTACCAAGTCAGTGATCAATCAATCAAGTACGTAACGGCTGATGGAGTAAAACTTCGTTCAACACCAATGGATGCCAAAGCAGCCTATTGGGAGGGAGCAACCCTAGTCATCGGTGCAAATCGCTCAATGACCCCAGACACCCCCTGGAAACTCAGTAGCGCCCAATAAGTCACCTTGACTTAAACCCTGTTAATGAGTAATATACTTGTCACATTTGCCCAGGCAGATATGACAACAAGGGCCCGTAGCTCACTTGGTAGAGCGCCTCATTTGCACTGAGGAGGCAGGGAGTTCGAATCTTCTCGGGTCCACTATACGCAACTTTTCAGGAGTTGCATCAGAAGCTAGGTTGTAAATACACGATAAAACGGGGTTCGAAAAGCCCTCGTTTTTCGTATATACAAGACCCTCTGGAAAGACTAAGTTTTGGAACCCGCGACGGAACTCTGGTGTTAAATCAAGCCAGAGACGAGAAATACTTTGTACAGCAACGTTAAAGTACTCCTTTTCAAATTCTGCCTCAAGGAGATCTATCGCGTCTTCGTGCAATGTGATTTTTGTCGTGAGTAGTTCCAATTCTAGTGCTGCGAGGCGCTCCTTTACCATTTCTGGTGTGTAGAGTCCTGATTCAGCTAACTCGTAGATTTTAAACCGTTTTGCCTTTACTTCGTTTACCTTTGATTCTTGATCTACGTATTCTTGTCGTAGCTTACCGAGTAGTTCAGTTTGTCGTAGTGCAATCACAGCATTCATGTACTCAAGTAGATCTGGTGATGGTGTGATGCGATTAAGTAGCTGCATGAAATCAGCTTCAAGGGTTGCTTTACGGATTACTTTATTCTTTAGCGGACACCCTTTCTGATAGCAGTGATAGCTGGGATAGTAATTGCCACTGCGACCACGAGACGAACTAGCGGTCATTTGCTGATCACAGACACTACAGCGAACTAGCCGACGGAGTGGAAAGTCCTCGTTGTCTCGATTTTTGATGATTTTCTTATTGCTTCGTTTACCATCGCGCACTGCAATAATTTCATCCAGTTCTTCCTGAGAGATCATTGGAGTGTGTTTTCCTGGATAGTATTTGTCGTCATCTGCACAATACAGCTTGCCTGCATAATAATCGAGATAGTGATACAGAATTCGATCAATTAATTGTGGTGAAGCAAGTATGCCAGCTATTTCAGCAAAGTTGTTTGCCTCGAAGTAGTTACGCATGTCCGTTGCGGTAAATTGTTGCAGGCGATAGCTACGCAGTGCCTCTTGAACCATAGGAAATAGCACAGGGTGAATTGGGTCAGGAGTAGTCTTTTTGGCACCATTCTTTTTGTTTTGTTTGTTGATATAACCGACAGGAGGCTTATACGGATAAATGCCCTCACGAATTCGATCTTGAAGGCCGTTGCGACAACGTAACGCTCGGATGTTGTTATCAAATTCAGCAAAGCCCGCAAGCATTGTTTCCATAAGCTTACCCATTGGTCCGTCATTAATAGCCTCAGTGACAGAGTGAAGGGTGGTCCCGTATTTAATGAGAGCGGCTTTAACTGCGAAGTGATCTTCAGTGTTACGAGCAAAACGGTCAATCTTCCATACTACGAACGCAGCAATCTGTCCCTTATGAACGCGACAGTAATCAATCGCACTTAGTAACTGTTTACGGTCTGTGGTTTTAGCACTTTCGCCTTTTTCTATGAATGGATCACACGCAAGTATGAGTCCTTGTTTATCAAGATAATCCTTACAAGCGCGCACCTGTGCATCCAGTGAGGTGCCATCAATTTGTTCTACGTCACTAACACGCACATAGACGATAGCCAGGTTTGTATTAGCTTTGAGTAATTTCTTTGTTTTTTTATTTCGAGTGTATAACTTAGTTTTCATGATTATTGTGTTTAATAAGCCAAAAGGCGGTCCCAACCCGTATCACACCACCTTGGGCAGTATGAATAAGTCAGTGACCGCCCATTGGACGCGAGGCAATATACCTCTAACTAGTTGATGTGATAAATGATTGATTGAATAATAGCACCTATTTCTTTTTCAGTCGGCTGTGGATTATTTTGTGCTTATTTTCTAACGATTTAGTAGCCTTGGTTGCTGTTGCACCCTTACTTTTTCGCAGCTTCAATCCAACTTCTTCAATGAAGGATTCTTTTGAGGTGACTATATTCGAGCTTAAATGAAGAGTAATTTTATGTTCTCCCAAAGCAGTGAAGAATTGTGTTGATTTAGTTTCATCACGAAATAGTCTGTTATATGAAGTAACCACTAGTGCACCCAATGTCTCTGTACGGATGAGAGCGAGTAAGTCAACAAGACCAGGCCTCCGTTTATCAATTGAAGAGCCCACATCAATAAAGCAGTCCACAATAGTTAGGTCGTTTGTCTTACAGTATGCGATACACTCCTTTATCTGATTACTAATATGTTCTATTGGTTTCTCTGAACTGGAGCGAATATATAGAGCAGTTTTTACTAATTTCTTTTTCATAACAATTTAATTAAAACGGTATACCGTCATCTTCAATGTTTGTAACTACCTCCTCATCGTCATTTTCTTCTTCACTTACATCAGGTTCGGGACGGTCATCAATGAGTCGAAACATATGTTTACCGTTATCCTTTACCTCAACTGTAATCACTCCATCTTTTTTGAGTTTCGCTAAGGCAGTGTTCATAGCATGATCACCAATACTAAGTGCGCTTTTAATGTCAGTTCTTGACACCGCCTCGTCGATTCCTGAAAGCATGTGTACAATCTTTTCGATATTTTCCTGCGTATTTTCCTCCTTTGAAGTATCAACACCCAGATAGGAAAAGTTGATGCTGTTATTTTCACCCATTTGGAAACCAGCTTTGAATGGCGGTAGTTCTGGCTGAACACGAAGCTTCAACATGCGCACCATAAGATTTTCTGTCCTGCGTTCAATCGCTAAGTGGAAATCAAGTGCGTTAAAGATATCGGTTGATCCTCGCAGGCTGCCGCTCCCAGCTTTTCGTGTGTGCCCCTGGTCTTTCTTGTGGTGGTGAATAAAGATCACTGAACGCTCTGGAGCAACTAAGCTTCCTAGAGCTTTCATAACCTGTCGCATCTCTGTAGCGCTATTTTCGTCACGTCCATGCAAACGAACCATTGAGTCCAAGATTATTAGTCGTGGCTTCAATGTATCGACATACTTCAACAACTTTGTTCGATGCGCTTCTCGGTCAATCTGCAGTCCTGTATGAGAAAGGAAAACAATATCGTCATGAGCTTCGATATCCATATTTCGGAATCGTTGTTCAATTATGCGTCGATTATTCTCCTCATCGATCACTAACACTTTACCTGCCGTAGTTCCAAAGTGTCCGAGATACGGAGCCCCTGTGGCAACAGCTTGTGATAAAGCCAGTGTCATAAACGATTTGTACGAGTTTGATTCTCCCGTAATAGCACCAAGACAACCAAGTGGAATAAGGTCTTTAGCTACCCATTGAATCGGAGGGAAGTCTTCAGCGTACAGTTCGCGTAGCGTAAATGGCTTTAATACAAATTCTTCAATATCACGCTGTTCAAGTTCGGTAAGTCGCAACTTTGTAATGCTATTGAATACCTTGCGTAGTTCCACATCTGGTAATGGTTCTGATAGAGCGGTCACGTTCCAAGTAACTACCTCAGGCCAAGCAACTTTATCCCAACGTTCTGGTCCCATTCGACTAACAATTTCACCTATCTGTTTTGCTGCCGCTTCGTTTCGCATCCCAACAGGAATCAACTCTGATGTTGCTTCCACAGGCTTATTTTTGAACGTAGAGAGCACTTCAAGCAGTCCTCCTGGGTATATTGGCAAATTAGTAATATCTGGCGCATTTTCACTTGTAATCCCATGCCAGCTATATGCTCCTTTACTACTCACGCTTGGAGGCGCAACCACATAGCCGCCATCACCCCGAATATCTGTAAGTTCTGCAATCCGTGTGGCATTCTTGGTTACTTTCCCTGGATACTGGTAGTAGAAGTGATATCCGCCACCACCAGTTTTTACAGTAAGCGTTGATGGGTACATTGAGCTATCTCCACCCGCTTCAACATCTACTACCACTAAGTTTGATATCAGTCCTGTCACAATACCTATCTGAGCCCTCGGAAACTGAGTAAGCCAGGCGTCTACTTCATCATCTGTCGCAATCCGTTTACTAAATTCACCCCATTTGATGAGTGGCTCTTTATTTTTGTTGAGGGGTATCACTGACCAACCCATTTTCCGATACTTCTTGAATGCTTCCGCCACTGTTACTGCTGTTACGTAATCGTTCATATTCTTCGCCGTGACGCTTCATGAATCCACGAACAACAATGTCTGCCTGTATATCTACTAGGTCACGAACTTTTATCAATTCATGTTCAGCTAGACCGAGATGACCCAGCATTTGTCTTGTGACTTCAATTGGTGTCATTTGTTTAGATTAACTATTAATAAGAGCATGGAGGCCTCCGTGTCTCTTACTTTAATTATCTAGTTAGGTTGGTGAGTCACCTGCGTGTCACCATTTTGGGTGCCGTAATTGCGATAGTATTCTCGGTTCTTGACTGAAATTAGCTTGTCATCGGTTGGAACCATTCTTTCAACTCGTTCATTAATACCCCTTACACTGTCTCGTATGGCTCTAATTGAAGTCTGACGTTGTTCTTCTGCCCAGTCTAAAATTAAAATGTCAGCTAAGACATCATCAGGTACTGATTCACCACTTGGATATTTAAACAGCTCAGTTAAAATTTGGGCATCATATAATCCAGTAAACTTAAGCTTCTCCTCATTGATTTGAAGTATTTTACTTTCAACGTTGTAACAAATTGAACAGTCAGCCAGTCCTACTTTCACATGCTGGTTATTTCGAGTTCTGTCACAGAGCTTCTGCACATTTGCTAACATTTGAGTCACCTCTGCAGGCATGTCAGGTGGGATCCCTGATTCTGGGTAACAGGAGTTGTAGTAGTGCTTTAGCGGTCCTGCAAGCTTACCCATGAATTGAGAAGGACTGATGTTCGGATGAAGTGTAGTAGCTTCTGCAACTGCTGCTGAAATTGAGCTATACGGTTCTGTCGCTACCTCCTCAAGCGGATATTCTAAAAATAACTCATCTGTTTTATTGATGTTAGCCAGATTTCGATATTTTGCTAACAAGTTTTTAAGCGATGGTTGTGCCTCGGTGCTTCTGGTGTAGATAACCTCAGCTTCAAAGCACGCACTGAGACCGTAGTCTTCTGCGAGTTCTACTAAATTTGAATATGCAGTAAATAAGTTGACCGTAGAGCGGAGAGCAGCAAATTCAGATAATGAGTCGTTAGGCATAACCAAATCGTACCAGAATTGCGCCTTTTTACTACCCAAATTACAAGACTAGTCTACATCCTGAAAAATAGGAAAATTTTTTATGGCACCCCTCACTTTTTGGGTCCAGATTATTTCCAAACCACCCATACCACCAAAAATTGCCTGACATACCGATACATACCCAGTGTCTTATATCTCATAACGTTTCCGAAGTACTCCCCCATACCACATTCACGACACAAGGTTCTTATGACTTGGGCTATGAAGGAGTAAATTATTTATAGCCATACTTCTTCGCACTACCTACACGGCTTAGTGCGGCGTTAACTACTATCACTATGAAGAAAGTAAAAGAAGTAATAGAAGAAAGACCTATCAGTACTTACAAGGGTTCAGAGAAGACATTGGAGCTTGTTAAGGAGGCAATTAAAGAGCATCCGCAACTTGGTCCTAAATACCTTGTAGATTTTGACCCTTATTATTCGGCAATGACTTACAACTCTTGGAAGCGACAGGGTTATGTTCCTGCTAAAGGTTCAATCGGTATTAAGAGTGTGACGTTCATTGAGTCGCTAGATGAGCAAACAGGTAAGAAGAGTATGATTCCTCGGACAGTGATTCTATTCCATCGTTCGCAGGTTCAAGCACTCAGCCCATTTAAACAAAAACAAACAGCATGAGTCGCAAACTAACTGTTGTGTGTGAACGGAGAGCCAAAGATGAGCCTTGCATCAGAATTACCGATAAGCGTCTTGCTGCAGCTGGCTTCTCACTGGGCGATCTCATTTCAGTAACCATCAAACCAAAGACAGTAATTATCAAACGACTTAACAAATTAAATTATGAATAACATCGCAACTCCATACAAACGACGACTACAAGGTCATTATCCACCTGTACGCGTGATTGTCTCCGAACCAAAACCAATCGCCGCACACCCAATAAAGAGTGAGATAGCAAAGAACCTCGGCACATTTTCCTTTATTGCGACCTTCGAAGAGGATCACGAGGCAATTGCTGCATTCAAGAACGAAGGGCTGATTGCCTACAGATGCATTCTTAAGACAGCTGATGGTCAGCGTACACTAGGGATCGGACATGGAATCAACGTGCTCTCAGCAGAAAATCGATACTTAAGTAAAAGTGTGAAGTGGGCGCATTCAGGCGCATTTATAGCTGCAGTTACCAATGCAGTGAAATTTCCCACACTTGACGGTGTCCCGGTCTCAGATTTCGGAATGGGTAACAATGAAATTGCCTCAGCATTTATGGCAACTGAAAAGCAAAAATCCTATTTAAAAGAGTTAATCATGGGCTTGCCTGAAGAAGACGGTCGCGAGGAGTTGATTAATAATCTCGACTCGATGACAAAAGAAGATGCTAGCGAATTAATACAACAATTGAAGAATTAACATTAAAGCCGTGTTTCCTCAGCGAGACACGGCTTTTTTTGTTCTAATGCATTAAAAATGCTGTTTAAATGATATTATATTAAGCATGATTAGTGAACTCGACACCATAAAAAATACAGTAACCAAAACTTTTACAGACTTTGGTATTTCTGTGGATGTAATAAAGGCGTATGAGGGTATCAACCATATTCACCTACATCTGGTCCCAACGAAGCCGGTTCGCATGCATGAGATTAGGGGTTATCTTGATGACTTACGTTTTGCTCTTGGTCGTCATGTAGTAAAGATAGAGGCACCGGTTAAAAATAAAAATGAAGTGAAGATTAGCGTTCTGAAAGACAAGCGAGGAACAACAGTTAATTGGGCTACATTACAGGAATGTTTGTTACCAGATAGTTCGCCATTAACTGTACCGTTCGGCATTACTGAAGAAAATAAAACGCTTCTAGTTGATATTTTTACACTCCCGCATCTACTCGTTGGTGGCAGAATGATTACCGGCAAAACAAACTTTGTACACGGTCTCATAAATTCACTTATATTACGTAACTGTCCAGATATACTTCGGTTGATTTTAGTTGATCCAAAACAAGAAGGTATGCCTTTGTATAAGGGACTGCCACATCTCCTTACGCCCCCAATCGACAGCTCTGAAAAGACAATACTCGCACTTAAGTGGGCCTGTAAAGAAATGGAACGTCGTTACGACATACTTGAGGCGAGTGACTCAGAGGACATTGCAGACTATCACCAAAAAGTATCTGCAGTAGATAAGCGTTCAGAACCAATGCCATACATTGTGTTCGTCATCGATGAACTGGCCGAAGTCATGGCCGATTATGGAGATGAGGCAGAAAAGCTTATGCGAAGACTTGCTGTGATGGCTCGTGGCGCTGGTATTCATATGATCCTCACTACAGCTAGCAACGAACCCCGGATATTGCGAGGTACACTGCGTGCAAACATTTTTAGTGCTTTAAGCTTCGGTGCTGATTCACAAGCTGCCTCTGAGGCGTTTATATATCAAGCCGGTGCAGAAGAACTCATAGGCAGAGGAGTCGGTCTGTTTATTTCATTTGATTATACAACTGCAATTGAACTGCAAACTGGTTTAATTGATGAAAAGGAAATTAAGGAAAACGTTTTGAAGGTAAAACGTCGACACGGAGTGGTGGACGACAATAATATTGATTTAAAGACCCTCGCCGACTACAATCTCACTATTTTTGCCTTTGATGAAGAGGATGATTTGTACGAGGACGCCAAGAAAGCGGTGATAGAAGCGGGTAAAGCGTCCACTTCATACATTCAGCGTAAGCTACGTATCGGTTATTCGCGAGCAGCTAGATTAATCGATCTTCTCGAAGAACGAGGCGTGATCGGTCCAGCTGATGGTGCGTCACCACGAGAAATATTGGAAGATTAATAAAATAGATGAATACCAGAATTTCTAGTTACGACGAACAAATACACCGGCACCGATTTGCCTCATGGTGTGCTTCGCGTGCGGCTTCAGTAAGAAATAAATGCATGTTTTCAGCAAAAACAGGGCAAGAAATTATTGAAGCATCTAAACTTTCGCAAGTTTCATTTGGTTGGGAAAATTTACCTTTTTCAAATCAAAAGGAGTTTGATACTTGGCACTCTAGAATGCGCGAGTCTATTTGTCTCACAGCTAGCAAAAATTTAAATGTTAATGGAAAATGCACACACGGTATAGCAGCAAAACTCATTAATATTTACTTAAAGACAATTTTTGTTGTGGGTGTACACGGTAAATTGAATTCAAGTCAAACCACACTATTAAATCTTATTCATCCTCCAATTGACCGAACCTTACTTAATGAATTGGCTAAAAATAACATAGGAGGTTATAGATCCGAATGGAGAAAATTTATAAAAATCGGGTTTAGTAGTTTTACGTCAACGCAATACGAAAATGTTATTGAACTAGTTATAAAGTCCAATAATGGGAACCCATTATGGATGATTGAAGAGCATTTTAAAGGTTATCAAAAATGAACATCTATCTGGACATTGACGGCACGATGATTCATGAAGATCATTGGGATACAGAGAATCAAGCCGCTGCAGGTCTAGCTGAGTTCATTATTGCCCTGAGGCCACACAACACATATTGGCTTACAACACACTGCCGAGATGGTAATCCAGAACGACCGCGAGAAATCATGAAGCGTTTTGTACCACCAGAGCTACACGCAGATATAGACCGCATCAAGCCAACTGTTTGGGATACGATGAAAACACAAGGTATTGATTGGTCCCGAGACTTTATTTGGTTTGATAATGACATCTCACCGTTTGAATGGGAGAAAATTGAACAAGGCACTGAAGGTCAGCAGGCTATTGAAGTGAACTTGAAACTGAACCCGAAGCAATTACTTGAGATAGCGAGGGACGTCCTTAGTTAGTATGGAAACTCATCTCCGTTCAAAGCAGTACTACGAAGATCGCTATGATCGAATGACCGTAGAGGACTGCCGACGGAGTGAAAGCTTTTTCTTGAGGAGTACCGATGGTGACACTGATAATATTGAAGAAAAACTAAAGGCTGGTATCCGAGAAGTAGCTTGGGAAATCAAGAGAGTTCACCTAACCTTAGACTGGTACAGCAAGCGCGAATCTACTATCAATGAGTGGATGCAGAAGGACCAAGCGCGGGACACGATGCTTGCTGTAGCACAACCGCCAAGAAACGTATTCTGTTCGACGTGTGCTGAGAGAATGAATGAGGACAGTCGCACTACTTGGGATAGAGGTAGTAAGGAGCAGGTATTGTTTTTCATGCGCTGCGTCGCTGGTCACCTGCCAATGAAAGGTGTATTTGAAGATGGTGTCGAGCTGGTTATAGAAGATAAACTTTGTCCAAAATGTAGCGCTGTATTGAACAGCAGTCGCTTACCGAGTAAAAAGGGTGCGATTAAAACAAAAATATCCTGTTCGGCTTGTAATTTCGAAGAAGTAGATGAATTTGCATTAAGCAGTAATGAACCGGCAGAGGATCCAAGTTATGAGGCAGACCGACTACGCTTCTGTCTTACTGGTGAAAGTTTAAAGAAGGCACAAGATGAGGCATTTAGGATGGAGCAAATGAGCCGTTTGGTAGAGGGGTGGAAGCACGAGGAGGAACATCAGGCAGAGTACAAAGCAGTATCCGAACTAGAAAAATTGACTATACCGCAAGTAAAACAGCGAATTAGTGACCTTATCGAAGGAAAGAACTACTTAAATCTAGTATTTGAAAAACCGAGTATTGAGCGGTACGTCTCACTAGAATTCAGTGTGGAAGAAATGAAAACGGACAATCAGCGGATGAGCATCAGCAATCTCCAAAAGTTGTTAAAAATGGCATTTGCGGACACGAATTGGCGCCTAATGACTGAGGGTATTAGTTATCGCTTGGGGCTCCTGACAGGCAGAATTCGGGCTTATGAATCAAAGGAAGATCTACTCAAACTGGTAACGAAAAAGTAGTTATTTGACACATATACTTATAACACAGTGATAATTGAGGAAACCCATCCAAAATGCTAATCTGTATAGACATATGGCCTTTATTTTTAGTGGTGGTAAACGGTATAATTTAATTCCTTTTGATACTGAAGCGGAGTTTGAAAAGGCTGTCATCGAACATGCTGTTGAATTGTTTGGTCCCAACACGTTTTACCTTGATGCTAAAAGGTTAATCGCCCGGAGGGGTGAATGGAAAGGTGGTATTCCAGATGGTTTTCTCATTGATTTATCAGACCCAACTGAACCGCATCTCTATTTTGTTGAAAACGAACTAGCTTCTCATGATGTGTATAGGCACGTAGCAGAGCAAGTAGCTCGTTTTTTGGCCATTGCAGTTACCGATGCTATCCAACTACGTGCCATTCTTGCTAATCACATTCGAGCCAACAAAGAATTACTAGCACAAATTGAAACGCACATTAAAGAGGCACAATTTCATAACCTTGATAATCTTCTTAATGTACTCACAGAGAAGCCAGCACGTGTTGTCGTAGTGATTGACGAAGAGACTGAGGATCTTAACCAAGTACTCTCGGTTTTTCAACGTCGGCCAGACGTGGCAGTGCTGCAGCGATTTACAAGCGACAGTGAGTCTATGTATTGGTGCCAGCCAATGCGTGATGATGCTGAAGTGCTTGTGACTAATGGACAGACAACAGCCGCTCCAGCACTCCGAGAGTTTGACACAATAGTTTGTCCAGCACATAAGGAAGGTTTTGAATCTGCATTCATCAAGCAAGATGCTTGGTGGGCTATCAGACTTTCACAAGAAGCACGCGAACGCATAAATTACTTAGCGATTTATCAAAAAGCACCCATTGGAGCAGTGACACACGTGGCTGAAATTGAACGGATTGAGCCGTATAAGAACTCCGGCAAGTTTATTGTTTACGTCAAGAATAAGCGAACAATCGGTCCGATTAAACTTGATGGCGGAGGAAAGCGTGGCATTGCACCGCAAGGACCACGATTTACCACAATAGAAAAGCTCAAGCAAGCAAAAAAACTAAGTGACCTTTGGAAGTAATTAATATTTTTATGAAAGAGCAAAACATCACAAAAAACATCACCTCTCCGCAAGTTACGCTCGAGGCGCTCCAGCGTGATTTTGCGCATTGTTTTGATAAGGATGGGGATTTTGACATTGAAAAGTTCAAACGTGAAATTGCTGGCGCTGAGGTGAATTTTTCTAAGGAAAGCTACGGCATGGACTGGCTAGGAAAGAGCTATGCGCGAGTACGAGCTACCGATCCGGCCACTACGTTACTCAAGGAAGATGTTGCTTGGAATAGTAAAGAAGAAAACAAAAACTCAGAGAATCTCCTCATCAAGGGCGACAACCTCGAGGTCCTCAAGCATTTATCTAACGCCTATCACGAACAGATAAAAATGATTTATATCGACCCACCATACAACACGGGTACTGATGGGTTTGTGTACGAAGACGACCGCAAGTTTACTCCAGAAGAATTTGCTGAGTTAGCTGGCGTTGACCTAGAACAAGCCAAGCGTATTTTGGACTTTGTAGATAGTAAGAGTAACTCGCACAGTGCATGGCTTTCGTTTATGTACCCGCGACTTTATATCGCACGTCAGTTGCTAAAAGACGATGGGGTAATCTTCGTGAGTATTGATGACAATGAGGTAGCGCAGTTGAAGATTTTAATGAACGAGGTTTTTGGAGAAACAAATTTCATTGCGCATTTAATATGGAAAAACAAGAAGGGTGGTGGTAATGATTCAAAATATATAGCTATAGAACATGAATCAATTTTAGTATTTGCTAAATCAAAAAATGATCTTGAGAGACTATTTCATAGATACACTGATGAATACAAAAAGCGATATAAGGAAGAAGACGAGGACGGTTTATTCTTTTGGGATACTTTTAAACGCAAATCAGGAAAGCAGTACTATTCAATAAAATGTCCAGATGGTTCCACACTCGAGAAGGATGAGTTTGGTAACCCAATAAGTTGGCTGCGATCAGAATCCACCTTTAAGAAAGACCTTAAACGAGGTGAAATTAGAATTGTTAAAATTGGAGACCAGTGGTCAGTACAGTTCAAGCAAAGACTTCCTGAAGGAAAAAAGCCGCGGAGCATCTTAGATTCTTTTGGAACTACTAGTGACGGTTCAGATGAGTGTTTTGACTTATTTAAAAAACACATTTTTAGTAACCCAAAGCCGACTAGCCTGATCTCTCATATGTTAGATATCGTTTCTGAGTCAAACGACATTATCCTTGACTTCTTTGGGGGCTCTGGCACTACTGCTGATGCAGTAATGCGACTCAATACAGAAGATAGCGGGAGTCGAAAATTTTTAGTTGTACAAATCAGTGAAAAAATTGACCCAATAAAAAATAAAGTTGCATACGATTTTGTAAAAAGCGAACTTAAAATCAAAGAACCGAATATCTTTGACATTACCAAAGAACGACTTGTACGCGCAGCTAAAAAAATAAAAGAAGAACATAAAGATAGTGAACATATCGCTAGCGTTGATTTTGGCTTCAAAATATTTGAAACCGTACCTCAATGGGATGGGTATGTCGATGAGCCAACGGAATACGATAACAATCTAAAAATATTTGATGTAGCAAAGTTAAAAGACAACGATATCGCGACACTCCTCACCACTTGGAAAACTTACGATAGCATCCCACTCACGACATCACTTACAGAGGTTGATCTTGGAGGATACACAGGCTACTACAACGATAATAAGTTGTACCTTGTTCATGCTGGTTTTACTGCAAAGCACCTCACTGCGTTGCTGAAGATGATCGATACAGACACCACATTCAGTCCTGCAACAATCATTATCTTCGGGTATCACTTTGACAGTGCTCGTATGCGTGAACTTGCTGAGAACGTAAAGAGCTACGCAAACAAGAAAAGTATCGATATCGAGTGCATCACACGCTACTAGCATAATATGGCAGGCTTTAATTTTGAGAAAAATCTAGAACATCAATCACACGCTGTGGCAGCGACAGTGGGGGTATTTGATGGTGTAGCTGTGGAGCAAGCAATTGGTGTATCAGCTCAGTTTGCAAACCCACGCTTTACTGCCACATCACATGAAATAGCAAATAATGTCGCGGCTATGCGGACACGTTTTGCTGTATCTGATGGCACGGTTGACGGCACCAGCACCATTATCGATATCATGATGGAGACAGGTACCGGTAAGACGTATACGTACACCAAGACTATGTTCGAAATGAACAAACTCTTTGGTATCTTTAAATTTGTGATTGTGGTCCCGACACTGCCGATTAAAGCCGGTACTATTAACTTTTTACGCTCACAGAGCACTCGAGAGCACTTCAAAGAACAGTACGGTAAGCAACTGCAGCTTCATATCGTCGAGAGTCAAAAATCTGGCAAAAGTAAAAAATCAGTCATTCCGACAGCAGTACAGAGTTTTGTGGGTGCCGGTAGCTACGAACGCAATCATATTCAAGTGCTCGTTATTAATGCTGGTATGGTCAACTCGGACACTATGCAGAAGCGCTTTGATACGAGTCTCTTTGACCAACACGCAGTGCCATTTGATGCTATAGCTGCAACGCGGCCAATCATGATTATTGATGAACCGCATAAGTTTGCTAAAGACAATAAAACTTGGAGTAATCTTGAGCGTATGCGTCCACAGTACACCATACGCTACGGTGCTACCTTCCCAGAGACGGAACTAAAGAAGAAAAACTCACTCGGCAAAACGGTGAAAGTGTCAGTTAAGGATTATCATAATTTGGTCTATACCCTCACTGCTGTTGATTCTTTTAATAAGAACCTCGTGAAGGGCGTGATCGGTCACGTAGCAGAGTTTGAAGCAGGAAGGAATGCACTTGTAAAACTCATTTCGCTTACTGGGACAGAGGCTAAATTTGAACTGACTGAGGGTAACAGAAAGTCTACTCGTACCCTAGGAAAGAAAGACACTCTCTCCAAAGTGCATGTAGCGATGGAAGGACTTACCATTGAAAACATGAATAAGTCGTGTGTAGTGCTCTCAAACGGACTCGAACTCAAGAAAGGCGACAAGCTAAATCCATACTCATATGCTGAAACACTACAAGAGTCGATGATCAAAAAAGCAGTGAAGAATCATTTTGAGTTGGAATATGACTTGCTCCAGCGTGATACACGTATCAAGCCACTGACACTCTTTTTCATTGATAATATTGATGAGTATCGTGGTAAAGATGGCTACATAAGGAAAACTGTTGAAAAACATATTAAAGCGGAAGCAAAGCGTCTTTTAACCCAATCATGTACGCCTGCATACAAAACTTTTCTCGAGGCAACTCTAACCAGTATTTCTGATTCACACGGCGGTTATTTCTCACAAGATAATACCGATAGTGACGAAAAAATAGAAAAGGAAGTTAACGAGATCCTTCACGACAAGGAGGAAATTCTTCGTATTGACAATACTCGTCGTTTCATTTTTTCAAAGTGGACTCTGCGCGAAGGCTGGGACAATCCAAACGTATTTCAGATATGCAAGCTCCGCAGTAGTGGCTCGGATATTTCAAAACTGCAGGAAGTAGGTCGTGGTTTGCGTCTACCTGTTAATGAGTACGGAAATCGGGAGAAGGACGAGCAGTTCTTCCTCCACTATTTTGTCGACTTTACAGAAAATGATTTTGTAAATCAATTAGTCGCTGAAATTAATAAAAAATCTGGTGCAATATCTCGTGCTGCTGTGTATGAACGACTAACTGACGAGATGGTCGCACAAATAGTAGAGAAATACAGTGTTACTGAAGAATCACTTCTTGAGACGCTCGATAAAAACAACGTAATTACTCGTAGCAATCAATTCAAAGATGGAGGACTTGCTTATATTCAATCTAACTATAGCCTCATCTTTGAAGGTGTAGACAGCAACAAGATTCGTAAAGCGAACGATGTGAAGAAGCGTGTGACAGTACGAACAGAGAAGTACACAGCCCTTCAAGAGCTCTGGGAAAAACTGAATGAAAAAGTAATATTGGAGTACAAGATTGACGATGAAGAAAAATTTAAGACGCTGTTTGTTAACTTCTTAAAGCAGTCGGCTGCTGCGTTTAAAGCTGATAGTGTTCGTAGTCGAATAGAACGAGTAGTCATTGAGGATGGGCAAGCAGTACGACAGAGCGAAGTAGGTCTTAAAGATTCTGAACTAACCTCACTCACGACCATGAATTATGGTGCATTCTTGCGCCAACTCGGTGAAGCCTTACACATGAACATTGCAACACTGCACGGATCGTTCAAGACAGCAAAAATAAACCCGACGCCGTTCTTGAACCAGACAACCATCCGAATTATTAAGCAAAAGTTTGATGCGTTCCTTCTATATAACGCGATTGATGCTTTTACCATCGAGTATCAGCGAGTCACCAATACAATTCATCCAACCAAGTTCACAAACAAAGAGGGTAAAGTTGTACGTGATGCTGCCTCTGCTGACGTGGGTGTTATGAGTAGCACCGACAGAGTCGCTCCCAACTACTTCTTTAACGAACTATTTTTTGATAGTGAACTAGAAAAACAGAATATCATCACAAACATCACTGAAGTGCTTGTTTTCACAAAGATTCCGAAGAACTCAATAAAAATTCCCGTAGCAGGTGGTAAAAGTTACTCCCCAGACTTTGCGTACGTACTTAATTTTAAGGACGGACAAAAAAAGCTCTACTTCATAGTTGAAACAAAAAACACAACTGAGGAGGGCTTGCGTGATGAAGAGCGAGCCAAAATTAAACATGCAGAGAAGTTTTTTGGTGGAAAGGTAAAGATTAAGTTTAAGACGCAATTTGAACAAGACAAAATAGTTGATCTGATACAACAACTTACTGTAAGTTAATAATTTATTGTGGTGTTATCAAAATCAAATTATCTTACATTCCTCAAGCATCCGGCATGGTTGTGGTTGATTGCGCATGAACCCGACAAAATTCCTAAACATGATGCTGACACACTAGCTATCTTTTCTGCAGGACATCGCTTTGAAGAGTATGCAGAACATTTATTTATTGATGGATATGCGCTTGGGTATAACGTGAGCGGACACTTTGACTGGAAACTTTACCAATCGTTACCAGAGCGCACCGCTGAGGCTCTACAAGGAGAACACAAGCTATTGTTCCAAGGTCGGATAGAGGTAGACGGGCTTACCTGTATTTTTGATGTATTGGAACGTACCGCTATGGGCACGTTTAATCTATATGAAATTAAATCAAGTAGTAGTGCTAAGCGAGAGCATGAATACGACTTGGCTTTCCAGACGTACGTGCTAGAAAAATCCGGTATTACCATTGAAAAGATTTCCGTAATTCATGTTAATGGTGAGTATGTGCGTGATGGCAAAGTGGATTCAAAACAAATCGCTGATGAAACAGAGGTGACAAATGCAGTACGCAGTCTCATGCTAGAAACTGAAGAGAACATTAGCAAGGCGTTAGCGGTAATTGCTTCACCAACCATGCCTGACCCCTCACCACGCTTTGCACGCAATGGAGCATTTTACGAATGGTTAGAAATCTATGAAGCCACTGTAGGCGAATTCCCAGAATATAGCGTTTATAGTATTGCTGGCATTGGTGCACGCAAAGCTGGAGAACTTGAAGATATCGGTGCTGTCTTAATCGGTGATATACCAGAAGATTTTACTCTCACTACTCGGCAGCAATCTCAAGTCATCGCCACTAAGCGCAACGAGCGACATATTGATACGGAACGCATTACTGAGTTTATGGGAATGATGCAATACCCGCTCTACTTCCTTGACTACGAAACGTTCTCTAGTGTCATTCCTCCGTTTGATGGTTTACGTCCGTATCAACAAGTGCCATTTCAATACTCACTACATATTTTGGAAGACCCGAACGCACCATTGCGACATAAAGAGTACCTGCACACAGAAAATACACTACCTGTCCGCGAATTACTGGCTCAAATGGCTCAAGACATTGGCCCTGAAGGAACAGTACTGGTCTGGCATGAATCATTCGAAAAGGGACGAAATGTTGAGATGGCATCCCTGGCTCCCGAATACAATACATTTTTATACGGACTTAATGATCGTGTAATTGACCTCAAGACCCCTTTCTCTCAGGAGTGGTTTGTAGATAAAGATTTCTTTGGAAGTGCATCCATTAAAGCAGTGTTGCCCGTCTTAGCACCTGACCTCACATACAAGGAACTAGCTATACAAGGAGGTAACACCGCTCAGCGCATCTGGATGGAACTTGTCCAACAAGGATTTCATCAAGATAAGCGTGACGAAATACTCAATGATCTTTTAAAATACTGTCACTTGGACACACTGGCTATGGTGCGAATTTGGAAATACCTATACCAGCTCAGCCAAGGTGAGAACCCTGATGCTAGCCGTGCTTTTATGAATGCTCTAACGGCCTCAGATGAACAACATCGTAAGTCAATGCACCATGAAGAGTAAATCCGCAAAAGCATTCCTGACTCATACACAACGGCTATTTCAAATAAGCTCATACGGTTCGTAGAGATTGTTGTATCAAATAACTAGGCCAAAACATGTAATAATAAGGTATGGAAGATATATCAAAACTACTGATCAACGCTAAAAAATGGGGTGTTCCGGAGGGAGTGCTGCGTCAAATTGTAGTTCGAGATAGGGTCTGTGTATATTGTAGTAGAAAGATGAAGCTACACCTTACCTCAGCTGGAACGCCAGGAGACAAAAAGACAATTGAACATTTTGCCAACGATGTAATGTTCGAGGATGAACAAAAAGTAGAAGACGTCGGTATTTGTTGTGGCAGCTGTAATTCAAGTAAAGGAGGAAAGAAACTATCAGAATGGTTAAAATCTTCATATTGCATAGAAAGGAAAATTAATAAAAGTACAGTTGCTCAACCAGTTAAAGAGTTTATTAAAAAATACCCAAAAAAATAGTATGAGTCCAAAACAATTACTAAAGAAGATTAAAAACTTGGATACTAAGTCATCTATCACCAATAAGTTTGTTTCAGAACTTGCTTCAATTGGAATGTGGAATTACGAGAAAGAAGCAAAGAAAACTTACGGTGGTACTGACCAGAAAAAGCATTGGGTGGGATGGCTTTCTGAATACTCAGGACCTGGCTACTACAACCGAAAGGATACCGGTGTGTCTATGGCTAAGCGAGTGTACAATCGAATCAACTGTCCGCCGATGCTGATTTGGCTTGCCGAGGCTTCAGGCATACAAAGTAAACAAATAAAGCAAGCTACACTAGCTGCCTTAGATGCAAAAAAGTCTTTTCCTTCTCAATGTTCTGCTATCCGCCAAACTATTCCGTGGGAAGTTATTGAAGCTAAACTACAGGAGTAACTATTAATTGCAGGGTGATACTTTTTGTGGTATAGTATAAAAGTAATCAGCAATGGTTACCGCATCTACCTCCACGCGTAAGCTGGTAGGCAACCTGGGAAATCTGCGGGAAGCCATATGGTAGGAGCGACTGACCTTAAAGCGGTTGGGAGATTTCATTCAGTCTTTTTGTACTGGATCAACTCTCCGAGCCGCTTTTATTATTTTGGTCCGGAGGGGAAATACTTATTAAACTAAGCTATAACCCCATGACACAACAACACCCAATTACAGCCATTCATTTGGCACTACTCGATATACAACACAATCTCACGTATATCGATAAGGAGCTATCAGTATTAAAGATAGATAGCGCAGAAGCAGACGGCATTAAGGCAGTCACTTCGCATTACTTCACCTCGCTTTATGATGCAATGGAGCAGCTCGTAATGTTAGGCCAAGAACACGCGGTATTTATTATTGACCCACTACTTCAGGAACTGTCTGACGCACTGCCACCAGATGAGCGGATTAAAGTGATACAGAGCATCCTGGACCGCTACAATACCGAGCTTAAACGCATTACTGACTCTATAATTGCACGCCGTGATAGCATAGATGTAACTGGCGACAACGCTTCATTGCTGGTTCTTATGACTGAATCAGTAGGTAACATCTTGCACCTCACTCACGCCATCAACGAAGCCTTTACCTCATTACAAACTAACCAATAAATACAATGTTATATACACCACTACTACACAAAGCTTTTCACTTCGCTATTAAAGTCCACGAGATAGATCAAAAGCAAAAGCGTAAGGGCAAAGATGTCGCCTATGTTACGCATCCTATCCACGTTGGCTTTATTCTATCCAAGGCAGGTGCTTCAGATGAGTTAATTGCAGCAGGATTCCTCCATGACGTGCTTGAGGATAGTGCTGATGAATCGAAGGTCACAAAGGAAATGCTAGAGCAAGAATTTGGGGCAGAAGTGGCTGCACTGGTTGCGTCCGTCTCAGAAAAGAATCGTGATTTATCGTGGCATGAACGCAAGGAAGCCGCGCTAGAAGAAATACGCCAATTCCCGCACGATTCATTGATGCTGAAGTCAGGTGATGTGATAAGTAATACCACCGAACTAATGAGCGACTACGAGCATGATGGCAGCAATACATTCAAACGATTTAATGCACCCAAGGAACAGCTCATAGAACACGCTCAGTTGGTTATTAAAACTATCCTTGAAGCCTGGCCAGAAAACCCACTCGCCTCAGACTTGGCTAACTGCTATGTAGGTCTTGATGAAATGAAGCCAGATATGAAAGTAACCTATGCCCGCAGCAATGTATCAGAAGAAGCAGCTAACAACTTACTCGCCAATGCATTAAAGTCAGTGTTTGAGGAAGCGGAACGAATCTACCACGAACAGAAGGAGACAGCAGATACGGAGAAACCAGAGTAGTTCAGCCTAGCTCGGCAGCTCCCATGCAACTATATGTAGCTACGCACCTGAAACTAGTCTTACGACAGAATTAACTCTTCAGTTGATATGTATTTAGACTAACCTGAGGACCTGAAAGAAAGTGATTATATAGGTAACAATGCTTCGCGGATCTGATCTACAAAAGCACAATCTGGACTTCCTGCCTCACCTAACAATCCACTCCAATTAGTACCTTGTAATGGGTAGCCAAACTTATCCTTGGGCATATCTAATCCAGTAATGAAATCCTTAGCTAGTTTGGTGATATACAGGTATTCTCTGAAGACCTGGAGCCAGGTATTACTCTCAAGGTCCACAACGGCAAACTAAAAACAACCCCTAGCTAGGGGTTGTTTTTAGTTTAGCAAGTGACCAATGTCACTTGCGGGCCGTTGTGGAAACCGCAGCGATGTTTTCTTTCTCCCTGAAAGAAAACCGCGAGGTGGGGTCGAGAGTTCTTAGTGCTCGCAAGCAACTTGTTGCTGAGAACACTTAGAAACTCGTGACCACAGTAGATAAGTTAATAGCTTAGGTTATTTTTTCGTCTCTTTTTCGTTCGTGGACCCGAAGCAACCTGCTGGGAGCAGGTTGCGGAAAGATTCGAAAGTCGGAGTCATGTCGCTTTAGCGACAGACAAGACGGGGTCGAAAGCACTTACTAGATTTGGAGCCAAGGGCGAACAAATATAGTTAGTGACTTGTGACAGAATCTTCTCGTGTCTTACCCCTTAATAAACTCATTCAACAACTTCAAATACTGCGCTTGAGTAGCCTTAGGAATGTTCTTGTGTGTAAACTCATTAATCTTTCCTTTGTTCTTGATAACAATATCAATACTCCCAAAATAGAAACCTGTTGGTGATGCCACAAATAGTGCCGCTTGTTTCCACGACTTTTCAATATCCCGTGCAGCGCGCAAAACTATAGAATCTTTGACTTCTTTCATATATTTTACTTCAATCAAGTGAACCTCTTTGGTTTTATGATTGATGATAGTAAAGTCTGGTGCGCGTTTAATAATCTCCATTGTTTCAGCTGAAGAATCACTTTTTGGATGCATTTGAGCCAATGAGGGGAGTGTCTTTTCATATCCAAATTCAAGAATGGTGTGTACACCAGTACTGCGGATCATCTGTGCAAATATGAGTTCGGCAATCTTTCCCTTAACCAACTCATGGGTAAAATGTATGTTATTCATACTTACATTATAGCAAGTCATATCAAACCAATTCCTTTACCTCATTCTCCCACATACCTATACAATCTAAATTTCTATGGTATATTACAAAATAGAAGCAAATTACATTAGGAGGCTACCATGAAGGGTCTGCACCTTAAATCACTCAATCAAGAACTCAACAAAGTCGAAGACAAATTCGCCTTAGAGCCTGCGCGTACCGTTCAAAACATTGAAGAAAAGAATGCTACGCATCTGCACTCCACGAATAGTGGTTTTGATTCGGATAAATTCTTCAAAAATTTCCACAGACTATCTGCTAAAGAGCTGACAAACTTCACGTTTGAAGATGTCTGCAAACTCTGTTTTTCATCAGTGTTTATGATGGAGCGCACGGTTGAGAAACTGTTTGAAACAATCCCAAGCTATGAGGTGGTCAGGAAAATCAAAAGCTCCTGGTGGCGCTGGGGAATGGGCACAGGCAACTGGAATGAACTGGTGGATGTCTACAACGGCATACGTTCGTTTAATCTAGACCTGCCACCTGAATTTTCGGTACGTCTTGACTACTCGACTGGTTACAACCCGCATGGGCATTCGAGATACTCTCGAACCTACCTAGACGGTGTGTTCGCCTTCCTCCTCTACTACCGGGGTGAACATGTCATGACTATCAGTTTTTCTGTCATGCAGAACCGTCGGCTTCTGATCCAGCAAGTACAGCTTAAGCAATCGATCGGCAATCGTTGGTTGTATAAATTGAATAAGCCCAGGCTGGAGTTGGCAATTGAAGCGTTCACTCGTTCATTCCCGGATTTCTCGCTCTTTATCGTTGATGGGCAATCATTAATGAAAAAAACTGCAACGAGCTACCAAGTTTCGTTGCAGCGGGCTGTTGAATGTCTGGAGCGACACGACGCCTCGAATGAGGGTTTGTACAGTGACAGCTACATAGAGTCACGTCGTGAAGAAGCAACTGCGTTAAAGGCTCGAATTGCGCATATCGAGTCTGATACGGCGCGGCTCGCACATTTTTACGCAAACTGTGGTGCCTATAGTCAGGACGGGGCCCTAGAGGTAAACTACCTTCTGCACCGAAAATTGAAGATACCAGCCTAAACCATTACGTCACCCACACCGGGTGACGTTTTTTTATGGTACAAACTGCCTATACCAACAAAATCCTCGTTCTATAATTAACCTATGGCAAAAACATCCGTCCAAAGTAAAAAACTTTTAAAAGATTTAACTGGTCAATTAAAGAAACTACAGGATGAACTCGTGGTTACAAACAAGCTCGAGGGTAAAGATGAGTACATATCAGTCAAAGTCAAAAAAGACCAAGCCCGTTTCGAACGGGTAAAGGTAGACGGTGCAAAAGACAAAACCCTCGGTAACTTCTTGATTATGATTGAAATTACTGCTAAACAAACTCCGGTCCTCATACCACTTTCAATCGCTTCTAGTCAAAAACCAACCGGCTTCGTGTACCAAATCGAGGGAACAGGCGAGGGAAGTGTCGGTAACGCCAACGTCACCGTTCGTGGTGACGGTGTGACTCAGATAACAGTTGGCACCCTCGTATTCGCTAAAATCCCAGCCGGCAAAACCGCCACCTTCCGCATTCAAACAACTATCAAGGGCCAGCCCGCCAAAACCTACAAAATCATCATCACCCGCATCAACTACAAACTAACCCTGCAGGATGCCAGATACCAGCAATACCTTAAACCAATCGTGAGTGATAGAGTAAAGTTTTCAAATTAATCATGGACATCTACCTCGACATTGATGGCACTATGATTCATGAGGATCTGGCTCATGTAGGAGACAAGGGTGCAGCGGGCCTGGCTGATTTTATAATCGCTCTTCGGCCACACACAACCTACTGGCTCACTACACACTCTATGGATGGTAATCCAGAACGGGCACGGTCAATAATGAAAAACTACTTGCCACCTGAACTTCATCCTGATATCGACCGCATCATCCCGACAACATGGAACATCTTAAAAACTGAAGGCATCGATTGGTCCCGGGACTTTATTTGGTTCGATAATGACATTTTACCCGAGGAATGGGGCCAGTTTGAACAGGGAAGCGAAAATCAACTAGTTATAGAAGTAAACCTTGCCGCCAATCCAAATCAACTTATAGAACTCACCCAAGAAGTAATATTGCACTTATAAATTATGCCCCTAGAACAAATCCTCATTGTTATTCTAGCCGCAATCAATATCTTCGCTTTTCTAGTAATGGCAAACGACAAACGTAAATCCATAGCCCCTGGCAACCCCGACCGCATCCCTGAGGGCATTTTATTCTTCCTGGCAACAGCCGGCGGAAGTATCGGAATTTATACCGCCATGATTCTCCTACGCAACAAAACTCGCAAATGGTACTTTCAGATAGGTATTCCGCTGCTTATTCTCCAGAATGTAGCGACGGGGTACTTAGTTTGGCAATTCTTGTCTGTATAGATTTTGTATATCCCAATACTTAAATGTTATAGGTTACTATTACCAACTATAAAACAATAATAGTTCTACTTCCCAGTGAAGAAACTTATATTTGTGTAATAAACTAAAAAGCGTATTATTTAAAGAATGAAATTTTTGCTGTTCGTGCTACTCATATTTTTTTCAGCAATCACCGTGGTTTCTGCGCAAGATGGTTCAGGTGCCTGCTCATGGCATAAAGGAGTGAATTGTAGTGCTGGTTGGCAACCAGATGGAACAGTTATTTGTAACGATGGATCGCGAGAAAGCGTCGTTGAATATCAATATGTTGTAATGTGTCAAAATTTCACAGGCTCAAACTTAGGTGGCGATATGATGAGTTATGCTATGCGAAATCATACCTATATTAGTCCTGAGAAAAGCACACTGGATTGGGATACTGTACGAGCACAATGTGAGCGCGAAATGTATCAAAATGTAAGATACATTGAACGGATAAATAAGTGCATAACCTATACTTCAAATCAAATTAATAACGCCAATCGTTTTCCTAGCTGCCCAAGCAATTCTGAAAGAATACCAAATAGTTCAGATACAAGTGATTATCATTGCCGTTGCATTGAAGGTTATTATAACTATCCAGTTGATTCATATAACAATCAAGGCTACTGCTCACCTGGTGAGGCGCCAATGACTCATGATGAACGCATGATGATGCTGCGTGAAGGTTTTGATAATGCAATCATTGACATCAATAATCAGGCAGCAGAGAGTGTTACTTCAGAATTGAATTTAAATTCTGTTTCATCAGACGTACCAGAGAAACAAGCTGTGCCATTAGTTGGAAACGTAAAGGATCCAGATATGTTATGTAAAGAAACGTATGGAATGAATGGTAAATATCTTTCTACTATGGATGGGCAAATTACATGTGGATGTGAAAATGGTTACATAATTAGCAATCAGGGTGTGTGTACGTATGTAGCAAAAAAAGAAAATTTGTCCAATAGTACCACTTCATTTGCTGCAGCTACTCAAACCACAAAACTTACACCGGTACCTGATAGAAAAGCCACTGACAGTATCGTATGGTTATTTGTATTTATTTCAGTTATTTTAGTTTCTATAAATGGTATAAGGATTTATTTTACATCAAAAAATAATCCTTCATGATAATTTCTTTTCGATATTTTACTTTGATTTTTATACTAGTACTTTTCGTACTGATAGCCTCGACAATTATGAGTCGTGAGTCTGGTACTACAGCTAATGAATCTCTTACAGAAGAATCAGAGCGACCAATAAATGAACTTTCCGAATGCCAACTCTACTACCGGAATGTATTCCCAAATGCCACGGTATACGGCAGATTTGAAAATCACCCAGTCACCAATACCTATACCGGACCGATAGCTGCCGTTGATGAAGACAGTCATGCGGTAGCCAAACGATTCTATAGTTACCATAAGGCAGCTTTAGAAAAAGGTGTCACGTTTGCGGGTAAATACACCATATCTGACTGGGCCTATACCGGCATTGGTCAGATGTTTGCTGTGGTTGACGTAGAAACTGGCGCTGTATACCCCTTTCCGTATGTCGTAGATTGGGATTTTGAGTATAGAGCTGATAGTAATCTAATTGTTATTAATCCTATAGATACCATGTATAAATTTGACGCTACTTCTGATGAGTCTGACGTTGTCTGTGATGCAAAATGGTATGGCAACATGAAAACCTACTACTTTATTTTTGAAGATAACGAGTTTACCTTACTCGGTCCAGAAGACATATCAGACCTACAAACGAGCTGGTGGCTCAGCCCAGAACCAATGATGCAGTAATTCGCGAAAAGCTAGAAGACTAATATGAACATCTACCTCGACATTGACGGTACTATGATTCATGATGATCATTAGTTAAGTAAAATGTTACAATTCTGATATGCATTTAAAAAGTAAAGACGAAATAATAACCGAGGTCCACCTGGAAAAATGGGACGACGCAGCGTTGCCTGCAGAAATCAAAAGTAGTCTACTCGCACTTGAAGGTCAAGATGAAAGTCTTGCTCTCAGTACGCTTTTTTCAGAGCGGGCTTTTATGTACACGAAACACTGTTTTTTGCTTCGAACCCAGCCCGAGCCATCTTTGGTTTTGTGGATGAAGTCTAGCTTGCACGGGGATGATATAGATATGTTGATGAAAATGATGGTAACCACAGGCGGTAAATCGGCCTTGTTTGTCAGAGAGTCCTATGAAACTAATCCAAATAGCGTATTTATGGTTACGGAGAAAGCGTTGTCACCATATAAACTGCAACCCGAAACGGTTGTTGTAGCCACAGACGCTGATTTAATACATAAAAAAGACAAGGCTGCAATTGATAATTTTGCTATTTTTAACCTTGCTCGTAATAGTACTAATGAGGTGATTAATTACAACACTAAAACAACCGAAGTAGTAAGGGCAAAATACACAAAAAACTGTACTGTAATATATGCTGAACCGTCAGGGGTAATACGCATAAAGCAGCCTACTTACTTACTTGGAATGAGTGATGCAGAAATTAAGTCAAAAATAGCTAGCATCTTTCTACTTACTGAAGATAATGGAAAGGCTGAATTGGATGCTTTAGCAGAAAGACTCTCTAAAATACTACCAAACCCCGGAAATGAACATCCGAGACGTAAGAAAATTTTTGGAATTTTCTAATTTACCATAAATACATATTACATCGCTATATACATACTAGCACCTCCAAAAAAACCGCAAACGGTAATTCCTGGTGGGTGGCCCATACTTATTCTGCAGAATGTAGTTACAGGCTACTTAATTTGGCAATACATAGCTTAAATTGAGTATAAGCTATAAAAGTGCTACTCTAAATGGATCATGGAAAGAATTGGTAAATATCTCAGTAACGACAAATAAAGTATGGCTAAAGTAACTAAAGCTAAAAAAGTCAAGAAGCAAAAAAGTATTGAGGAAACACTCTGGGATTCTGCCAACAAGCTGCGCGGGAGTGTTGAGCCGTCCGAATATAAGCACGTTGTTTTAGGTTTAATTTTTCTTAAATTTGCCAGTGATAAATTTGAAGAACGTAGGAATGAATAAATTGAAGATGGCAAAGAGATGTACATAGAAATGGTTGATTTCTACACGATGAAAAATGTGTTCTATTTACCCGAAATTTCCCGATGGAGTTTTTTAATACAAAATGCAAAACAAGATGATATAGCAATAAAGATTGATACGGCTCTTCATACTGTAGAAAAAAATAACCCTTCATTAAAGGGTGCGCTCCCAGACAACTATTATTCACGTCTCAACCTAGATACTACTAAACTCGGTTCTCTTTTAGATGAAATAAACAAGATCGATACACTCAAAGACAAATCGCATGATATCATCGGTCGAATTTATGAATACTTTTTAAGTAAATTTGCAATTGCAGAGGGTAAGGGTAAGGGGGAATTTTATACTCCAAAAAATATTGTGAATCTTATTACAGAG
>JAIELQ010000003.1 GCA_019752815.1 Patescibacteria group bacterium
GGATAGCCACTAGAGCGAATGCTAATAATCCGTACAGATAGTTTTTCATAAAGTAATTAAATATAATGTTAATTTAACACCTATTATATACCAAAATGGCAAAAAAGATAGAGTATTGAAGGGTTCTGTGTATAACTCTTAACCTACTGCTATAACGAGTTGATTAAGAGATTCAGAATCCCCCACACACTCACCATAATCGCCAACACAATGACGCCAGTAATGATTATGGTCTTCCCCTCTTCGCGTCTACTACCATCATCGGGATGGATAATCCAGGCATCAATTAATTTCCAAACGATAAACAAGAACGCTAAGGCAAAAATTAACGGGATGATTTGATTAATTAACCCTAAAAAGAAAGCAACGAGTTCTGAGAATGTAGTTGGAGTATCCATATATTACAAATTAAAAGGCTCGCACAACATTTTGAATAATCTGTGAAATAGCTACTGCCCCAAGTACCAATACCCCACCGATAACTGCATAGGTTAGTGCGCGAGTAGCTTCCTCAACCTGACTCGCATTTCCTTGCGCCATCACGTACTTAAAGCCAGCGTAAATGATAAAGAATACAATCACCGGCACCATTAACACCATGATAATGTTCAAAATCGCAACCAACAGGGCATCAATCGAGTTAATGTTATTGAGTGGGTTTTCAAGACATACACTATCAATCCCACCTCCACCTCCACCCCCACAGGCAGCTGAAACTTGATTTGGAACAGATACAGCAAATATGACAAACAGCACCGGAATGATGGCAAAATATTGAAGTGTATTGATAAGTGTGTTTTTCATAACATTAGTAGAGTTCTGACAAACGGGAAACTGCGTCGTTAGCTGATTGGGATGGTCGTGCTCGGTTAGATAAGACGTCGTCAACCATCTGCCCAAAGATTTCATTGGTGCGGGCAGGGCTCGGCGACAGCCAGCCCCGAGCCACAATACTCGATTGGTAAGCAATACGCCCATATTGGTCGTTACTACCAGCATTAAGATTAGTACGGTGAGCAGGAGCCATATTGAGTGCATCAGCTATAACTTGACTCTTATCCGCCGCTCCCAACGTTTGCAAGACCGTAAAAGCACCAGCTTTGTTGGGTGAGGATTTTAGCAGAGCCAGTCCATAAAAGCTAGCGTATGTCCGACGCACTGTCGATTGGGCACCTTGAGGCACTTCGGCAATATCAAAGTTAAGATTAGGGTTTTGTGCAGCCAGTTGGCGAGCCTCACTTCCCTTACCAAAATATAGCACCAGTCTTTCACTCACAAACTCATCGCGATCAAGCCCCAGGGCACGGTTCCAGCTATAGAGCGGATTACTCGGACTGGCAAAGTTGGTATAAAATGTTAAAGCATTTTCAAATGGTAGTCCGGCACGATTAATACTCATGTTTAAATTAATCAAGTACTTGCCATCACCTTCTGACACCATCGCACTGCCCCCCTGCAAAAGTAGCATCGACATAATCGCAAAGCTATTGTTTACATTTCGATACTCACCAAATGCCAAGGGACTACGGAGAATGCTCCGGTTATAATCACGTTCAACCAGTGCGGGAATAATGTCGTTCACTACCCCCTCCCAGGTAGCAGGCGGGTTGATAATATTTTTAGTCGCAAGTAAATCACGGTTGTAGTACATCACGAGTGGATCAATTGCCACGGGGTACGCATACACTCCATCACGCAACGCAAATATTTCTGCTCCATCGATGTAGAGATTTTGAAAGTCACGAAGTGGAAAACTCTCATAAGAAACTGGCTGAATCTTACTTCTGTTCTCTAATAGTTTTTCGTGTGGAATAAAAATAATGTCTGGGCCACGATTTTCGGCGAGGGCATTGAGTAGTTCACTATCAAATGATCGAGCATCTTTTTCAACATACGAAACGGCGCGATAGGCTTCAATTTGTTCTTTTAAGGGAATGAGGACCTGCTGAAAGGTCTCATTTGGCACGGTGCCCCAAATGACAACAGAATCACCTAATGCTTGGGTGGTTTCATCAACCGGCGGTTTATAGGTTGAAATCATCGCTAAAGCAACCAGCGCAAGCAGCCCAAAGATAGTCACCAACACTAATTCAAATGGACGCAACTTCATCATAGAACTCGAAATGCTAAACCGTAATGATGTTCACCAGCTGGATATTCTCGTTCGAGAATAAACCCGGCAGCTTCAAAGAGATCAATCGCCATTTGTTTACAAATCACACAGTCAGGGTGTGGACCAATACCACCAAACGAGTCGGACCAATCAACCACATAGACCACACCACCCTGGCGCATCGTGCGGCGCTTTTCCGCGATAGCTTGTTCACGTTGCTCAATTTGGTACAGAGTATTAACGATGATAGCTACATCGAGTAGCCCATCGGAAATTTTAATACCATTCTCAACCTCAAGGTCACACCACAGCGGATCAACATTGCGCAGATGTTGTTCATTAATCAATGTGCCAATTTTATCAACTAGTCCGCGCTGAATCTCACAGGCAAACACGCGACCGCGCTCGCCCACTTTTTTTGAGAGTCCTGGTAAAAACGTACCAGCACCGGCCCCAAAATCTCCTACCAAATCTCCATCCCGAACATGAAAGTGACTAAGGATTAACTCCGGCGCTGCAAACCGATTCTGGGTAGCGTATGTCATATACCAATAGTATAGCGCGACCAGTCCCGCCCCCGAGTGTCAAGGTGTGCAAATCACACTAAAAACAGCACCCAAAGGGTGCTGTTTTTGTTAAGATTTTATAATTAGTTACCAATTTCTATCAGCTAGCAAGAGAAGTTGCTTGTTTCATAAAATTAGTCAGATACTAGGCTTTAAATATTGACTATTTGATTTTAGAGTTTAAGCACAATGCTTAAAATCTTGTAGCTACGCGACGCGCAAGGAAAATGTTGCGAGCCGTATTTTTATACGGTGAGTGACATTTTACCGCAGCGCAACAAAGTAGATACTGTTTTTTAGCTTTGTGCTTCTACGAAGACGATGGATGCGATACTATCCCCCGCCCGCATCTTCATCACCCGTACCCCCTGAGTCTGACGACCGAGTGTCGGCACGTCTTTGAGTGGCAATTTAATCACCTGCCCCTTCTTACTCATGATTACGAGCTCGCCTTCGGTACGTTGCTCACCGCCTACAACTGTACCGCCTACAATAGTGCCGGTTTTGTCAGTTACTTTGGCGGTTTTAATACCTGATCCACCACGCTTTTGGACTTTGTATTCTTTGATTGGAGTTGTTTTGCCGTAGCCGTGTTCAGTAACAATCAAGATTTCCATATCTTTAGAACCTTTCTTGATGACATCAGCCGAGACAATGTTGTCGCCCTTACCAAGCTTCATCGCGGCCACACCGGTTGCAATACGACCCATTTCACGGACGTCACTTTCTTTGAAGCGAATGGCTTGCCCCTTATAGGTCACGAGTGACAACTCATCACCCTTACCAACAAATCGAGCCGCAATCAGTGAGTCATCGTCACGTAAGGTAATCGCAATCAAACCGCTGCGACGAACATCCTTGAACGCGCCGGCGTCTGATTTCTTGGCAACACCATTTTTTGTCACCATCATGAGACTCCACTCACCCTCCCACTCTTCTTTACGAACAGCCAGCACCGACGTTACTCGTTCTTCAGCACTCATGGAGAGGAAGTTCATAATTGATTTGCCCTTGGTCGCTCGGCGTCCTTCAGGGATTTCAAACATTTTACTCTGGTACACCTTACCTTTATCGGTAAAGAATAGGAGATCAGAGTGCGCTGAAGTCGTAATGAGGCTGGTCACCACGTCTTCTTCTTTGGTGTTAAGATCAATTACACCTACACCGCCTCGTTTTTGGGTGCGGTATTCATCAGGATTGGTGCGCTTTACATAGCCGCCGGCAGTTAATACGAGCACACTTTCATCATCAGGAATAAGGTCTTCTTGACTCATCATTTTGACACCACCTTTAACAATTTTTGTACGTCTGTCATCACCGTATTTCTCGGCGATTTCAAGCAGCTCTGTCTTAACAAGACCCAGCATTTTTGCCTTACTCTTTAAAATCGCTTCAAGTGCCTTGATGAGTTTTTGCACCTCAGCCAATTCTTCCTCAATTTTCTTGCGTTCTAGGCCGGCAAGCTTCTGCAGACGCATATCCAAAATCGCTTGGGCTTGAATGGCGGAGAATTTAAATTCTTTCATCAAAGCGGCGTGCGCTGTTGGTACATCCTTACTGGCGCGAATTAATTTAATAATCGCATCAATGTGATCGAGCGCTTTTTTAAGACCTAACAATATATGTTCACGATCTTGTGCCTTGATTAAGTCATATTGCGTACGGCGACGGACCACTTCTGCTCGGTGTTTAACGTACTCTTCGAGGATTAATTTGAGCGAGACTGTTTGTGGGATACCATCAACCAACGCCACCATGTTGTAGTGGAAGGTATCTTCGAGCTGGGTGTGTTTGTATAGTTTATTTAAAACAGTTTGTGGTTGCGCTCCTGATTTGAGTTCAATCACCACGCGGATATCATTAGTTGATTCATCACGCATTTCTTTGATACCTTCAATTTTCTTTTCACGTACTAAATCAGCGATCTTTTCCTGCATGTCGGCTTTGTTCACCCGGAACGGAATTGAAGTAATGATGATCGCAAACGCACCCTTTTTGTCTTCGACAATTTCAGCTTCACCACGAACTACCACTCCGCCACGACCGTGGGTGTAGGCATGAGCAATATCCTTTTGGTTAAAAGCAACGGCTCCTAATGGGAAATCAGGACCTTTGACGAACTTGAGCAAATCATCAGTCGTGGCATCAGGATTATCAATCAAATACTCAACCGCCAGGGCAATTTCACGCAGGTTGTGTGGCGGAATATTGGTTGCCATCCCCACCGCAATACCTAATGTTCCCATGAGGAGAAGGTTAGGTACAGCCGCTGGCAGCACAATTGGTTCCTGTTTGGTACCATCAAAGTTTGGACGCCAGTCAACTGTGTCTTTTTCAAGATCACGTAACATTTCTTCGGCGAGGCGCGACATTTTTGCTTCGGTATACCGGTAGGCCGCAGCCGAGTCACCGTCGATAGAACCAAAGTTACCTTGCCCGAGCACGAGTGGGTATCGAGTAGCAAATGGTTGTACCAACTTTACCATCGATTCATACACCGCGGCGTCACCGTGGGGGTGGAAGTTACCGAGCACATCTCCTACTACGGTCGCTGATTTTTTGAATTTACCACTGGCGTTAAGACCATTAAGACGCATCGAATACAAAATACGACGGTGTACTGGTTTGAGTCCATCACGAATATCCGGCAACGCCCGTGAGGTAATTACGGACATCGCATAGTCAAGATAGGAGGTTTCCATTTCGCCCGTGATACTTTGGGCGACAATACCACGTTCTGGCATTGGGACAGCTTCTTCGGGGGCAATGGTCTTCTTCGGCATAACAGAAATTACAAACTATTGATAAGAAAATATGCGACTAGTATAGCACAGATGCTGTTAGCGGGCAGGTTCCGTCACATCTGAGGTTGTGGCTACTAAAACCGGTTTACCACTATTTTCAAAGGCAGAACTAGTAGTGGCACCGGTCCCAAACTCAATCCGAGTCTCAGTCGAACTAGCAATAATTTGCTGTTTATTTTCATCAGATAATTGCAACTCAAGGGCGGCCTGGGTAGTAGATGCAATGCTATCTTGTGTTGTGGTGGCTTTAGGTAGCTCATCAATTGCTTCAGAAAACCCCGAAAACTGGTTTTTCAATTGGGTAAAAAAATTGGCAAATGGCACAGCGTTGGTTGTACTCGCTAATGCTGCCACCTGTGAATCACCGCCAAATCGCGCTGGCAGCGACAGTGACCAGACCCCGCCAATCATCAGTGTACACATAATAGCAATCCCCAGAGCATATTGGTCGCGTATGTGTTTTGGCTTTTGGCGAATGTTGTCGAGAATTTTAAATAACATATTTTTTGAGCGCCTTCTTACTGACCTGTTTATTCTTTTACATCTGTAAACCTTGCTCCTGCCCAATATTCTAGACCACCTTGAGCACTGCCACTTCTCCCTCCATTTCGTAGACATCTTTTTTCTTTAGAGTCAGTTTTTCTACCATATCTACACTCGTTCCCATCTCTTTTAAGAACGCCGTGAGTGACGTCTTATCAAAATGCATTGGAATAATCAGTTTTGCTTCGAGTTTCAGTGCTAACTTTGCTGCTTGTGGCACTTCAAGTACATCACCACCCCCTACCGGCACAAATAAAATATCCACATCACCAAATTCACCGAGGATTTTAGGATCAATGTCAGGTGAACTAATGGCTCCTAGGAACACCATGTTCATATCTTCGAGTTTGACTTGGTAAATGGTGTTGTATCGTTCAACTTTATCGTAGGTTGTTTTTAGCCCATAGCCGCGCGCTACCACATCACCAATTTCATATTCTCCGGGACCAGCAACAACAAACGGTTGCTTGCTACTGTGAGCCACTTGGTCTGCGCCATTAAAATCAGGATGGTTCATTGAAATAAAAGCCACATCTGAACCAAATTTGGTTGAATCAAGTTTTGATTGTTTGCTAACTGGATCAAAAGCCAAGGTAGTGTTCCCAAAAGAAACTTTGAAACTCTGGCCGCCGTGGTGTGTGATAATCATAGTGACAGTAGTATACAAGATGGAGTGAGAAATAGAAAATTGAAGAGAGGAAATAGAATATGGAATAGTAAATGACTTAGTTGCAAACCTTCATAAATTAAGTATGCTGAGGTTTGCTTGTAACCAAAAGGAGCTGACATGGATAATAGTCTGGTTGACTGCCGAGTTAAAATTCCTCGTTCACTACTTGATAGACTCCCCACCATGACTTCGGCTAATCCGAAGGTGAAGACCGCAGAAGATCATCTGGCAGAAGCTGTACGGATGTACATCTTATTGCATGCGGCACACAATGATGGAAAATCTCTCTATATCGGAGAAAACATCCTCAATCTGGAAAAGCTCAATCTCTTTGCCTGAACAAAAATGCCGGTGACCATTGCCTACGGTCACCGGTTTATTTTTATATCATAACTTTTTTCCAACCTATATAGTTTTATTAGGCAGAAGGAGGAACAATCCATGTTTGATCTTTTGCTCTTGTTGTTCAATACCAAACGCTGGCTGCGTGACCACCCTCACACCGCCCGCGCGCTCGGTCTTGAAGTACACTCACCTGAGGAATGAACATTCCTCAGCCCACACCCCATCTGGCCAGCGCTTCACGTGCTGGCTTTTTTCTGGACAATTTACTATTTCTATACTATTATTGCGCCACTTCGTTAAGAAGATTATTAGTTTCCTAGCGGCACACGTTAACCCTGCATTGATGCTTACGGCCACGAGATATGGCAATGCAGACGCGTGTCGTCGGAATAAACACATATATAAGTAATATGTCTGAAGAAACTGTAGTATCTGGAGTAATGACAGCTTTGGCTGCAAACATCCCAGACGCACCAAAGGAAGGAACATTAGTAGAAGGAACCGTATCAGCTATCGGACGCGCTCGCGTGTACGTAGATTTGCCACCATTTGGGACAGGTCTCATTTTTGGTCGTGAATACCTCAATGCTCGTGACATCTTGCGAAAAGTAAGTGTCGGCGACACGATTGCAGCCAAGGTAGTAGATGTCACTAATGAAGACGGATACATCGAACTATCACTCAAAGAAGCGCGTCAAGCACTTATTTGGGCTGATGCTGATGAAGCGGTTAAAAAAGGTACTGTATTATCACTCGAAGTTAAAGAAGCCAACAAAGGTGGACTTATCATCGAATGGCAAGGTATCCAAGGATTCCTCCCTGCGTCACAACTTGGCGCTGACAACTACCCACGCGTTGATAATGGCGATAAAGACAAGATTCTCTCTGCACTTAACTCACTCGTTGGTAAGCACTTGAGTGTCGTAATGATCACTGCTGATCAAAAAGAACACAAGCTTATCTTCTCAGAAAAGGGACCACAAGAAAAAGAAGAAAAAGAAGTCAAAGTTGGTAAGTACGAAGTGGGTGATGTTCTAAACGGTGAAGTTACTGGTGCGGTTGATTTCGGAATCTTTGTTAAAATTGAACAAGGTCTCGAAGGACTCGTACACATTTCTGAGCTTGATTGGGGCTTGGTTGATGACACGCGCGCCCTCTACAAAGTTGGCGACAAGGTAAAAGTGAAGGTAATCGAAGTTAAAGACGACAAGATTTCACTCTCAATCAAACAACTCCGTGAAAACCCATGGACCGAAGCTGCTGCTAAATTCAAGAAGGATCAAGTAGTGCCAGGTGTTGTTATTAAATACAACAAACATGGCGCCTTGGCTTCAATCCAAGAAGGTGTGGCTGGACTCGTACACATTTCAGAATTTGAAACCGAAGAAAAGATGAAAGCAACCCTTTCACTTGGAAACGTCTACCAATTCAAGATTGCCCTGTTTGAACCAACAGAACAACGTATGACCCTCTCATACAAAGACGCTCAAGCTGCTGCGTAAGCACTAGCAATATTAATTTCAAAACAAGCGCCAATTATTGGTGCTTGTTTTGTATTACCAACTAGAAATAATTGACTTTTCAAATATTTTATGCTATTATTTTAGACGTAGAAAACGTTCAAAAATGGAGTGATCGATGAAATTATCGACGTGGACGGTGTTCGGCAGCGGCATACTGATCGGGGTGGCAATACCCACATTTGTGGAGTACGCCCGCATGGGAATAATGCCACCGACTCATCTGCTGGTGATAGCAGGGATGAGCTTACTCGCAGCCGTCGTCGGCACGTTGTTTGCCGAAAAAAACTAACCTCATACAACCGCCTCCCCAATCTATCGGGGTGGCGGTTAAATTTTTTCGTTTACAAAACCATGTACAGACTCATCATATGGAGTATTGCGATCAAAACGTTTGAAATCACAATTGGGTTTTTAAAATTTTGGACAGCAACAACTGACAGCAGTTTATAGATGATTTGGAGGGGAAATAAAATAGTTATAATTGGTAACAGTAATGGCTGATAGATGAGCGCAACTATACTGACGACAGCTATAGCTAGATATAGACAAGACAGTATTCGCAAAGCCGCGGTATCGGTTCCAAACGGCTGAGAAAAATTCGGCAAAAAGTTTCGAAACAAGACACTTCCCCAAAAACCTGCGACCAAAATATTAACGACGAGTGACAAATATATTAAAACCATAACGTTGCTTAATTATATCTATTCATGGCGGTGATATGCCCATATTGGACAATGACGGTAACAATTTCATTCACTGACTCAGTCACTTTCTCTACTTCTTGAAGTTCATGTTTACTAAACTTTCCTAAGACAAATTTAGGTAACTTGTCCGCTTGTGGCCTAATGAGTTGTCCCTTCTGCCACGGCCAGATACTTACTTTACCAATTCCGATGCGCACACGTACAAAATCACGAGTACCCAGTTTATCTATAATTGATTTAATGCCATTATGACCACCGTTCCCCCGGCCAAACGACACCCGTACCACACCTAACGGCAAATCAATATCATCATATAAAACCACCAGTCGCTTCCCCTCACCATCTGGCACAAATTTTCGCACTGCCGCCCCTGAATTATTCATCATTGTTTCGGGATACAGCACGCTGACCGACACGCCGGCAATTTTACCAACTGATACTCGGCCGCTAACACTATTTTGCAATACTGCCGGAGAAATATGATGTCGTTCGCACAAATTATCCAATACCAACCACCCGACATTATGACGAGTTGTTGCATATTCCTCACCTGTGTTACCCAAACCTACGAGATAGTACATGCTAGTAATTGTATACCAGTATACGCACGCCTCCAACATGCAGATTTTGTAAATCACACAACTAGTGCACCTAAAATTCGTGATGTCTGCTTTGATAAAAACAACATTTTAAAAAACATTTTTAAAATTTAAATAATCATCTCGAACATATTTTCATAAAGTTTGCATCGCACTTTTTTCTCGCGTATAATGCTCGTACTTTCACTATGTCTCTGTTCTCTTTTCGAAAAAATTCTACTGAGGCTCTCCATGTGATTCCTGCTGCAGAGCACACAACTCCGGTTGAACCGAAAAAAGAAAATGCTTTTCTTGATATTGTCCGCTTCTCACTGATTGCACTCATTATCGTTATACCAATTCGTACGTTTATTGCCCAGCCATTTATTGTTTCTGGTGCATCAATGGAAAATACCTTCCATACCGGCGAATATCTCATCGTTGATCAACTATCATACGAAATACACGCACCAAAACGCGGAGAAGTAGTCGTATTCCGGTACCCTAAGGACCCGTCAAAGTTTTTTATCAAACGAGTGATAGCACTCCCCGGAGAAACTATCACAATTGAAGGAAGTACCGTGCGCATTAGTAACCCACAATACCCTAACGGCTTTATTTTAGATGAACCATACATTAAAAGTATGGAGAACGGTGCTGATCTAACCGAAGTCCTCGGTGAACGTGAATACTTTGTAATGGGCGATAACCGTGACCAAAGTTCAGATTCTCGTTTCTGGGGAGTCCTCCAAGAAGAACGGATTGTCGGCCGAGCATTTGTACGTCTTTTCCCACCGAGCCAAATGGACTACCTGCCGGGCGCAGTCTCAGAAACAGTCATTACTAACACACCATAACCATTATATTTGTATGCGTACAGAAACCAGCCCAACCGAGTTCCTCCGCATCGCTGCTCACACTGCGGAACATTTTGGATTTAAAACGGTGGAAAGTTTAAGTAAAGATCCGGCCTGCAAAAATTGCGCCACCTCGCTCCCTCATACTATTAGTGACGACGACCGTCACCTTGATGCTGTCTCGGGATTGTTAACTGGTGGACTTGCTCGCTATTGCGATGAACGTCTCCATGCCTTTCCAGGACCTGTATTACTATACTCAATTGAATCACAACCAAATTCAAACGAAACTGCAGTAGCGTTTCATATTTTTAATGTCCAAAAAAGTATCGCGGAGGCAATTTTAATTCAAACGAGTCGCGCCCTAGCTAATGAACTCGGATACAACGAACATACCGTTCGCATTAACTCTCTTGGTGACAGTGATTCCATTACTCGCTACGGACGTGAGCTAACCAACTTCCTGCGGAAGCGTCTTGATCTGATGCCCGAATCATCACGCGAGCTGATGAAGCAACATTCACTCTTGGCACTACAAGACCTCGTTACCCTCGAGCACGATTTAGCATACAAAAGTCCGAACCCACTCGAATATTTGAGTGACCAGAGTCGAAAACACTTCCGCGATATCATCGAGTACCTTGATATGAGTGATACGCCGTACGAAATTGATTCCAAAATGCTCGGCCATCATGAATATTACTCGGATGCACTATTTGCAATTGATTTACCAAAATTAGAAAGTGGCCTCGACAACCCTCTTCATATTCGTGGTGGACGGTTTGACGCTTTTGTGGAACGAAAAACCAAAAAGAAGACCTCAGCTACCGGTGCCGTCGCCATTTTGCGTGAGCGTCCTGCCCCGGCTCGAACACCGCGATTTAAACTCGATACCCCAACAGTATCTATCATTCAGCTCGGGTTTGGTCCAAAAATTCGTAGCCTCATGATTATTGATGAATTACGCAAAGCCGGTGTATCGGTATACCAAGACCTCGCCAACGACTCACTCTCGGCTCAGCTCCGTGATGCCGAAGCTCGCGGGGTAAAGCACGTAGTCATTATCGGTCAAAAAGAATTTGTGGATGGTACCGTTATTCTCCGCGATATGGAAGCCCGCAAACAAGAACCAATTCCTCATGACCAATTGGTCAAAAAATTGAAACGAGGAACAGTGGCGGCGTAAAAAAATAAAAAGGCTGTCGAATCGCTCGACAGCCTTTTGTTGTGCGCTCACCTTAAACAGACAAGTCTGCCGCTAACACAAAATGCACTAAGAAGTCTCGTCCATCAGTTGTGCCCAGCCACTGCAGCGTCGACGCCATGACCATTCGGTCGTGCACAGAAGGATCAGGTTCATCCAAAATTGTTTGAACCGGCACTCTACCGTAATTGATCATAGGGTCAGGAATGTTCTTGGCCTCCCACATTAGAGCCATGATATCTTCGGGATGTTTCTCTGGGTAATGTCCACTGGGATACTGCTCACGCAGTCTGTCATACAAACCCAGTTTGTTTGCATAAACAGGCAGTCTCATCGCCACAGGTGCCAGAGACTTTTTTCTCTCTTCATCAGCTGGCGGTACAAATTTTACATGAACCGAGCGGTGTGGCTTGTTGCAGGGAGACAGCATCTTTTCCGCCCTCCCCTCAACAATTGCCTGCAATGCCTCAAGTACCGACTTCTTGCTGATTGATCCAGCGTCAATCCGTCTGGCAATTTCTGTTATTCGACGAAACAGGATTCCTAGTTCATCGTTATCAAGCTTACCGTCGCCAACAGCTGATGCCGTTTCCATTATGACAGTCTCCTTTCGTTTGAGGTTAAATGAGCAGTGTTACCGTCAATTACTATCTACTAAATACTCTGCCCGGTCAACTGTCGGCATAAATGGTCGTTTTCCTTGCAATAATCAAGCTAAAATGCTACTATCGTGCCCACATATGGCAATAAACGTAGAAGTTGTAAAAAACAATAACGAAAGCAGTGCGAACGTGATTCGCCGCTTCCAGAAGCGTGTTCAAGGCGCAGGTATTATTCGTAAAGTTCGTGACGGTCGCTACCGGACTCGTGTCAAAAGTGACAACGTCCAACGCTTCGCAAAGTTGAAGAAACTAGCCAAGAAAGTAACCTACGAGAAGATGCTTAAACTCGGCAAAGTTCAGGAACGAACTCCAGGCCGCCGATAATCAAAAAAATACAACAACAAAGGCGCTTAGAAGGCGCTTTTGTTGTTGTAATAAATTATCACAACTTGACAATAATAATTTTTAATATTATAGTATTGATTAGATACATAACAAAATTAACGGAGAGCTTCCGATGCTTTTTAATCAAAAAACAAAACTGACAGACGGGTGGAAGTGGAGATTTGCTCTTTTCCAAGAAATCGTCAGCGAGTCGCTGACTGACCAGGGTATCGAGATCACGAAAGTTTGGCTCGAGTGGTATCAATTCCGTCGTGTTGATTCGATAACTTGGCAGAGGAAATACCGTGATCTGCCTGTCTATGAACGCCAGATGGACATCAGCGGGAATTGGTTTTGAAACTCAAACAGCAGATCAAACCACACTGACACTAGCGACGTACGAGCAAATCACCTACATGATCAGTTGACGCGTTAGGAGACCCTGCTAGATAACATTGCCGCCTCCCCAACATATCGGGGTGGCGGCATATTTTTTCATCACATAGCCTTGCTCCACACGAGCAGGGGTTATTTTATAAACCTAATCGTGGCATAATGACTTAACTGATACATACACATACTATGCCACCTTTCTCTATCACTCAAAAAGTTAAAACCATTCCGCATTTTCCGTACGAGACAGTTAAAAATGATATTTTGGGCAAAAAATATTCTCTCTCCCTCTCATTTGTTGGACCAACCCGGGCCCAGAAATTAAACCAGGAATACCGTAAAAAAACCTATACTCCCAACGTCCTCTCCTTCCCACTTGATACAACTACCGGAGAAATCGTCATTTGCCCAGAAATCGCTCGTAAGGAGCACAAAGCATACAATCTATCAGTTGATGGCTACATCGCCTTTTTATTCGTACACGGCCTGTTACACCTCAAAGGACACGACCACCATACAGAGCCTGAAGCCCTAGCGATGGAAAAACTGGAAAAGCGGTACATGGTTAAATATTCTATTGTATAATTCCCTCACTAAACTATGTCTGAACACATCATTACCGGAATAGACGTCGGCACCTACCAGGTCAAGGTAGCGATTGTACGCGTACCAAAATCCCGTGATGAACGTATCCTCCCCCAAATTATCGGTACCGGTTTTGCTGAGAGCCGTGGCCTGCGTAATGGATACATTATTAATGAAGCGGACGTAGTTCGCAGTATTCGTAGTGCAGTAGCTCAAGCCGAAAAGGCAGCCGGAGTGAGTGTGAAAAAAGCCTACCTCTCGATTGGGAGTATTGGTCTTGATGAAATGGTGTCGACCGGAGAAATCATCACCTCCCGCGCTGATTCAGAAATCACCAACATCGATATCGAAAAAGCCGTAGCCGACAGTGCTGAACGAATTGCTGACCATATTCCGAACCGAAAAGTAATTCATGAAATCCCCCTACGATTCCGTATCGACGGCGAAGAAGTCTTAGGCAAACCGCAAGGAATGAAAGGTACCAAACTAGAAGTCGATACCCTCTTCATCACTACCTTTGAACAGCACCTTAATGACTTGATTGGGGCAGTTGAACGAACGGGTGTGTACGTCGAGGATGTGATGGCCTCACCACTTGCTGCCAGTTTTGTTATCCTGTCTAAAACCCAACGACGTGCCGGCTGCATCATGGCCAACATCGGCGCTGAAACAGTTTCGATTGTAGTATTCGAAGACCTCACTCCGATCTCGCTCAAGGTCTTTCCGATTGGCGCCAATGATATCACGAACGACATCGCCCTGGGTCTCAAAATCACCCTCGAAGAAGCCGAGAAAATTAAACGAGGCGGCATCACCGGCACCACCTTCCCTAAGAAAAAACTTGAGGAAATCATCAATGCCCGATTATCCGACATCTTTGAACTGATCGACCTCCATCTCAAGAAAATTAAAAAAGACGGACTCCTGCCTGCTGGCATCATCTTGACTGGTGGCGGGTCAACCACCCTCGGTATCCAGGACCTCGCTCGGACCACCCTCAATCTCCCGGCCCGGATTGCCACCCTCGAAGTTGGAAAAAATACCAAAGTCCGCGACGCCTCCTGGGCCGTTGCCTACGGGCTCTGTATGATAGGCGCCAGTGACGGTGAAGAGTCAACCGCAATTGGAATTGCCAAAGCGACTAAGAGGACTGTCCTAGACTGGCTCTCCCAATTCCTACCTTAGTGCCCTCATAAGCGGCACGCTACTGCGTTGTGCTGCGGTAAAATTTCCCTCACCGTACAGGTGTACGGCTCGCAAAATTTTCCTTGCACGCCTTGTATCGCACTCACTTCTGAGAGCACTAACATTTGATTTACATGCAAAAATTGATTGATAAATAAACATAATTCAAAGCTAAAATTATTTTATAAACTAACATAAATCATAGGATGTCAAAGACACACTTGTCACGTTCGTCAATATAGTGACAGGATTTTTTATTACCTGTATGATACACCTACGTATCAGTTTGGTGACCCTAACTGACGGAGGTAATTAACATTTTTTATATGGAACAAATAAAATCAGACGTAGAATCATTTGCACGAATTCGTGTAGTTGGTGCCGGAGGTTCAGGTAACAATGCCGTGAACTACATGGTAGGTGCAAAGGTAAAAGGTGTAGAGTTCATCGCCATCAACAGTGATGCGCAGGACCTCCATCACTCCCTCGCTAAAAAGAAAATTCACATTGGTAAAAACTTAACCCGTGGTCTTGGTGCTGGTGGTAATCCCGACATGGGACGACGTGCCGCCGAAGAAACTCGCGAAGAAATCAACAACGCTATCAAAGGTTCAGACATGATCTTCATCACCTGTGGTATGGGAGGTGGTACCGGAACTGGTGCTGCACCCGTGATTGCAAAAATTGCTCGCGACAGTGGAGCTCTAACAGTTGGCGTCGTCACCAAGCCATTTCTTTTTGAAGGACAAGAACGAATGCGTCTCGCACTCCAAGGTATCGAAGAACTTAAAAAAGAAGTAGACGCTCTTATTATCATCCCGAACGACCGCCTCCTTGCTATCGTTGATAAAGAAACAACAGTGCAAAACGCCTTCCAACAATGTGACAACGTTTTGAAACAAGCGGTTGAAGGTATCTCAGACCTCATCACGATGCCAGGTATCATCAACGTCGACTTCGCGGACATCCGTTCAGTCATGGAAAACGCCGGTTCAGCTTTGATGGGTGTAGGTGTATCAACTGGTGAAAAGCGCGCCGAAGAAGCCGCTCAAGCAGCGATTAACTCACCTCTTCTTGAAGTATCTATCACCGGTGCCAAGGGCGTACTATTTGCCATTGCCGGTGGTGATGACTTAGGAATGCTCGAAATCCAAGACGCCGCTCGAGTAATTACAGAATCAATTGACCCACAAGCCCGTGTCATCTTCGGAGCAATCAAAGATGAGAAGCTCAAGAAGAATGAAATCAAGGTAACAGTAATCGCGACCGGCTTCCCTGAAGAACACGGTTCACATAACACCGCTATCTCACGCCGTGCACCAATCGCACAACCGGAACACATCGTCGAGGAAGAACGAGCTGTGCCCGAATCACGGGGTCGAATCTTTAATTCTATCGGCGGCCCACGTCGTGCCGAAGTAGCAGAAGAACCTACCGTAGCTCCAGCACCAAAAGTAGAGACCATGGAACCAAAACCCGAACTCCCAAGACGCGACCCAAAACCAGTTGATGTGATTGACGAAGAAGAAGACGACTGGGGCGCAGTACCTGCCTTTCTCAGACGAAGCAAACTTAAGTAATTAAGTAATTAAGTTTACTTCGGCTGGCAGGTACTGCGGACTCGCCCAGCACTTTTGTGAGTTTCCTACGAAACAAAAGGGCGAGCGAGTGGACCGCCCCTGTAAGGGACAGTGCCCGCGTTCTTGCGACGATCAAAATTGAAATAATTTTTACAACTAAAAAACACCAGACTCTTGTCTGGTGTTTTTTTACTTACCGCTTCGCCAACTCCATCTTGAGTAGCTCGGTCAGCAACTCCACCACTTTCGTCAACAATTTGATCTGCAGCTCCTTGTCCGCTTGCGTCATCACTTTTGCAACCGGAATCACATCAGGAACGCACGAGGCCCACGGTCGCGTCCCTTCTTGTGTAAACACATGTCGTGCATATCCAATATTCCCTTCTACAGTTTCAATATCAAACCCAAGTGCAAGCGCCGGTGCTTTATGAATCAATTCGTAAAATTGAAAAATACCTACCATACCTGTACTGCCTCCACCGCGCAAGACATTACCAGCATCAGTAAACTGTCGAAACTTTGATTCACACCGAGCAATCTCAATCATCACGGGCGCATCAGCAAAATATTCGCGCACGCGTTTTTCTATTGTGGCTGGATCTTTTAATTCTGTAGTGGTGCTCGCTGATGAGGTAGCTGCGTTGGTGGTATTAATATTGACTGCAAAGAATCCGCAACCAATCAGAAAACTAACACAAATTATTTTGAACATAGAGGATTAGTATACCATTTAAAATTACGCCACAAAATTTCAGTAAGATATATAACTTTTGAACGGCTTCAGTTACGTAGCCCTTATGAGGGTAAATTTAACTTATATGCCACCAACATCAAACGAACCTCAAAAAACAGTCCACGATCAATCAAAATTACAGCCTTTTTCCTTTCAACCAAAGAAGAACGTCATAATCATCACCATTATTGGAATTGTTGCAATCGCTCTGGTGGCGTTTATTTCTCTTGCACTTATTGCTAACGACAGTACTCCTGATCAAAAACTCTACGGCTTTAAAACATCTGTGGTAGAAAAAGTCATTCGTGCCACTAAACTCTCTGACAGTAGTAAACTTGAATACTCTACAGCCCTACTCGAAAACCGTGTAGCCGAGTTACTGGTGCTCTATTACGATCAAAGCACCTCGAGTCCCGAAACGCTTGACCGGATCGCCAGTCTCACTCAACAACATACCGGAGACAGTGTATGGATGATTGAAAACACCAACTCACTCAGTCCCCAAGAAAAAATACTGGCACTTGCTTATATTACTAACACTACTCGAGCCTTTGAAACACTGACTGACGACTTTGTAGAATTTGATTCCATCAAAGACTATAGTAGTGATATTCAAAATATCGGGCAAGACAGCCTCAAACGAGAAGTGGAGAATTTTGCCAGCACTTCAGATGCGACCGCTATTAGTGCCTTTACCGGTGAACAAATTGCAATTGTAGGTGAAGAAATTAAAACTGTTGCGCAAAATTCCCGTGCCCAAACACTAGCCTTAACACGTGTTGATGAAGCTGGTGAATACATTTCAGAGGCACGATTTGGCGACGCTATCTACGCACTGATGCGCGCCCGCCAAGCTATCGCCGTTGACCGCTATCTGTATGCGAACGAACGTGGCGAAGGTGCCTCAACTGAAACCTACGACCCTGGTGAAGTACCTGCTGGTAGCTAACACTCTAGGCAGGATCTCAAAAAACACCCCGTCCGGGTGTTTTTTGTTTGCTTGGGTAGTAACTGATACCGTATACTTAGGGTAATTATGCCGTATCGTCCGACCAAAAAATTAATCGCTCTTTTTGGTTTTATCTTTGTGTGCGCGCTCCTCTTTTTTGGAATTACCAATCAAGTAGCCAAAGATGTGGCCGAAGCAAAAGCCGAAAAAACAAAACGCACGTTTACAGAAACAGTATCAGACGTTGTAGCTGAGATAGCGGATGCGGTAGTTCCTGAACCACTCGTCAACCTAATTCCCTCAAAAAAATCAGAAAATACATCAACCTACCTTGAAGTCACTGACAGTTGTGGAGTGCACTTTGGAGGTGAATGTCTCCGTGTCCGCAGTGGCCCCGGAACAAATTTTCCAGTGGTTGCCTCCCTTCGCAACGGCATGGTTTTAAAGGTTTCAGAAACTATCACTACCGGCACATCAACCTGGCACAAAGTTATTTTTGATGAATGGTTACGCTACCCGGAACGCCATAACGGGGACTGGTACGTAGCCGCAGAATACGTCACCCTGTTAGAAGACCCGGGCACCAAGACACTTGATACACACCCCCTCACGGGCACATCATCAAAATCAATCCTGGTAGATCGTTCTGATCAAATGCTGTATGCCTATGATGGTGATGAAATATTTATGGTGGCCACCACCTCAACCGGACTCGATAGCACACCTACTCCGCGCGGCGTTTTTACCGTATTCAAAAAAACTCCTAGTCGTTATATGCAGGGACCGTTACCAAATATCAATTCAGATGATTACTATGACCTGCCTGGTGTACCATGGAATTTATATTTTACTGAAGGTGGCGCCGTAATTCACGGTGCCTATTGGCATGACAGTTTTGGAACGAAATATTCTCACGGCTGCGTAAATCTCGAACCCTCTATTGCGCGCACATTATACGAATGGGCCGACTTAGGAATGAAGGTCACCGTACGAGACTAAAAAGTAGCGTATACTGTACCTATGGCCGACTGGGATAAAATCACCCGCCGAGGTAATGTCGAAGACCGGCGTGGACTACGCAATGGTTTGGCTTCTTTTGGTATAACCGGAGTACTGCTCGTAATGGGTGCTACCTACTTAATGGGTGGCAACCCCCTTGATGTACTTACCCAAATTGATATCGAGCAGGTGCTCACCCCGGCAACAAATGAAGATACTTCACAATTTGCCGGCATCGATTCCTATGAACAATTTGTGAGTAGCGTGCTGGGTTCCACCAACGACTACTGGAACAAAACGTTCTTAGAATTAGGCAACACGTACACTGAGCCAACATTAGTTTTGTTCCGTGGTGGCACGAATTCTGGATGCAGCGGTGCCACGAGTGCTTCGGGACCACACTACTGTCCTGCCGACTTAACGATTTATCTTGATGAAACTTTTTTTGATGAATTAACTACCCAGCTAGGAGCTTCCGGCGGAGACGTGGCCGAAGCCTACGTGATTGCTCACGAAGTTGGACACCATGTACAAAACCTTCTCGGTACAATTGATGGCACGAGACTGACCAACAGCGACTCTGTTGAAATTGAATTACAGGCCGATTGTTATGCTGGCTTATGGGCCCACTCACTTCGTGATCAGGGTATTTTTGAACCAAACGAAATCGCCGAAGCCATGAACGCCGCTGAGAGCGTCGGCGACGACAGTATTCAGCAAAAAACACAAGGTGAGGTTCACCCTGAATCCTGGACCCATGGTTCATCAGCAGATCGTCTCAATGCTTTCACCATTGGGTACGAAACCGGTGATATAAAAAAATGTACCTTCTAGCACTACGGAAAAAGTTTACTGTGCTAGTTGCCACAAAGCACCGAATTTTTCTCGCTCACTTTGTGCAAACTCGTTACTCTCCACAATAAACCCAAAAGCTTCAGCGTGACTGCTGATAAACGCTACTTTACTATCATATATGATAGTACCCATCGCGATATTTTTTTCTTTTTGTAATACCCGTCTCGCGTCATGCGCTCCGGACGTAAACAATGTATCGGAAACTTTTTTAGCATTACTAACCCACACGGACTCAATAGTGAGCTGGCGTTTTAGCCGTCTCTCATCAAACCACTTCAAGAACAACTCATCAAAAACCTGGTTCATTTTTTGCTCAGGCCAAATAACTTGGAGCGTAGTGGTATCGTGCCACATGATGTCTTTTAATAATTGCTTCACTCCGTCGGAACCTTCAAAAAAACGGAGCTTTGGGGTAACCGTATGGAGTGAATCAGCTAAACTCGGTAATGCCTCAGATAAAAATGCGCGACTCTGATTGAGTCGATCAATTTTATCCTCGAGCAGTGCATCGAGATATTTAATATCCGCCGCGGCAAATTCTGCTTTGCCATCAATATCGAGCTCAACTACCAAGTTAAGTGCAATTAGTGATTTTAGCTGATCGTAGACTGACGGCCTCGTCATTCCAGTTCGGGCGGCCAGTATTCGAGCAGGAGCTTTTCCTTCAGTTAATAACGACAAATAAATCGTTTGTTGAAAATCACTGAGATCCAACCTGCGCAGAGCTGAACTTATATTATTGGTAGACATATACAGTGAATACTAGAATAACAAATTGTCGAAATTCGTCAACATATTTACATATTTGAGACATTGACCCATACTGTGTTCAGAACCGATCTTTCAGAGGAGAACTCAGATGAAACAAGTTACCTACGGCATCCCGACCTGGAGCTTCAAAACCTACACTGCCCGGTACAACTACCGTTGTGCCAACTGTGAAGGTCTCATCCCCTCGGGGACCAAGTACCTTCGCCACGTTGAACGCCTCGGTGCCAAAAAAGGCGTCGATCCCCTGCGGAACGTGCATGTTCATCTCGATTGTCACGCTCCCTGGTATCAGCCCGAGGCTCCGCACCGGCTTAAAAATCTCGGACGGTTGCCCCGGCGCACGCCACCGACTGCTACACTCGATGCTGGCAGGTATCATCACAAACCCAGCATCGCAATTACCTCCCCCACTATTGGTACCCTGCAGTGGCAACCGGCCGCAGACCTCGCGGCTAAATTGGTAGCCATGCCTAACCAGCGTGCATCAGAAGGAGCCATGGTCGAAATTGAATCAACCATAACGATTGTGATGACGGCACTGCAGCAAGCAACCGGTAACAAGCGTAAGGCGATGAAACTCAATCACCTGATTGAACAGATTACTCATCTCCTTGACCCTGTACCCGTAGCTCAGACGGATCATGTGTAAACAAAAATAAAGTCGGCATGACAACATGCCGACTTTTTAATACCTAAACCTCACCATTTTGAAACCAAAACGGTGGGGTTTCATTACGTACTATTTACTTGATCCATTGGACATATCGAGAAACTTGCCCGGATTTGACTCCCATGCAGCAATAAAATCAGCGTGCTGTTCATGATTAGAGAAAATTTCTTGCAAACAACCAGCCATAATGGTGCCGTCAGGCTGTACATACCTTCCCAACCGCATCCGAATAGCATCTTTTTCCTCTGGCGAAATATCTACCGTTGCCAAATACCCGATAACCATAGTGCGATCGAACATATGCAACTCTCCTGTGTTTGAACATACTCTCTAAGCAAATTTATACCACAAACCATCAGTAGTTGAAATATAAACAGTATCAATTGACAAAAGTTTAACTTAAGTTAAACTTAAGATATGAGCATAAAGACACAAAAAAATATTGGTTTGAAAGAACTCCGTGAAAATATGGAGAGCTATATTGAACGTGTTAATAAAGGTGAGTCGCTAACAATCTATAGACGTTCTACCCCACTTTTTCGCATAACACCAATAGAGAGTGAGACTGATGAGAACTGGGAAACCGTTGTGGATTTTGTTAAAGAAACTGGAGCTGCTATGCCGTTAAAAGACCTCCTCCAATCCATTAAAAAATATGGACAAAAATCAAAAGTTTCTTAAAAAACTTTCCTCCAAAGAACTACTGGCCCTGCAATCAGTTTTACATAAAATCCAAAGTAAAAAGACTGACGGATTGGACATTAAAAAACTTACAGGTCATACTGACGTATTCCGTGTACGTGTTGGAACAATTAGAGTTATCTTTTTGGCGAATCGTTCAGTGATTGAAATCCTAGAAATTAGTCGGCGCAGCGAAAAAACTTATCATAATTTTTAAAAGTAAAAAACCACTTAGAAGGTGGTTTTTTAGTAACTTACCTTACCGCGTCAAACAATACTCACTACTGCCGGCAATTGCCGCTTCGGCGTGTTTTGGAGCACAGACAGTGAATCGACCCAGCGCGTCTACCTCTACCGTATAAAGCGTATCAGCATCACTTCCTCCGTCGGGGTCAAAGGGTAGAGCGCTTGGGATGTATGTCGGTACGAGGCAACTGAGATCAATGTTTCCACTCCCAGTACCGATATTTGTTTCGGTAGTGGTGATGGAATCAGAAGCACATGTGAACACTCCTTTATTATCGACAGTGTTTTGTCCAATAGCATTTAAAATTGTTGAGACATTTGCTTCACGTTGTGTGTTACGGGACTGTGCAAATTGACGAGAAGGATTAATCGCGACCACCACAATTGAAGCCAAAATTGCAATGATACCAATAACAACGAGCAACTCCATTAAGGTGAACCCTACACTTGTATTAACTTTTTTGTTTGAGGTGGTCATACTTAAAGAATGAACTTTACAACATAATAAGATCTATCAACACTCACTCTGACTTAAGTATATTCCTAATTAAAAAAACTATTTTGACATATGTGTACAACTATGGCATTGTCGACACCTCTTTGACACTATCAAGCACAGGCTGAAAATACATCTCCCGTGCAATCACATTGGAAAGTGTAGTCTCATTTAAATGAATATTTCCTGTTTTGTATATCAAATCAAGATTAGTCACACTACCCCTCACCTCAGCGTGGACACGTACCGTTACGTATTCTTTACTCGGAGATTCTTTTTTGATTTCATAAACTGTACACGAACCAATCTCGTTTATAACTGTTGGGGTGTTTGTAGAATTATTTACACTGAGAATTAATGCCAGACTTCGATTACCACACTCAAATGCAAGCAAACGAGACTGCTCTTTAGCTTCATTCCCTAATACCAAAAAGCTTGTGTAAAAACCTGATATACCAGCTTGAATAGTCATCACTAAAAGCGTCGCTCCTATAACAATCGTAGACATGAGAGCCACAAACCCTGATTGATTTTTTAAATTTGTATTTTGTAACTTCATATCAAAAAGTAGTAAAAAATATAAATGGAATTTTATTAATTGTATAGGTAATTTTAATTTCAGTATTACGTATATCAATCATTTCATTTTTGATTTTAAAACTATTTCCTGAAATTACCTGTGGAGTGCTTGTGTTACGACTTAGGTACAATTGTTCATCGTAAAAATTAAATATAAGCGGACTATTCTTACCCAAGTCAGGCCTAATGATATAAATGGTTTTGTCATCAACTTTTATTATTTCTTCAGCCCCACTTATTGCCCATGCAAACTTCTGATTAATAAAAATTGATTCTGCAATTGTATTTGTCTTTTGAGTAATTCCAGCACTACTACTCATAAGGGCGTAGGTAGTGACTAATCCGCCTGTCATCAAAAGACTAAAAAGTGCACAGTATATTATTGTTTCAAGTAGTGTAAAGCCTAATGTTTTCATGGTGTATATAAAACTGAAATATTTTCACTTAGGGTTTGAGACTGACTCACCACAAACATATTATTCATGCCTATATCAATACCGAGCGGAGCTATTCTGGGACTACTAAAACTTGATAACTGACCAGCGTTAACTACTAACGAATTCCATGTCTGTAAATCATTGTTCCAAATCTGAAACTCAGAACCATTTTTACCAGTACCTACAACCAACTCTCTTCCTGTACTAGTTAACGCTAGCACCTCCCCTCCCACCTCACCAGTTGCCAGTACTTGAAGTTCATTTGCAATTAATTTTTGACTATTGAATGCATACAGTTCTGGTGTAGTACTATTTCTTCGACCCACATACAAAATTGAACCGTTCAGATATATGGATACAGCATCTGCATTACCATTTAGATTTATAGCTGCAATCTCGACAGGGACAGTGTCCGTTACGTCATATACACCGACCTCCTTCAAATCAGAACTTGCTGCCAAATATAAAAATCTTCTTTTTAATCCGTTAACTATTTCATCCCTAATCACCATGTCATTAACCGTGCGATTTAAATTTATGGGAGCAGTAGTTATTTCTAACGGCAAGCGAGGATCCATAATGGAAAAGATATGGAGCTCAGGACCGGTTGTCTCTCGAGTAACTACAAATAATTGATTGCCGTATGCAACCACTCTCCAACCTTGAGGAAATGATCCCGCACTCGCAACATTTAATAGGGGGTATTCTGCCAGAAACTCGGGACTAGTTGAGTCGGTGACGTCATATACAATTAATTGACTAGTGCTACTATGCTGCATAAGATACGCATACATTCTTCCAGTTAAGTAATCCCGAATGACATCAATATCGTTTATCCGTATCCCCTGCACACTACTTGAACTCACCAAAACAGGTGCATGATCAGGATTATCTGATAGCTTAAAGATACGCAAAAAAGGAGATTGCATACTTGTTACATACATATACTCTCCTAGCACATCTACTCCGGTAATTTGCTGTGGTGGTAAAATTATCTGACCGCCAAGTTGGGGCAAGACTTCGCCCCAGTCATTATGTAATGCCTCTACTAAACAATCACCTCCTGCAGACAAAATTTCATTATTATTGGATAGGTAAGACCTAGTGGTCACCGAGCTTGAGGGATATCTTTCAGAAATTTTCCACGAAACAGACACCGTAACCTCTTTTGCACATGATGAAATATCAGTAACAGTTTTGTCTACAAAATAACACTGACCGCCATCAATACAACTTTTATCACTTAGTAAACCCTCATCCTTGGAAACTTCTGATGTAATAGTGGATACTTGTTGAAAATTTTCTGTGCCGACAGCTTGAATATTGCCTATGATTATTTTGCTTTTATTGATAGCTTCATTAGAGATTTGCGCAGTAATAAACCAATACTGCGCTGACATAATAGATCCCACCGCCCCAACCATAATGACTGACAATAACGCAAAAGCAATTAACAACTCAATGGTACTAAACCCAACAATTATATTTTTAGTAAATAGCCCCTTCATAATTAATTGTTACCGTCGTTGAAGCTCCTGAATGAGTACTGTTTAATTCAAACTCTGAATCAATATTTGATTCACCACTTAATTGTTCGAAGATAATTACTTCAGGATAATTGGCACTAAAGGAAAAATTCTCAGCGCGTGGCACATACACATGTAGAGATTCGTCAGAATCATCAAAATTATTCCCCACAAACACTACGTAACCTTGATAACCTGACGGATCTATTGCCACACCATGATCTTGCTCTCCAACATTTTGCATTGCATTTGCCCGAGCTGATTGCAAAAGAAGAATAAGGTTACCTTTTTCTGTAGTTAATAATTGATTTTCATAATAATTATATGAAAACAACATAGTAGCTGAAGCAATTACTGCCACCATAGACATAACAATGAGGACCTCAAACAAAGAAAAGCCGAGCTGAGTTGATAGTTTATTACTGATGAATGTTCTGCGTAATGCCATATATGGGTGTAATGATGGAAATAGCTATAAAACCAACAACCAGACCCATCAGTAACATGAGGAGTGGTTCTACAATTATTGTTAGATTTTTTGTGCGGTCACGAATATCTGATTCATACACTTCTGAAACATATGCCAGGGTGGTTGGCATGTTACCAGTATTCTCTCCCGCTTGAATCATCTGTATCAAAAGTGGTGGAAAAAGAAAGATATTTTTTTGGAGCTCTGAGGAAAGCTTCTTACCAGTTACCACGGCAATACAAGTACTTTCAAGTGCCAACTTGTATACTACGTTGTTTGTACTTACTGCTGTAATATCGAGCGCTGTAGTTATTGGTATATCATTTTGAAGAAGTAATCCTAATGTGCGTGTACTTTGTGCCAAATTATAAAAACGACACATACCTCCAACTATAGGAATGCGAAGAATAATATTTGTAATATGGTATAGAAAAAATGGAATTCGTAGCAGGAGCGTAATAATAAACACACTCACCACACTAGCAATGAGTACATACCACCCGTATTTTATTAAAAAATCACTAACTACTATAAGAAACTTTGTTGACCACGGCAGTGACGTTTTTACACTTAAGAAAATAGGTACAATCTTAGGAAATATATACACGATCAGAAATACAGTGATCGCTATAGTTGCAATTATAACAATCAACGGGTAGACCAATGCGCTTAAAATTTGCGTTCTTAATTCATACTTCTTTTTTAACTCAACAGCTACGTATTCTAAACTTTCTGGCAATGTACCTGTACGCTCTCCGACACCTATGATACTTATGCAAAAGAAACCAAATATTTTTTTATATTTCATTATTGCTGTACCGAGAGACTGTCCGGAAGACATATCTACAGCCAGACTAGAAGTTATAACCTTGAGACTCTTTGAAGCATTTTCATTGGCGATCATTTGTAGACAATCAACGATCGGCATTTGTGCTCTTAGCATCATTGAAAAACGTTTCAAAAATATGATCTGCTCTTTAGTTGAAATCCTCAATCCATAAGTACCATTGTGAAAATATGAAATTTTCATGTAATTTTTTTCATCCATTCTCACAATAGATGATACGAATGTATCCCAGAATTGAAAATATTTATTCATAGTTAATTTTTAACACTTCCTCTATGGTAGTTATTCCAGCAAAAACTTTATTAAACCCATCTGTAATTAATGGTGTCATACCTTCATCTATTGCTATCGCACGTAATTTTGCAGCCGACAAACGCTCCAGTATTCCAGTTCGAATTTTAGGTGTAACAACTAAAACCTCGTGAATTCCGATACGACCACTAAACCCAGTCTGATTACACGCTTTACACCCTACTGAAGTGAATATTTTTAGTATTGAAGGAACTTCGTTTTTTGGTATTAAACGTAATAATTCACTAACCTCTATAGGAGTCAAGGCCTTTTCCTTCTTGCACAAAGAGCAAAGTCTTCTAACGAGACGTTGCCCAATTGCAATATTAACTGTTGAAGCAATTAAATACGGCTCAATTTTCATATCAAGCAAACGCGGCAACGTTGTTGCCGCGTCGTTAGTATGCAGAGTTGAAACTACAATGTGTCCGGTGAGCGCAATATTAACTGCTAATCCGGCAGTTTCTACGTCTCGTATCTCTCCAACCATTATGGTATTCGGATCTTGCCTCAAGATACTGCGCAATCCATGTGCAAACGTTAGTCCAGTTCGAGGATTAACCTGTATTTGATTGACGTCTTTGATTGCGTATTCAATCGGATCTTCGATGGTAACAATAGAAGTCTCGGTAGCGTTTTGTAGGGACAGAAGTGTGTACAGAGTCGTGGTTTTTCCGCTACCTGTTGGACCGGTTACCAAAATCATTCCATAGGGCTTTTTCATGGCAACCAAAATTTTCTCCTGATTATCTTTGCAGAATCCCAACGAAGATAAAGAGAAGGTCTTTTGATGATTCACCAATAGTCTTAAAATTGCATTCTCACCATAGTACAGGGGCATTATTGATACTCTAATATCGATAGCAATACCATCAATACAAGTTTGTCTAAGTCTTCCATCCATTGCAGCCTGGTGCTCATCCGTTCTTAAACCACACAATACTTTAAGACGTGTTATTAATTCATTGTGAATTAATTTTGGAATACTGTGCACCATTTGCAAAACTCCATCAACCCTCATTTTAACCAAAATATTTTCTTCGGTGGGATTGATATGAATATCTGATGCTTGGAGTAAGTACCCTTCATTAATTAGCTGATCTAAAATAATTACTGCAGAAGCGTTGCCGCCCCTCTCTACCTCTTCTTTTACCCGGGCATTACAGTCACGTGCGGTGCACAAGTTTGGAGACGTCGATTGCAAAGAATCGTCATTCATACCTAAATCATCCCACCTTTTAATTCATCATGCTGATGTATGAGTGCATAAGTGAGTAAAGATAATAATCATTATCTGATAAGCCTGGAACGAATAATCAAACAAAACCTTTATTTTTAGAGCATTTTAATCCCCAATTCGTGATTAGGGAAAACATGGTAAACTGGTACTCACTTAGCAATTTTCAGTTTTAGATATGTACGATTTGATTATCATTGGCGGAGGACCGGCGGGAGTTTCAGCTGGCGTCTATGCCGCTCGCAAGCGCCTCCATACCCTATTCATTACCGCCGATTGGGGTGGACAGAGTATTGTCTCTGAAGATATTCAAAACTGGATTGGTGCCCCATCAATTCCCGGGAGCAAACTGGCGAGCGATCTGCGGGGACACCTCGAATCATATGCTGGTGATATTTTAACGGTCCTCTCGGGCAAAACTGCAACGAACCTCCAAAAACTAGCTGACGGGACTTTTGAAGCCACCACAAGTGACGGCGCTACTCATACTGCCAAAGCTATTCTCATTGCCAGCGGTTCCGGACGACGTAAGCTCACCATTCCTGGTGCCGCTGAATATGAACATAAAGGTCTCACCTACTGTGCCAGTTGTGACGGCCCACTGTTTAGTGGCCAAGATGTGGTCGTAATTGGTGGTGGAAATGCCGGTTTTGAAAGTGCCGCCCAACTCCTCGCGTACTGCAAGTCAGTCACCTTGATTCACCATAGCGATACCTTTAAAGCTGACGCTATCACCGTGGAAAAAGTGCTCGCCCATCCAAACATGCGCGTGATTAAAAATGCTGAACCAATCAGAATTGAAGGAGAAAAATTTGTTAACAGTATCACTTACCGAAATACTGAAGGAGAAGAAGTGACCCTCCCTGCCGCCGGTATCTTTGTTGAAATTGGCATGATTCCAAATACTGACTATGCCAAAGAGGCCGTCACGCTCGATGCCTATGGTCGGGTCGAAATTGACCCATGGACCCAAGCAACTACTACTCCGGGCATATGGGCCGCGGGTGACTGTACTAACGTTAAATACCACCAAAATAACATCGCAGCGGGAGATGCCGTGCGGGCTCTTGAAGATATTTACGTCCATCTAAAAACCCGAGCGTAGGACTTCCAAAAACGTGGAATTTCGTTGTTGTGGTGCTTAAATTTTTCCTCACCGTACAAGCAGTACGGCTCGAATAAATTTACTTCCACGTCTAGAACTTCACTCGTTTCTGAAAGTCCCACCATATCTTATAGTTGGAAAAGCAAAAGGCATCCTTGCGGATGCCTTTTGCTTTTGTACAACGTAGAGATTTAGATTTGCGCGCCCCGAAACCTTGAAAGGTTTCTAATATGGAGAAATTCACCACCACGCAAACCTGATACAATATTCTCACGGAGCAATAGGAGATGAAAGCTTTTTAAATAACGTTATTTTTCAATACGTCTGTGTATAACTAGTGGATAACCCCGTGGGTAAACAGTGGTAAAACTAGGTACATAAATGGGTATATAAGTGACTCGTGCAGGTTAGTGAAATATCTCCAAAATCTTCTCCCGTTATCACAAATGATATAATCTACCGCACGTTAAAATTATTGGAAGAGTCGCATAGTGGTCTAGTGCAGCGGTTTCGAAAACCGCCATCGGGGCAACCTGATCGAGAGTTCAAATCTCTCCTCTTCCGCATTATGTATGTTTGGTCACTTTATACTGTTCACCAAACTTCCACAACTGACGCCAGATTGGAGCGAGTTCTAATCCGCGTTTGGTGAGCGCATAATCAACATGTGGCGGTACGGTATTGCAATCATGCCCGACCACTATCCCATCAGCCTCTAATTCTTTTAATGACCGTATCAGCATTTTGTAAGTAACCGGAATTAGTTCTTGTATCCTACCTGGATGACCGCAGCCTTTGCAGTGGGAGTTTTTGGAGGACTTATTGGTTCTCTTGCCATTACGTTAAAAAGTACATACTCGGTACTTATCCTCGCAGTCTCACTTACAGCCTACATCCTACTCTATGTTGGAGATATCACAGAGGGTGTGTTTGAGGCCATGGGAACCCCACAAGTGGTCGTACTAACTATAGTAGTGCTGATTGCTGTCGGTTTATGGTACTTTGCTCGATACTGTCAGAAAGCCGGAAAACTTGCTTGATTTAAGCAAAATTTCATTACCCCCGAAAAAAGCTAGCTGGGCTAGCTTTTTTTAGCTTTTTTGGTATGATTGGGCGCACAAAGCGTGTCCGCATGCTTTAGCCAATAAAATAGGTCCCATCGTCTAACGGCTAGGACATCAGGTTTTCATCCTGAAAATCGGAGTTCGATTCTCCGTGGGATCACCAAAGAGAGAGCTGGTTCGAGCACTCGAGAAGCATCGAAACTATTAAACAAAAAACAGCTTCATTTTGAAGCTGTTTTTTGTGTTCATGGGATGTTTACTTCAAATTCTATTACGACTTTACTCATCTAAAGCTAGTAAACAAAGTTCTGAAAATGTTTTTACAATCATTATGTTTAATGTCATAATCTTCTACAACAACTTATAATGTTAAGCGCTTTTATTACTATTAAGTTGTAACAGTGTGTTGAAATTTATCTATAACAGTAAACAAATTTATGTTTGATCATGTACAAGTAAAAGTAAGTGATTACAAAAAATCAAAAGAATTCTATGATCAGTTGATGAATGTTTTAGGGTACAAAGTAGTATTTGAAATAAAGAATAGTGTAGTAGGGTATGGAACTAGTACCCATAACATGTTTGAGATTTCAAAAGTGCGTAAAACAGCTCCGCTCACTTCAAACGTTCATATTGCATTTATTGCAAAGAATAAACTTGAAGTAGAAACTTTTTTTCAGACAGGAATTGAGTATGGTGGAAAAAGTAAGGGTAAACCTGGATTAAGAATCTATGAACCTGGATACTACGCAGCTTTTCTTTTAGATCCAGATGGAAACAATATAGAAGTTGTTTGTATGGTTTAGGATTAATCAAAATTTCATAAGTACTGCATTCTGCTAGGTTGTAAAAGAGTGATTAAACCTGCTTACCCAAGCAAACTTAACTAAGAAATCTAGAATACACTTACAGAGTCATTAACGTGAGGTACTTAACCCACCTTGCCCGCCAAGTCGCGCTAGCGCGAGACGCGTTGGAATTACGCAACCATAGCTAGCTATTGCGTGAGGATCGAAGCCCGATTGAGCCAGATTGCGAGCTTGCGAAACAATCTAGCCAATTGAGGTACTTAAACGCTAAGTTTCAGTTATCCGCAGGTCACAGTTTTGGACGTTATTTGTATCACTAGGGAGGGTGCCAAAGGGAATAATCAGGATTTATTATATCTTTTTAAAATGTTTTATACTATTCAGATGAACGCATTTAATATTTTGAATGAGTGGAAAAACCGACCATGTGTTTTGGCAACTATGCATAACAAAGACCGTGTCATTTCACCCCTACTACTCAGAGAGCTAGGTATCACCGCTACTGTTCCTGTCAATTTTAATACCGATCAGTTTGGCACCTTTACCCGAGAAATTAAACGGGCAGGAAACCAGCTTGAAGCTGCCAGAAATAAAGCTCTGGCAGCAATGGAACTGATTGGAGTTGACCTCGGCATTGCAAGCGAAGGAAGCTTTGGCGCACACCCCGCTATGCCTTTCATTTCGAGCAACCTTGAGATTGTAGTGCTTATTGATAAACGTAATGATCTAGAGATTATTGGGCACTATCGTTCTAGTGATGTATGTGTGCACGGACAAGCGGTCAAAACACCTGAAGAAGCAAAAAATATTGCTTGTTCTTGGGGATTTCCAGACCAAGGAGTAATTGTGCGTTTATCGGAAAAAAATAATCGGCACATATACAAGGACATTAAAACATTAGATGAATTAGATGCAGTCAGTACACGACTACTGTCTAAATGGTTCGTAAAAAGTATTTTTATAGAAACAGATATGCGAGCCCATCGGTGCCCCAAACGTATGGAGTCAATTAGAATGGCGACGCTTGACCTCATTAAAAATTGTAAAAGCACCTGCCCTAAGTGTGCCGCACCAGGATTTGTAATTACCGACACGGTCAAGGGTTTACTGTGCAGTCACTGTAACTTACCAACTGATTTGGTAAAAGAAACAATCTATTCCTGCCAAAAATGTAACTACAAAGAAAATAAACCAGCCATTGATACGACGTACGCTGAACCAGGAGACTGTGAGTGGTGTAATCCCTGATTTACTATATGCATGTAGATTGCTGGAGATCATGTATAGCTTTAGACTTAAACACCTACACTGTGAATTTCTGAAAGCTAGACAAGGTCGGGCCGAGCACACTTTGCGAATTTAGACTGTGGCGAAATACTATACGTAATGATTCGTGACCACATACAACATTCCAAACTTTATCCAAGACTTTGCAAATATACATTTTGCCCTAATTATTGACAAAACAAGATTTATACGTACTATATTTATGGCGAAATACAATGGTTCTGAAAGGACAGCTCATGCTCATTAGCAACACTAACTCCCGCCTGGACATCCTGGCGACTGACGACATGGATTACGCCCTGAGCCGGATTCCGGCCGAGATTGAATTTTGCAAAAAACACCGGCCGCCTGAGACGGAAGTTGAAGTGGTGATCGTTGAAAGAAGGCGCCATTTCTCTTTTCGTGGCATCTTGGGCGATTGTACAGGAGAAGAGATTGTCGCCCATCTCAAAGAAAGGATCGGGAAGTAGGCTCAACGGACTACAGCTCTGCAAAGCTTACACATCATAATGTCCCACGAAGAAGCCCTGCTTCACGTGGGGCTTTCTTTTTACACAATAAATGTTTATTTCAATCCCTCACAATCTGGTTCCAATTCCCCACTATTTAAGTTAACCATGAAATATAACTAGCCTAGGGAGACTCTGCCTCAGTCGCAATTATTCGGTAATTCTGCTAGGATGCGGGATATGATGATTACTTCAGCCAAATTTATAAAAGGTATTAACGGCACTGACGACTTGTTGTCTGACGGCACGCCACAAATAGCCTTTATTGGGCGCTCTAATGCGGGCAAATCAAGCCTCCTTAATTCGCTGACTAATAACAAAAAACTGGCCATTACCAGTGACACACCCGGACGAACTCGTGAGTTGAATTTGTTTTTAATCAATGAAACACATTACTTTGTTGACTTACCAGGGTACGGCTATGCTAAAGCATCACGCGCGGTAATGGAGAAACTAGAGAAATTGATTTCCTGGTATTTGCTCGATTCTGACTATAATCCAACTGTTGTGTTACTAATAGATGCACTGGTTGGACCAACTGCCGACGATGTAGCTATGCTCCATGAACTTGAAAAAGCTGGGCGAAATATTGTCATTGTAGCCAACAAAGTCGACAAAATTAAAAAATCTCACTATCAAACCCAGCTCAAAAAATTAAGCCAACAAATTCGTGGACATGAACTGTTCCCCTACTCTTCCAAAGCAAAAATTGGCATTACCGAATTGACCAATCGATTATTGAAGTAGTGATTGGATTCATAAAAGCTCCGACCTAGGTTGGAGCTTTTATTAGTTACGTCGTACTATTTTTAAATTCTTTTTGCAGTACTTTGATATCTTTGAGTAACTCAAGTGCATGATTGGCTGGGTCGACATCGGGGTACGCTTTGGCAATTTTACCTTCTGGATTAATTAAATATGAAATACGGTTGGTGCCTCGAACCTCTTTACCGTACATTTTCTTCACCACAAATGCCCCGTATTTATCCATCATCTCCATCGTTGGGTCAGATAGTAGTGTAAATGGCAAACTATATTTCTCGGCAAATTTTTTGTGTGACTTTGGTGTGTCTTTACTCACTCCCAAAACAGTCACTTTAAGTCGTTTAAAATCTTTGTACACATCAGCAATCATACAAGCTTCCTTGGTACAACCAGGGGTATCGTCTTTAGGGTAAAAGTACAACAGCATCCAACTACCCTTGTATTGCTTCAGAGTATGCAATTCGTTATTTTGATCTGGCAAAGAAAAGGCAGGTGCGTTGCGTCCAATTTTTAACATAATATAAAATGATTACTACTGTAGTATACCAATAAATTAACTACAGCACCCTAAAGTTCACAAAAGGTATCCCCAGTCGTTCACTCAATTACCGTGCTACACTACTGCCATGCTGAAACTGATTTCTGTAAATATGGAGGGAGAGAAGCACTTCCCTCGTATTCTCTCCTTGATACACTCTGAAAATCCCGACATTATTTGTTTCCAAGAATGTCCTGAGTCATTCAAAAATAATCTACACAATTTAGGCTACCGGAGTGATTTTTTGCCTATGCGGTATTGTATCCAAAACGATGTGGAATATATAGAAGGTTTGGTTTTTGCGAGCAAGCTTCAGTTTGCATCAATTCATAAATACTACTATCAACCGGATTACGATCTACCAAAACAACCAATCCCTACCCCAAAACCATCAATGCACCATGGGTACATCCTGGCGACTCTTGAACATAATGGTCAGTTGTATCATATTGCGACCACGCATGTCATGTGGACTCCAGACGGAATGCCCACTGAACACCAAACTCAGGGTGTCAAAAAACTGCTGAGCTTACTACAGTCTGAAAAAGCGCATATTATCTGTGGAGATTTCAACATGCCACGTAATGTAAATCCGTTGTACGAGGAAATTGTTAAAAATTACACTGACACTATCCCCCCAGAATATATGAGTAGCCTCGATCCAACGCTACATCGACTTGCAAAAGTGCAAGATCTTAACGCACCAATTTTTGATAGGTATATGGTTGATTATCTATTTTCTAAACCTGACTTCGCTGTCACAGGTGTACGTTTACAATTTGGAATCTCGGATCATGCCGCCATTGTAGCCACTATTGCAAAAATAGACCCAGAACATCGCTAGCAATACTGGAGATATGTCACGGCATGTACCAAATAAAAAAGTCCTACTCGCACTGAGTAAGGACTTTTTCAAAACAGCTTGGCATTACATGGTAACCGAAGACATGACAACATGTCTGCGCCATTCAATCCAGGCTTTACCTACTCCATCCCAATATGGAGTACCAGACCAGCCACAGGCACAGAGCGCCACATCACCATTATGTTCAGTATCAACGTATACATAATGTCCACGTTGTTCAGCAAAGGTTTCGAACAGCTTCCTTCTGTCGATATCTTGGTACGTAACCATGCCTAGGCTTGATGTCATCATTCACCTCCGAACAATTTCTGAGGCTACATTACTCGACAGTTACCGACTTTGCAAGATTACGGGGCTGATCGACATCCAGGCCACGAGCCACCCCAACGTAGTAGGCAAATAACTGTAATGGGATAGTAGCAATAATTGGTTGCAATATCGAGTGTACTTTTGGCATGTAGAGCACGTCATCGGCCAAGCCGTCTGCTCCGAGAGCTCCTTCGGTAGTGAGTAAAATCACCGGCGCTTTCCGCGCTCGGACTTCCTCGATATTAGAAACCATTTTTGCATATACAGCATCCTCGGGAGCAATAGCAAAAACTGGAAAATCAGGACCTAGCATCGCAATTGAACCATGTTTTAATTCCCCGCCTGCATACGCTTCGGCATGTAGATATGACACTTCTTTTAATTTGAGTGAGCCCTCATACGCAATCGGCGCATGCAGCTGTCTTCCAATAAACATCATGTCACGCGAGTTGGCATACTTACGAGCTACAGCCTCAATAGCGGCCGTGTCCGCCAGCATCATTTCAATTACGTCAGGTAATCCAGCAAGCGCAGTAAGTATTTCTGAAGCCTCTTCTCCCCCCATCTCACGCTGTCTCCCCAACCAAACAGTGAGCAAAACAAACACTGTCAGCTGTGAAATAAAGGCCTTGGTCGATGCCACTGCAATCTCTGGACCAGCATGGTTATATACACCAGCATCTGTAGTGCGAGCAATTGTTGAACCAACTGAATTTACAATACCCAGCGTTAACTGACCTAAATTTTTCGCCGCTACAATTGAGGCGAGAGTGTCGGCTGTTTCTCCCGATTGTGTTACCGCCAACACCGCACTGCTAGCATCTCCCAAGTTACGGCGATACCGAAACTCACTGCCGAGCTCAATTTCAACCGGCAAACCCGCGTACTCCTCAATCATTAACCGACCCATCTGTCCTGCATAGTAGGCTGAGCCACATCCCACAATAGTTAATCGTTTAATCGTAGCTAATGTTTCAGCGACGTCTTCGAGCCCACCTAATTTCACTGTTCCTGCTCTCGCATCAATTCGACCACGGGTTGAATTACGGATGACTTCCGCAGCTTCATTAATTTCTTTGAGCATAAAATGGTCATAGCCATTTTTTTGTACCGCCGACACGTCGTGAAGAACAAGTTCCGGTGATTTAGCACGAGCTTCGCCAGCAATTGATGTAACAGTATACGTATCAGCCTCAATCACCGCCATTTCACTATCCTCTAAATAGATAAATTGATTGGTGTATTCGAGCAATGCGGACGGGTCTGACGCGACGAACATCTCTGTATCGTCCCCAACTCCAACTACAATCGGACTGCCCATCCTCGCCACGACAATTTGTCCAGGATTATCAGTCGCCATTACCGCAATGCCGTACGTCCCATGTACCCGGGCCAGGGCTTCTTGGAGAGCTGATTTCAAATCTCCTTTATAGAGTGACGCGACTAATTGTGCCAATACCTCGGTATCGGTTTGTGATACAAACTCGACACCAGCTTCAAGCAATTCATTTTTAAGAGCTTGGTAGTTTTCAATAATGCCATTATGGACGAGCCATATTTTTTCCGCTGTGTCGGAGTGTGGGTGACTATTACTCACTGACGGTTCGCCATGTGTAGCCCAGCGGGTGTGGGCAATGCCGGCCGTCCCAGCAGATTGTTTGGTTTCAAGTTCTGCAACTAACGCGGCGACCTTCCCGACTGCTTTTACAGAACCTGCCCCTGCAATATACATACCGGCCGAATCATACCCGCGGTATTCTAGTTTTTGTAAGCCTGAAACTAAAATGGGCGCTGCTTGTTTACTCCCCACGTATCCAAATATTCCACACATAAGTTTTAAAATATTACATAGCGTCTATGCTATATAGTACCGAGTAGCCAAAGAAATGGTTACACTCCTAATTTTTGTTCTAACGCATCAAAATATTTTTGAATATGGGGTGCGAGATTCATCTCTCCCTCATCAGGCTCAAATTCAAACATACGATCTAACTCTGCATGTCCACCAGCATCAACCGTATAACTACCGGCATCACACATCCACATTAGTTTTAACAAAAACCAAAAATCTTTTACAGACATATTTGCTTCAACTGCTTTGACAGTAATCGATACTGCGGCTGCATCTGGGCCGGTGCGATTTTTATAGAGATACTCCCTAATCGGATCACTATTAATGAGGCTATTTGCAATTGCTTGTTGAGAGGCAGTGAAACCAAGTTGCGGTAAAATCTGATTGAAATAAACCTGATGGTAGGCATACTGATTATCAATTTCGCCAGCTGAATTTGCATCAGGTTTACCTATATCATGCAGAGCAAGCACTGTCTCAAAAAATACATTATCTAAACCGGCCGGAAAAGATGTTTGTTTAAAATACTTATGGTATTGCTTCAGAACCATCCGGGTGTGCTGCCCCAGGGTATATCCTTGAATCGTACCTGCAGATTGCGCAAAAAGATGTCCAAAATCCTTTAAAAATAGTCTCATTACATCATCGGCGGTATGACTAGGATTATTCAGAACTGAATCAATATCTTCTCTGGTGACCGTCACTTCAATCGTATCTACTATGGGCAATTTTTCAGCAGACGATGTGACTGCTTTTTTACTTTCAAACATCCGTATAGTATATACTATTAACTATGGAACATTATAGTCAAGAAAGACGTTCACGATTTGAGTTTGAACCAACAAACGACCCCGAAGAAGCGCGTGAAATTATTGCGGAAATGCTTGAAAAAGGCTTTAAACCAGTTGTGACCGTACCGAAAGAATACGCTGATTCTCTTCAGAATGGACTGAAAGCTCATGCTACTTGGATACCTAACTTCAACGTGATTGCTGGCACACTTGGACGTGATGCATACCAAGCAGAAGACCGTATAGTAGTACAAATTGATCAAATACCTCACACTGCGGTGCATCCACGATTTACCGGACCGGATAAAACTTTTCAGGGTGTAGTTATTATTGATGGACCAATAACGCCTGAACAAATTTCAATACACTAGATATTTAAGGTCTTTATTTTTTAATCCCAAAACTATTTAATTACAAACAAATAACGCTGTTCAATTGAACCTAAGGATATATAATGTATTCATGATATCTAAATGGTCTAATATTAAACCTGAAGCGATTCGGCTACGTAAATTAGGAAAATCACTTCCCTATATCCATACTAAACTTGGTATTCCAAAATCAACCCTAAGTTATTGGTTAAAAGATGTTAAACTAACAATTGCACAAAAAAATAAATTGGAGAATGACTGGAAAAAAGCACTAATAAAAGCAAGGAGTAAAGCAGTAGTTTGGCATAATAAAGCAAAAGCTCATCGAATCAAAGTATCTGAAAGTGAAGGGCGTTTATTGCTAGATAACATCGACTACAGCAATAAATACATTACCGAACTAGCATTAGCTCTTTTATATTTAGGGGAAGGAACAAAAGCTCAGAGCGAAACAGGTATGGGTAGCTCAGACCCTGTTATACTTAAATTTTTCGTTAACTGTCTACGTACAATATACAAAATCCCTGAAGATAAGATAAAATGTGAACTCCATCTGCGTGCTGACCAAGACCCTGAGAAAATATTGAAATTTTGGTCAAATGAACTAAGAATCTCAAAACAAAACTTTCGTAAACCGTATTTAGATAAGCGAACAGCAGGAACCAAAACTTATGATACTTACAAAGGGGTGTGTTTAGTACGGTGTGGTACAGTGGCAATTCAACGAAAATTAGTATATATTGCTAAGCACTTTTGTACTGAAGTTTCTACAAAAGTTTGAGTACTAATTGCGCGTTTAGCTCAGTGGTAGAGCGTTTCATTGACATTGAAAAGGCCGACAGTTCGATCCTGTCATCGCGCACAAAAAAAGTCGGGCTCGAAAGCCCGACCACACTTATTACTTAAACACCGTAATACGCAATACATCTTCTGACCGATTGAGAAAACGAGCAATCTGCTCTACATCCTCAATGGTTACCTCTTCACACGCTGACATTTCTTGCCGAAGCGTCACAATCCTGCCAAACATTGCCAAATCATACGCAGCAGCATCTGTGATCTTTTGTAACGTACTATCACGTGTCAGAAAGCTAGCTACTCGTTTTCGCTTGATTCCTTCAAACAAAAGTTTATCTGTGGAAAACGAATGGAATATTTCTGTAACCACCATCCTCACCTCATCAACTTTTGCTGCAGGAATATTACTCACGCTAACAAACAAGTCATGGAACGGACCACGGGCGTAAGAGCCCGCACCCATTCCATACGCCAATCCTCTTTTTTCACGAACTTCCGTATACAACAGTTCCGTAATCATCTCAGCTGCCACCTCCGCAGCTTCAAACGAAACGTCACCCGGTAAAAGAGCCTTGAAATCAAGACTTACTTGCCCCATACCCACACCTTGTACCAACGAGAATTCTAAATCATTCTCTCGCAATTTTGGGAATGAACTTCTGACTTGAGGTAACGGATTACGTACACCGTTCATTTTTTCACTGGCAACCGTCGCTTCAAGTTTGGCAAGCACCACGTCAGGCGCCAATCCTCCAACACACAGCACTGACAAATTGTTAGTGGTGTAATAGAAATCATAAAAGTGTTGGATAGTTTCTGGTCTGATATCTTTGAGACTTTCGAGTGTCCCAGCAGCTGATGGGGCTTTCGACCATGGCAAACCCCGATAGTGAATTGATGGCACCTTGTTAGCCATTTTCATCATCTCAACATTTGGGTGGCGTTTCTTGATTTCACTGTTAATTATTTCCATCTCACGATCAAAATAATTTTCTAGCGACTTTCCCAAACTAGCCTTAGCCCAGAATACCAAACCTTGGTCAAATTCTGGGCCGGTTGTTGGAGTCATAAAACTGTACCGAGTAGACTCGAAGCCAGTAAAGGCGTCGAACATTCCACCCACCTCACCAAAGAAACGTTTCATTTCCATCAGGGTCATCCCACTATTGGCACACACCATATGCTCAAGGAAGTGAGCTGTCCCAGCGGGGTATTCTTGTTCGTCGCGCATACCAGCGTGAAAAACAAATTCTGCCCAAGCAAATGAACGTTCTGGCAGGTAAAGGATATACACCGGCACACCATTTGAAAGTGCGTGTACAGTGAAGTCAGCATAGGGGTCATACATGACAAGGATCTTTCTTGATTTGAGGTTTCTATTCTAAGCTGGAAAATAACACAGAAAAATCTATTTGTACAGACGTAATCTTATTGCCCCACCACCCTCTGCGCCGCCTTCATCACCCCCTCTTTACTGCCCGCGACAAAAATAAAACCGGCTTTATGACAAAATATAGCGTCACTCACTCCTGAAACTCCGGCTAGTTCTGCACCACGTAATCCACGCCACTCTTCTGGAAAGTTTACTCTTGCCTCAAAACTGCCGCATTCTTTGCGCACTGTCGTAGCTGTCCAATTATCATTTGCAGTTGGGTCATCAGGACACACAACGAGCAAAACCTCAGGATACTCAATAAACGCTATTGACGACACCCCCACTTCAAACACTAAGACTCGTTTGTCAGCTGTATTTTGGTAAGTATCAGCAATAATCGCTTTCATGCTTTGATCGGCTTGTTTGTGCACGATTGTTCGACGTAACAATTCACGCGCAAAATCAACTGCCTGAGAAAATGCTTCGTCTTTATTTTTATCACTACCCCACTCCGGCAAAAAAGAGCGGGTTACTTGATACAACTCGTATGGTGCAATGTCAGAATTATTAAGCGTATACAGATTTACCCCGGAATCGCCTGCGTCAACAGGCATTACTAGCATTCGCTCAATTTCATCAGCTACTTCTTTACTTCCCGCCACCTGTTCACCATATTCGCGCCATACCAATCCAAACGCAGCATACGGGATACCATTGTCACGTACCGGACCACCGTTTTGGTGATGATCAAATCGTTTAGTAGTCGCGTCATAAACACCACCAACATCAACGACAATATCAGCAGTCGCTAACACAGCTTCGTCTCGAGTACGAATAACTTCAACATTATCGACACCGTGGAGTAATTGCAATGTAGCCACTGCAAACACATCATCGGTATGAAATCCTCCACTATGCGTAACAATTTTTATCATGAAAATTATTTTATTAGCCATTATATGACAAAACTCGCATCATTGCTTATTTTTTAGTATAGTTGCCCAATCATGCGCATCCTATCTATTGAAACCTCCTGTGACGAAACAGCCATTAGTCTGGTGCAGACAGATGGTGAATTTCCGAGTGCCACCTATGAAATCCTCGGAAATGCCCTGCATTCCCAAATTGACATCCATGCAGAATTTGGAGGGGTGTTCCCGCAGGTAGCTAAACGTGAACATGCACTTGCGTTGGTGCCAATACTTATCAGTGCCCTATCCCAGGCAGAACTGTTAGAAGAAGTACCGACCAACCTCGACGAAGCTTCAATTGAACAACTAAAACAAACTCTGGAACGTGAGGACGGTTTAGCTTCATTTTTGCTAGATTTCCTCGCCAAATATTCATTGCCAGAAATTGACATGATTGCGGTCACCTCGGGACCGGGACTCGAGCCCGCACTGTGGGTTGGCATTAGTTTCGCCAAGGCCGTCGCGCAAGTTATCGGTTGTCCCGTGGCACCAGTCAACCACATGGAGGGACATGTGCTCGCCTCACTCTATGATGTTGAAATTGATAATGCGCTGGCACCAATTAAGTTTCCAGCAATTGCTCTCTTAGTTTCTGGTGGGCATACGGAAATTGTACTGATGAAGGATTGGGGCGTCTACGAAAAAATTGGACAGACTCGTGATGACGCTGTCGGTGAAGCATTTGATAAAGTTGCTCGGTTAATGGGACTACCTTACCCGGGCGGGCCGGAGATTGGTAGGCGCGCAGATATTGCCCGCAAAGCTAACGCGCTACCATACAAAGAGGTCCTGCCTCGTCCGATGCTTCACAGTAATGATTTTGATTTTTCGTTTTCCGGACTCAAGACGGCAGTTCGCTATAGTATCGATGGCGCTACCTTAACCAACGATGAAAAAAATGCCTTAGCCCGTGATTTTGAGGATGCGGCTATCGAGGTGTTGCTCAAAAAAACGCAAAAAGCCATCGACCACTACGATGCCCAAACCCTCATTATTGGTGGCGGTGTGAGTGCCAATAATTATCTGCGACAAACATTCACCGAATCACTTCTTGGTTCACACCCCCACGTTGAAATCTACCTGCCACACCGCAATCTCTCGACCGACAACAGTGTGATGATTGCCCTCGCCGGCCATGCCCAACTCGCCACCGCCCGTTCAGCCGGAGCCATTCAATTTATTTCAGCCTCAGGAAACCGATCGTTGTAACAGACTCGCACTCTTCACATTTATTTACGCACATGATAGATTTAAAACACATGCACAACGCACACACAATTTCATATTTCTTTTTCTGGTTTAGTCCGCGGGAACGTGGAAGTGTGTTGTAGTATCTAGATTAGACTAACAAAAAACCACTTCAGTTCCCGCGGACTGCAGTGGTTTTTGTTTGTCGAGCCAGAGATTGATATTGATATCAACCCCTTGCTCAGCACGCAATGAGGCGCGCTGTAAAAAGGGAGACACCGATGTGTACTTTTGTTCCTAATGGAAACAAGCCAATCAAACCAGAGGTTGAGGAAAAAACTATAGAACCTCAGCCCGAACAGTCGTTGGCAAATAACAAACAAGGTTTGAATCCATTTCCTGGCTGGAGAAGTTCTGACGATGACAAATTCATTGTTGACCTCTAGACAACTTCAAGCCCGCGCATGCGCGGGCTTTTTACTGGTAGAACAAAAACAATTGAATAATATAATGGAAGGTGTAGTATAAAAATAGGCAAACAGGAGGTAGTCATGCCGAAAAAACTTGAAGTCAATATCGATGCTAATCTTTGGCACGAAATGGAGCGAGATACCGAGATCACGATGGAAGGCCTGGTGCGTCGTGGACTATCGGTTCTAAAGGCTTATCGTGAAGCAAAGAGGGACGGCCTGAACCATCTGGGTTTTGTTGCCGATCCGACTAAGCTGGACCGAGAAATCACCAATGTTTTGTGACATTAGTGCACACACAATAAAGGGGTCGCCAATTTTGAATTGGCGGCTTTTTTCTTTTCGAGCCTTGTTTTTCGTGCTACTCTAGAAACACTATGAGCGAACAAAACAACCAACAAACCCCTACTATCCCTGAAATTTTCCTCAAACCGTACAATTCAGGCGATCACGAGGCAGGGATATACAAAATGTGGGAAGAATCAGGGTTTTTTAACCCCGATGTATGTATTGAAAAAGGCGTGGCCAAACCAGATGCTCCAACGTTTTCAATTATTCTTCCCCCACCAAACGCCAACGGTCGACTCCATGCTGGACACGGCACAGACATGACACTCAAAGACATCATGGGGCGATTTCACCGTATGCGCGGAGAGCGCACATTATTGTTGCCTGGTTCTGACCACGCTGGTTTTGAGACGCAAGGAGTGTATGAAAAGAAACTTCAAAAAGAAGGTCGTTCACGTTTTGGCATGGAGCGTAGTCAGCTGTACCAAGAAATCTACGACTTTGTGATGGAAAACAAAGGAACGATGGAAAATGATATCCGTGCATTGGGTGTTTCGTGTGATTGGTCACGCAACACCTTTACCCTGGAGCCTGGTGTTGTTGAGCGGGTACAAAAAACATTTATCAAAATGTTCAACGAAGGATTTATTTACCGTGGTAAACGATGTATTCACTGGAACCCTAAATTTAAAACATCACTCTCTGATATTGAGACCATGTTTGAAGACCGCACTGAAAAATTCTACTACTTCCACTACGGTCCGTTTGTGATTGGAACTGCCCGCCCTGAAACTAAATTCTCAGACAAATACATTGTGGTGCACCCTGATGATCCGCGGTACGCACAATATAGCCACCTACAGGAATTTGAAGTGGAATGGATTAACGGACCAATTAAGGCTACGCTTCTCAAAGATGAAGCGGCTGATATCGAAAAAGGTACCGGCGCAATGACCATTACCCCATGGCACAGTCAGGTCGACTTTGATTTGGCGCAAAAATATAATTTGCCCCTTGAGCAAATTATTGATTGGGACGGCAAACTATTACCCATTGCGGGCGAATTTGCCGGCATGAAAATAGAAGAAGCTCGCCCACTGATTGTTGAGAAACTACAAGCAAAAGGTTTAGTATCAAGTATTGATGAAAAATACACTCATGCTGTTCGATTATGTGAACGAACCGGCGTAGTAGTAGAACCACAAGTTAAAGAACAGTGGTTTGTAAAAATGGAAAAGCTGGCAAAAATGACCCTCGACGCACTGGATGCTGGTGAATTCAAAATCCTGACGGAGCGTCACGAAAAGATTTTCCGACATTGGATGAGTAACCCCCAAGATTGGAACATCTCCCGACAAATCGTGTGGGGCATCCAGGTACCAGCATGGTTTAGAACACACAATAACGAAATTGAAGTTACCGCGAGTATTGAACGGCCCGAAGGTGACAACTGGGAACAAGACCCTGACACATTTGATACCTGGTTTAGTAGTGGACAATGGCCACTAGTAACACTTAAATACCCTGAGGGTAAAGATTTTGTTGACTACTACCCTACCTCAGTCATGGAAACAGGAGCTGACCTAGTATTTAAATGGGTACCACGCATGCTTATGTTTGGGCTGTACCAAACTGGAAAAGTACCATTTAAAGATGTGTACTTCCACGGCATGGTACTGGATAAACACGGCAAAAAAATGAGTAAGAGTAAAGGGAACGTTCTATCGCCAATTGATTTAGGTTTGGAATTTGGAACTGACGCTACACGGATGGCATTTGTTGTTGGTAATCCACCAGGAGCTGACATGCCTCTATCCGAAGACAAAGTGCGTGCCTACAAAAAGTTTTCAAACAAATTATGGAATATCACTCGGTTTATCTTGACCGAAACGGCAGATTTTGATCACACTAAAGATCCTGTATATAGTGAACGAGACAATGAAATCCGTGCCAACCTGCACGCTGCAAGCGCAAAAATCACCAGCAACATTCTTGGCTTCAAAATGTATCTAGCCGCCGAAGATGTCTATCATTACATTTGGAGCGAGTTAGCTGACGTTATTATCGAGGAATCAAAAGCCATTTTACAAGGCAGTAACGCAAAGGCAAAACACGCGCGTCAGGCAGTACTTCGTGAATGTTTGACGACTTCAGTAAAACTTATGCATCCATTTATGCCATTTGTTACCGAGACTGTTTGGCAGCAACTACCAAAAGAAATGAAGGATGCGGACATATTGATGGTAGCCAAGTGGCCTATACACTAGAAACGAGACTCTCCCCACAAAGCCCCATAAGAACCATCGGTTCTTATGGGGCTTTGTTACAATATAATCATCTTTATGAGTGAAGTTCATTTCGCTATTGCCTTTTTATGCGGACTTATACCCGCGCTTTTTTGGTTATGGTTTTGGTTGCGTGAAGATAAAGCCAAACCTGAACCACTATTACTCATTGCGATTACTTTTATTGCGGGCATGGCCGTGGTACCGCTCGCACTTCCCCTACAAAAATACGCGATTGACCTCTACAGTGGTCGAGATTTAGTGTTGATTTGGGTTATTATTGAAGAAGTACTGAAATACGCGGTAGCGCTGGTAATTATTCTTTGGAACAAAGCAGTGGATGAGCCGATTGATACTGTGATCTACATGGTTACTTTAGCGCTTGGGTTTGCGGCACTGGAAAACGCCCTCTTCGTACTTAATCCACTCATTGCTGGTGACTATCTTAACTCAGCGCTCACCGGCTCGTTTAGATTTTTAGGAGCAACACTACTACATGTACTTGCCTCGGGCACCGTTGGGGTCTTCCTCGCCTTCACGTTTTATAAGAGCACGAGCATCAAATTATTATCAGGAACGCTTGGGTTATGCCTGGCTATCGTATTGCATGCTCTCTTTAACTTTTTTATAATGGATGCAAGTGGAGAAACAATCCTCGGGGTGTTTCTCTTCGTCTGGTTTGGGATAATTGTCTTGTTCCTGCTATTTGAAAAAATTAAACAGATTGAAAAGCGACGCAGCCTTTAAATTATATTATGAAAAAACCATCATTCCTTGAACGACTCACCGGAGCACAAAGTGCAAACGACTATGATCGTATTTTGGATGACGAACATGAATTTGGTTCTGACGACCGAAAACAAGATACCTACCACGACGATGACGAGTCCTGGCAAGATGATGCCCATGACCCTGGCGTACCACAAGAAGGAGAACTGCCCGTTGATATGTATCAAACCAGTGATGCGATTGTGATTCGCGCACTCGTTGCAGGTGTAAGTCCAAATGATCTTGATATCGCTATTACCCGCGATATGGTGACCATCAAGGGAATGCGCGAGGAATACCAAGAATCATCAGATGACGATTACTTCCACCGCGAACTATTTTGGGGCTCATTTTCTCGCACCCTGGTACTACCAGAAGAAGTAGTAATTGACGAAGCAGACGCCCAAGAGAAACATGGAATGTTGGAGATTCGTTTGCCAAAGCTCGATAAGAATAGAAGTACGCAGTTGCGAGTAAAGTCACAAGTGCACAAGGCGTAAATTTTCCTAAACAGCAGTCATCTACTTTGTTAGACTTCAATAAAATATTATTCACCGTACATTGGGTACGGCTCACAATATTTTTTTCGTCTGCCGCACATCTGACTACTTTTAAGAAAAATTACATTATAGAGAAAAGGCGGTTCCTATCGGAACCGCCTTTTGAGATATCATCACCAACCATCTTTACCAGCTTCGTATTCACGCAACACTTTATCAGCCTGATCAGCTGGTAGGGGCACAAAGACTTTTTTGCAGCCGAGCGCCTCATCGTGGTACGCAATCGAAAGACCAGTTACGGTTGGACTCGTAGTACAGGGCAAGAACCAGTGTTTGGCCGCCCAAGCCCGGACCACCTTGCGCACATCTGTCCAAGCTGTTTCTCCCGAGACAGCTTTTTCAAGCTCAGCCAACACTGCATCTTCAACCAAAGAACCGTCCATCGTTTCATCTCCTTTATTTGAACAAAAGGTTACCATAACCTTCCTAAAAGCAGAAATCCGCCTCAGGAGGCGGATTTCAAGGAAACAGTAACCAAATAGCACTATCTTAAAATCCCCCGCCTAGTGCGGATTCTAAATTAAGCAAGCAGAAACTACTCCAGGTGGTGATAGTGGCAGTGTTCTTCATAGTGTGATTATTGTAGCAGATTGGGGTTGGGGGTGTCTAGGGTAAAATGATCATGATTGTAAACTTCAAGAAACTTTTTAACGGTCACAAACAGATTTAGTTCTAGGGCTTCTTCTTTTGTAACAAACTTAATATCCATACATTCAGTTGATGGAGTAAAATCTAAATTCTCCACTTTTGTTTCAAACAAAACATTTGCCGTCCATGTTCCGTCACTATCTCTTTGGGTTGTTGTAAGGTAGGCCGGCTGTTCAGCTACTGAAATGACTTCTAGCCCCATCTCTTCTTTTACTTCACGCTTGATTCCCTCTTCAAAATTTTCACCCCAATCTAAACCACCTCCAGGCAACTCCCATTTTCCATTATCTTCTTGAGCAAGTAAAAATTTAGTTCTCGTTTCGTCAAATATTAACGCTTTGACACTCAGGCGGTAGTAACCGTTTTTTATTTCCATGTTTAATAGTATAGCAAATGCTTGGGGCTTGGGGGCGGGCTCGGTCACGAGTTACTAACCATAATTTATACTTCGTATAAATTCTGCTAAGTACTCTCGACCCCGGCTCGGCTGTTTCGGCTCTAGGAAGAGCCGAAACATGCCTGTGCCTTTCGAGCCCGCCCCGGACGACGCGCAGGCGTCGTCCTCCCAAGCACATATGAAAAAACTCCCCTAAAGGAGTTTTTTCATATGTGCTTGGGGGCGGGCTCGAACCGCCGACCCCTTCCTCTTCAGGGAAATGCTCTACCAACTGAGCTACCCAAGCATGATGTATTGATACTATTGCGGACTATTTTGGCATTGCGGCCTCAATTAGAACGTACCCGCCATTGTACCTGTTTCTTGATTTATTTCAACCAATAGTACCAGCATCTCAATTACTGCCCTTGGTACAATTTGAGCGCTTCTTGGAGCATTTGCATGTTTAGGTTACTTTGGGCGTCTCCACCAGTAAAATTGCCTAAAAAGGCATTATAGAGGTAATAGTAGGCAAATAGTGGCACACCGAGCAAAATCATGTACCAAACGACCTTAAACCAAAATTGCCTAATTTCGCGACGGTTTATCGTGTTTAGAAGTTCGTTATTGGCCTTGAGTAATTCCTGGTTTTGCCTGGTGAGGGTCAAAATAGTTTCTTCAGTATCGTTAGTTTGGTTATTATCCGGATTCATATCTGTACAGTATACCAGAGCAAATTATGCTAAAATGCGCCGATTACGCCCACATAGCTCAATGGATAGAGCTACTCCGTCCTAAGGAGAAGATCCTGGTTCGATTCCGGGTGCGGGCACGAGTACGCAAATTTAAAAAACACTTTTTCTAAGAAAAAGTGTTTTTTAAATTTAGAAAGCAAACAGTTTTGCTTTCGGCTCACTCGTGAGACAGAGTCATGTTTTCTCCTCCTTCCTAGAGGAGAAAACGGACGAGTCCGGGGAGGAAGTGCTTACTATAATTGGAACGAAGTGAACAATTTTAGTTAGCAACTTGACCCCACATGAACAGTAATTGATGTACTGAGTGATACACGATCATGATGTATCAATTCACAATCTATTTACCGACTATATTCAGAAAAAGCTTTTCCTTGCTTGATTTGTACAAAGAGATTCTGTATTGGTGGGACAATATCGTCGGGTAAATTAGCGAGGTCGCACCATATTCCCTCACTCGCCATTTCCGGCTCACCTACACCTGGTTCACCCTCCCACTTTGTCGCTTTAAAATAGAAGTTGACGTATTCATCTCGAATAAAGTCGACATGCAGAAATTCTAAATCTTCAGGATTAATACTGACACCAGCCTCCTCTTTTGCTTCTTTAATCGCTGACTCAATCACAAAATCTCCTTTATCAACATGTCCAGCAGGAACAGTAAGTAACCCATCTGACCAACCCGTATTAGCACGTCTCAGCATAAAGATTTTTCCGTCTTTTTCTAACACTATAAACACTGCTGTTCGAGTAACGTGACGCTCTGACATAAAAAAATAAATTAAAAAATCTCAGAGAGAAGTCTCTAAGATTTTTCCAATAATCAATAATTACTTACACTCCCAACAACTCTTTTACCTTATCTTCATCAAAACCTACCACCACATCATCACCGATGCGGATTACTGGAACTCCCATTTGACCGGTCATGTCTACCATTTCGGCTCGCTTGTCTAGGTCACTGGCGACATCATGTTCAGTAAAGGTAATATTGTTTTCGGCAAAAAAGTCTTTGGCCATGTGGCAGAAGTGGCAGACGGGAGTACTGTAGATGGTTACTGTTTTATCCATAAAAAAATTCGTTAAATAGCTAATTGATACTAGTATAGCAAACTTCACCAAAACTTGTACCAGGGTTCATCTTTGGTAGTTTGTGGCAGAGGTTCTATCTCAGGTTTCTTTTCTTCATCGAGAATAATCACCACCTGCTCACCAGGGCGAGCAACATCAAAGTTGCGTCGCATTTCGGCTTCAATTCCCCGCTCATTGCTTAAGTACTCAACTTTTTTTTCGAGATCAGCTCGTCTGTCTTCGAGTTCTTGTAAATGTGCTTCGGCTTCCTCGCGTCTGGCGACCATTTCTTGTTCAATGGTGTACCGTTGATACACAACTGACATCATAAATAAGATTATTATACCTAAAATCACTAACGCAATTGGTGAATGAAGCCAACCCCGCAGGGAACGTTTTTGATAGAATTGCAGCATGTGGTAGGATTATACCATCAAATTAATTATATGAGTTTTCTATATCACAAAAACACCAAGCGAGCGATTAAGTATGTTTGGATTGTTATCGCGAGCCTTATTATTTTAAGTATGCTTTTTGCCTACTCAGGCGGCTCCGGAGTTTAAATTGTAATAATTTTGGCTGATTACTTTGTTGACCTTCGCTAAATTATTCTCACCGTACAGAAAGTACGGCTCCAACAATTTAACTCGGTCGTCGCGTTCTCAACTCAAAATAATTACAATTTCGTCTTCAACAAAAAACCATCACCTCGGCGACGGTTTTTTGTTTATTTGATAACTCCAAGAGCTTCAAATCGGGCTTATTTTGGTTCAGATACAAGGCGCGGAAAGAAAATAAGTGGAGCCGTACTTCTTGTACGGTGAGATATATTTTTCGAACGACAACAAAGCAGACGCTCAAAATTAATCGGATTTCAACATTTTCATGAAGACTTCGGGGGATATATTCACCCGTGACTTCCCCAACTCCAGCGCCTTCTTCTTACCCTTCTTTTGTTTCTCAAGCAACTTCATTTTTCGCGTAATGTCTCCACCGTAGAGGTAGCCGGTTACATCTTTACGAAGTGCTGAGAGTGAGCGTGAGGCAATAATTTTACCGCGCACTTTGGCTTGGATTTTAGTAGTGAACTGACTGCGGGGCAAGTTGTCATACAATTTATCTACCACTGCCCGAGCGTCAAATTCGGCCCGTCGTTCCCCTACTACACGGGAAAACGCAGTAATCAGTTCTTCAGCAACCAACACATCAAGACGTACTACGGACGCTGGGCGCATCTCAGCAATTTCGTACGACAACGATGCATAGCCACTACTCGCGTTTTTAAGTTTATCAAAAAAGTTCCGCATTAGTTCGCGCAGCGGCATTTCCACCGTCACTAAATTACGTCCATCAGTTAACACTTCGGTTTCTAGAATACCGGCTTCATGATCAAACAGCAGCGTCATGATATTTCCGACGTGTTCTGGTGGTGAAATAATCTGTCCTAAAATCCACGGTTCACGAACGGTCACTTTTTCACCATGATCAGGAAACCGCGAGGCAGCGTAAATTGATTCAACGGTACCGTTATCAAACGTAATTTCGTAGGCAATAGAGGGGGCGGTAATAATAATTTCTAGTGAAAATTCACGACGAAGACGTTCGGTTACAATCTCCAAGTGCAACATTCCCAAGAACCCACAGCGGAACCCCCGACCGAGCACCCCAGACGATTCTTCTTCGTATGACAATGAAGAATCAGACAGTTTCAACCGATCAAGGGCCTGGCGCAAAATCGTAAAGTCGTCTTGGCTATCAGGGAAAATTGATGCCCAAACTACTGGTCGGGCTGGTGCGTACCCGGGAAGTGCTGGCGCTGGTTTTTTAACGAGGGTCAGGGTATCACCCACGTTTGCTACCCCCGGTTCCTTGATACCAGTGACGATGTAGCCGATTTCACCAGCTCTAATACTGTCACACGGGACTTCACCTGGTGTCACCATCCCCACTTCAAGCACAGTAAAGCTTTTGCCCCCGGCTGCAAAACACAACACGTCACCTTTGCGGACCTCACCATCAAACACGCGCATAAACACAATCACTCCACGATGATTAGAATACGTGAAGTCAAAAATGAGACCACGATAGGCATCGAGTTCACTTGGTCGCGGTGCCGGGATACGTTCACAAATGGCTTCGAGCAATTCTGGCACCCCTGCTCCCGTTTTACCCGATACCAACAAAATATCTTCGCGTTTGCAACCCAACAGTGCAATCACTGAATCACCAATTTCGGTAGGACGTGAATGTCCCATATCGGTTTTAGTGAGGACCGGAATAATGGCGAGCCCCTGCTCTTTAGCCATTTGGAGGGTGGTTAGTGTTTGTGCCTGGATACCCTGGGTACTGTCAATCAGGAGAAGCACGCCCTCTACCGCTTTAAGGGCACGTGACACCTCGTACGAGAAGTCGATGTGCCCAGGGGTATCAATGAGGTTCAATTGGTACTCGACCCCGCCATGCATGTATTTCATGCGTACTGGCTGCATTTTGATGGTAATACCCCGCTCTCGTTCCAGTTCCATAGAATCGAGCACCTGAGCCTGCATTTTGCGTGCCTCAACGGTACGGGTAGTTTCGAGCATACGATCAGCCAGCGTCGACTTCCCGTGGTCGATGTGGGCAATGATACTAAAGTTACGAATTGGTACGTTCATATAGATTAAATATGCCCCCACTTTACCCGAAAAACCTTCAAATTACTAGTCTTTTCAAATCTATCAGTGAACGTAAATTTTTCTTAAAAGCTGTTAATTAGCTCTTAGGTTGTCAAAAATGCTTCAGATGCTAGGCGACCAGGAGCGATGACGCGAGCCGTACCTGATGCTTCTTACAGAAGCTGTTCAGGTTGTCGCTCTTTTTTCAAAAGAGCTGGCAACCTCTTGCGAAAGTCTCCCAAACTTTCTCACGGTGAGTGTCGTCGCGACGCAGGCAACAACGCAGATGAAGTATTTTTGGCGACCGACTACAATAAATCGGGTTGAGGTGGGATTATCTCGCGTCTACGCAACCTCCCCTTCAGCGCCACGTAAATTTCATGCATTTCCGGTGAACCTAATAATCGATACGCAATTACCACACCCAGCAGCCCAAAGACACCAGCAACCGCGCCCTGGATCAATATACCCACAAAAGTATTTTGATTAACACCCTCCACCACAAACAGTAACGTAGCGTACGCAAATAGTCCGCCGGTCACCGAAGCAACTACCGCAACGGTAAATGGTTTGGCTAAGCTACGCAACTCCATCCCAAATGTACGGCTCGCAAATATAAGCATTAGGACCACCTCAATAATTACACCGAGCGCATACCCCAATGGAAGCATCAAAACCTCTGATCCAGCGACATTTTCCAAACGAAATAATTTTGTAAAAAATATTTGTGCATTCGGTGAGGAAATAAACCATACGTAAAGTCCATACGCAAACCCTCCTGAAAAAAGTGTTCCAATAAATGTCACGATAAGTGGCAACCGGGTAAACCCGCCAGCATAAAACGCTCGCACAATCAGGAGCAAGATACTCTGTGCCAATAACGACACAACGAAGATTGCTAAGGCAGCGGCCGTAAGTCTGGTATCAGCCCAATCAAACGAACCACTACCGAGCAACACGCGAACTAACTGGGCCCGCAATACAATCACCAACACCACAACCGGCGTCGACCAAAAAATAACATGCCGCAAAGCAGTGAGTACGTAGGTATTAAACTCTGATTGTTTTTTATCCGCCAACAAGGACGCCAGCGTGGGAAACGCAGCCACTGAATAACTCATTCCGATAATTGCTAACGGTACCGATTGTAAGTTATAGGCAAACTGGAGCACTGCCACAGACCCTACCGACATAGTAGTAGCCATCATCACCAGGACCAAGAGCATCACCTGACTCAATGAAAGCGTAATTGCTCTCGGTATTGCAACTTGAGCAATAGACCAAATTGTTTTTCTGTTAATAGTAGTTGTAATACAAAAGCGTAAATTACTAGTATAGACAAGCGGTAATTGGATAGCACAATGGAATAGCGCCCCAATAACTACGCCGTAGGCTAATCCAGCAATACCAAATACCGGATACAAAAAAGCCGCGCCAATAATAATTCCGATATTGTACAAAAGCGGAGCAAAAGCATAAATAACAAATCTATGCCCTATCTGAGTAACCACACTGAGTAAACTTGAAATCCCTAAGAGTAGTGGTTGCAACAAGAGAATTCGAAGCAGCATCACCGCCTCTGCTTGCGCTTCAGGAGAAAAACCTGGAAACAAATAACTCGAGAGTAACGGTGCAACCACAAAGGTAATACCCGCTATCAACACATACCCTAAAAGGAAGAGGGTGAACATCTGACTCAGCACCGCTTGAGCTGCCTGATTGCTTTCAGTTTGAGCTCTCGTAACGAATGGCAAGAGTACATACACTGACAACACAGAAGCAAACAAGACGAACAGTAAATCTGGGATTCTGAATGCCGCGTAATAGATATCGAGTTCTGTTCCCGCCCCAAATTGACTCGCCAGTAACCGATCCCTGACAATCGCCAAAACTTGCGAAGCCAAGGCAAAAAGTGCCAACACGTACGCCGCTTGGTGCAAGCCGCGAATTTCGCGATAAAACAAGTTCAGAACACGCGTAACCATAGGTTGTTATGGCTGTATATCAGTAGTAGGTGTTGATTCCGCTTCTTCCGTTCTGGCAGGAGTCGTATTTACCGGCGAGACTACTTCACTATCTGGAACCTCGTTGGTTGTCGTCACTTCATTTTGCGTGGTTGCGGCGGCTCCGTCTGAAATGTTTGTCTGTGGAGTTGTGGTAGCAGCTCCTGTAATACTGCCATCATTAATACCGTCGATAAATTCTGTCACGGCTGTGTTATCAGGATTTAGTTCCCGTACCACCTCTAAATCTGCCAACGCAGCAGCCTTATCACCCTTAACAACATACTGCTGTGCTCGGAAGTAACGAGCATTGGCATAGGTGGTATTTAACCTAATTGCCTCACTAAAGGCTGCGATAGCTGCATCAGCATTTGCTGTTGCGCTATAGAGCACACCGAGCTGGTAGTAACGGCCAGGATTATTTGGTTCAAGCGTTACCATCGCCTGGGTAGTAATGAGCGCACTTTCAATATCTCCGGCATTGATATCAATCTGCGTTAAGAAATTAAGCGCATCGGTGTAATTTGGTTTTAACTGGAGCGATAACATCGCTAACCTGCGAGCTTCATCACTGTTTCCATCTCGACTTTCCATGTATGCTTTTTGTAGTACGTAGTATGGATTGCGAGGATCAAGAGCTTCGGCTCTGGCATAACTTTCAAAGGCTCGCTCTTTTGAACCTTCAATTTGCAAGAGTGTCAGTGACGCGTAGATATCCCCCAGCACTTGCCAATTGCGCGCATCGGTTGGTTTTTGAGTTACTGCTTCAGTACTGGCATTAAGGGCGTTAGCTATTGAAGATTGAAATTGCTGCTCCTGCTCTGGAGTTGGATTTGTCAGTGAGAACAGGCTCGTCACATTGTTAAGCTGATAATTAGCTAACGTTCGTGCATACAAATCTGTTGGGTGAAGTTCGTAGGCGCTGGCAATCCGATTAGTTATCACAGCGACCGCTGCGCTATCGTTTGTAGTAACGCCTGAAAGCGCCGTACTGAATTGATAGGCAGCTTTAAATTGCTGCGCTGCACCGTACCCCACCAAAAGCGTGGCAATAATAAATGCCATAACAGAAGCAATGAGCACAAAACCAGTTCTACTGTTGCTCAAAAAGTTATACTTTCGAGTCGAGATTGGTGACAATTCATAACTAGCGAGCACCATAATTCCGGTGGTAACCGCACCAAGAATAAGAACTGTTGGACCAGGCACATACACAAATGCCAGCACCCAAATATACACTGAGGAAACAAATGAAACAGTACCAATAAAAAACCAAAATGTATCAGTGGCGGCATTTTGCAAAAGCATTCGCACTCCCCGAACTAAAAATAGTCCCATAAACACTAACCAAGCGAGACCTCCAGCGACACCACTTGTTATAAACCATGTTGGCACATACCCCGCAGCAGCATTAAATGATGTATTCCAAAAAACTGTATTGTTAATTTCGACATCTTTGTACAAATTCCACACTTCAGCAAAACGATTTGGACCAGCTCCGAGCAGTGCATTCTCAGCATAGGTCTGTCTCATTACATCAAACGTTGCACTAAATGACGGTCTGATTTCGATATAGTTGATACCGGTTGCATTTGACCACCACGCACCTACACTACTCCCCGCAACGAGGAATAATGCACATACAATACACACGGTGCCTACAAGCACACTTTGCGTGAGCAGCATCGGTCGTGGATGTACCAACGCGTCGTGTGGCACACCAAATCGGTCTTTGGTGAGGATGTACATAAGAACCAATAAACTAAAGGCTCCAATTAATATCCAAAGGAAGAAGAAATTTACACTTACCAACACACCGAGGGCGAGCACTAAAATTCCTCCAATGATAAGCAGTCCCTTTTTAGGTAGTTCCAATTGGGCCAAGGCCACGAGAGAAACGAGTACCAGCAATCCTGCCAAAATACCCAGGTCGTTAAAAGATCCTACTAAGGTATCGGTAACAGCCCGCATTACACCCAACGATAGGAACTCTGGACCAGCTATAATTCTTGCAAACAGCAGAACCGCAGAGACAATGACACTGACCACTACCGATCCATACACAACGAGCACTGCTCGTTTGGAGGTACCAAGCGTCATCATCAGGCTCATTACCAAACCAAGCAATCCTAAAAAGCCAACGGTATGGATTTCGAGCGCATCACCAAAAAAAGCATTTCTGACATTAGGAGACAGCAGTGCGGAAACTGCGCTCACCGCCACGAGGAGCCACCAACTGAGTATCGGCAGTGACGGACGAAATGTCAGCGACCCGGTGCGGAGCACATGTAAACTAAAGAAAAAACCAGAAATAAGACAGAAAAAGATGAGAAGGAATGTCTTCGGGAACATCGATACTCCGGCTTGAGCAGGAATAAAGAATAACGGCACCAACATTACTCCTGCAATCAAACAAATCTGACTTGCTCGTCGCAAAAGTCTGCCGACACGATCTGGCTTATTCGGTAACTTTGGTACAAATGTCGCTGTCTCCATAATAATATAAATAAAAAATAATCTCTTACAGATAAATATACCACATGGCGACCCTGTTCAAACAGAAAACACACATGAAATGACTACAAAACTGACTTAGCATGGAACAATTGTGTTGTAATTACACATGAATTGAACGCAACAAAAACCACCAGTCGTTAAGACTGGTGGTTTTTTGCATATAAGCCGGATTCTGTCACAAAACTTTCGTTTTGCGGATAATCATATACCTAGGATGACTGTTACCAGCCACCTCATGCGGCTCTCAGTCGAGGGCAAAAATCACAATAGCTTGTAATTTCAGCCCTCGACTGCGCGGCCTTGCACACGGGTAAGAGTTTAGCCGTTTCACCCTTATAGTTACCTATAAGGCTATTCCTCAGAATAAACCGGGGAATTCCGTCACTTTCGCTCGGGACGTCTCTGCTCGCATCTCGTGAATCAAAATCTTGCGACTCTGATTCAGACGGGCGTTACCCGCTACCTGGCTCCACAAGCTTGCGCCCATGGGTGTGTCCGGACTTTCCTCCCCCGTTTATACAAACAGAGGCGATTACCATGCACTTATAATTATACAATAGATAAGATATTTATCAAGCTTCTACCGGGCACGCTCTAAGGGGTCAATATTTGCAATTGTTCCCATACTAATATTATTCTCCGCCGCAAACCCCGCTTTAGTTTCAATAACGTATTTTGCAGGGACTGGTGGTATAAATGATATTTCTGGATAGGTATCTGGAGAAGCATTTTCGATGACATGAACTACATACCCATTTTCATCAAGCCAGAAAATATCAATGGGATAATTCATATCTTTCATCCAAAAACTCCATTTCTCGGATGTGTCAAAAATAAACACCTTGGCAATACCAATTGGAATATAAGGCGTACCAGAGAGTCCCTGAGCTCGCTCCGCATCGGTATCAGCGATTGAGGCCTGCATGGAAATACGTCCAAACGTGAACGGGGTTAGTGGTGCATACCAATCGGCGATAACTTTTTCTTCATCTGTCATAGAATCGTTGTTACTAGCTTGCGGAGTCCGGGTATCAACCACAGGCACTGACGTTTGATTTTTTTCTAACACAAACAGACCGCCCGCTACCAAAACTAACACCGCAAGGATACCAATTGGAACTTTCATGTTTTCTACTGAAACCACAGATATGCGTAAACAGTGACTGCAGATACTGAAGCTCCCAAGATTGTACCCCATACCATATCAACAATAGTGACTGTAAGTGGCCAGTCCTTTAGTGTCGCCAGGTTAGTTAAATCATAGGTGGCGTAGGTAAAGAAACCAAATAGACCTCCCAAGATTACCGCCGTCAGGACAGAGTTTTTCAAAACTGCGGGATACATCGCAAAAAAAGTGAGCCCCACTAAAAAGACCAGATAAAAAATTATTGCCGCCGGCCAGTTAATCGGACCCATAAGGTGTCCAATTTGCTCTTTATAAAAGTTACTCGCGACCAACCCTAACCAAATCATATCAATCACAAAAAATACCGGCACACTCATCGCGTACAACGTCAGAAATGTTTGTATGTTCATATGCTCACTAGTATACACCCAAACAAAACAAAGGTAGTCTATACCCGCTTTTGTGTTTTATACGTCCGTCTTTGCGAGCTTGCGAAGCAATCCAGGTTCGAAGTGACAACATTTGTTGTATTAAATAAATACTGGATTGCCACGTCATTCCGCTCCACTTCATGACTCGCAAAGACGAACTTCTTAGTATATCTACTTGTTCTTGATTGATTCGAGCATTGCTGCCATATTTGCGTAATCTTTATTTGAACCCGCATCAATAATAATCGTATTGCCGTGGCTGGCTGCACTCGTAATCGTATCGAGTCGATTAGTATCAGTCAGAAACTGAATGGCAACTTCATTTGTTAATCCAGCTTTTTTCATGGTCTCCATCGCTTCTTCGAGTCCACGCGCAATCGCGGTTCGCATCTGGGCCATACCTTCTCCTTGCAACTTCTTACTTTCGGCTTCGGCTTGGGCTGCCCCTACCAATTTAATACGTGCCGCCTCGGCTTCATTACGTGCTGCCTCCATGAGACGCTTACTCGCAATTACCTGGTTAAAGGCATCACGAACTTCAGTACTTGGCTGCGGTTCATCTACCAGCACATTTTCAATAATGTACCCAAAATGAGTAAATTGCTCTGAGAGTGCCGTTTGTACTTGTGACTCTACCGCATCACGATTGGCGTACAATTCAGTCATTTCCATTCCGGATGCTGTTTGACGGACATTATTTAAAACATACGAGGTAATTTGTTTCTCTGGCGACTCGAGTTCGTAGTGAGCTTTAACAGCACCTTTCGCATCATCACTGGCTTTATACTGCACTTTTACCGGCAACATCATAAACGCATTATCACTCGTTTTTACCGAAACATCAGCATGAATTTCTTGCAGTTGCAGATTCACGCGTGACACAATCACCGTAATAGGCCACGGCAACTTAACATGAAGTCCCGGAAAGACGGCATGAGTATGGGGGCGTCCAAATGTTTCCAAAATAGCCGCCGTCTTCCCTTTCACGACATACAACATTGACGGCAAAAGGACAACAGCGAGCACGATGACAATAATCCAGAACATAGATATATAATTAATGAGTATGTATCTAGTATATCAAAATACACAACCAAAAGAAAAAGCGGACTGGTGCTACACCAGTCCGCTTTGCAGTAATGTTCTCATTGTCCAGTATCCAGAACGAATAAGGTTTCGTGACTGATCCTGGGAAACAAAAATTGGGTGGTACGCTTGTGGAAGCCACACAATACACACTCGCACCCCTCCCACTTCATCGGGATTTATAACTCGGTTGGCTTCAGCCATAAACCGCTGATGCCTCGTTTTAATGAGCTCTTGCATCGGTTTACTCGCATGAGCAATTCGCGTTTTATACAAAAGCATTTCTGACCAAGGAGCGAGTTTTGGTTTCTCCTCGTAGTGCTGGGCAGCGAAAACGAGAACATCAGTTACGTGCCGTTCAAGCCGGAGCAGCTCGCGCACAGGTAATTGTAGACTGCTCGCATACCCATCAGTCACGAGACGTCCACGAAACATTGTGGGTCGTGCAAAACCTGTCACTGCTGTAGCAATACTTGCTAATTCCCATACTTCATGGGCATTTGCCGGCAATTCCGTCCACCCTTCACCAGTCAATGGGTCTGCCAAGACACCGTAGAGACGGGTATCATGCCGCATGACCGCGTCAGCATTAATGGCTCGTCCAGTTTCGCCATGTCTAAATACCCGATCAACATAATCAACATCAAACGGATGTCGACCAATAAAGCGACGCCTGAGATCAAACATCCGTTTGTCGGTCATATCATCAGAAAAAACTCTGACGTCTGTAGATTTACCACCACCCAAATAATACGCACTCGTCGCAAAGCCACTTGAAACACCGATCGTTGCGACGCTCGACCTCAGCCGCTTACGAATTTGACGTAGGTAAATGTGTGCGCCAGCAAGAAACGAATTACGCACCCCTCCCGCACAACACACTACTCCGAGTCGCCGATCCTTATCAAAGAACGCCTGCAGGACGTCTTGATCACCCGTAGTAAAACCGAGTTCCATAATGCCCTCCATTTTCAAACTGGGGCGATTATGACAAATCAGTCCTAAAAAGCAAGTATTAATTATTGTACCGGCGCGATATCATGTAATGCTTCATCAGCATGATGACCCTCCTCCTCATGATGATCTTCCGCACCATGGCTATGACTTTCACCTAGTGCGTTGGCAATAGTCGCCATAAGCAAAAGTCCAATGGCAACAAACAACACGTGCTGTAGAAACTTGTTTGTTGATTCATGTTCCGTTCGTTTAGGAAGCAGATCATGTACCACTACGTGAATAAAAAATCCGGCCGCAATTGCAAGCAACAATCCTTCCAGTTCGTGTGACACCACTGCAAAGTAACTTATTCCCACACCCACCAAAATAGTGCTCGAGGTCAGGAAATTGAGCGTGAGTGCGTGCTTGGTACTGTAGCCCGCTTGTTTGAGAACAAAAAACTCAGAGATTTCCTGTAATGTCTCATGAATAATGAGTGACGCAGTAACTGCTAGTCCTAACGCTGGTGAAGCCAAAAATGCCGGCACCAATATAATTCCGTCACCGATATTGTGAATCGCATCCCCGACGAGCAACTTACGTGCTCCGGCCTTGTTGTGACTATGTCCATCATGTTCATGGGGATCATGATGGTGATGTGATTCTGGTATCACTTTTTCAACGAACCACGCGAGTAAATATCCCGATAAAATAAGTCCGATACCTTGCCACACATTCCCTGCAAAAATTTCAAACACTTCAAGTGCCAATGCTCCCGACGTGACTAGAAACACCCCAGCCGAAAATGAGACCAAAAATGATAACCGACTCGATAAAAACTCCCGCGCCACCTTGGCAGTAAATAGCACCCCGATGAGTGATACCGCCATAATACAAAACGCCGCCACTACAATTTCAAATATCATATACAAATGATTACAAATTATTATTGAATACTATATCTTTCACGCTATACAACTACTCTATACTCTCATCTTTACTTTTGCAAGTGAGTTGCATATATTATGAGAGTTTGGTAATATGCAACTTAATTGCATTATGATATTAGGTGTTTTAGGCAAAGGCGGGAGTGGTAAATCGACAGTAGCGACAGCACTCGTGAACTATTTGCGTGCGCAAAACAAATCTCTGCTTGCTATAGATGCTGACCATAATATGGACCTCAGTCACAACTTAACCACCGGTATCGATACTTCCCCACAAACATACCTCGGGAGCGGACTGACTGACTTGTACGACTATTTAGGAATCGCACCTGGAGTTAAATATGATATGGCATTTCTCAGTGGTATCTCTAAAGCCTTCTCCCTAACTCCACTTGATTCATTTTCCGAAAAATACTCACTACCACTCGACACAACTACGCACCTGATGACAGCAGGTCCACAAACAGATGCTGTCCTCCACGGCAAAACATGTAGTCATATTCTCACGACACCACTAAAGCTTTTTTTACCGTTACTTACGCTACAGCCCGACGAATATGTTGTAGTCGATGAAAAAGCTGGAGCTGATGGTGTCACCACCGGCATTGTTACTGGCATTGATGTCGGAATCATTGTTGTGGAACCAGCTCTCCATAGCATCAAAACAGCCAAACAAATTGCCGAGCTCATGGACTTTTACCAAACACCATATGTGTTTGTTGGTAATAAAATACTGAGCTCTGAAGATCAGGAATATCTTGCTCAAGAACTAAACCAGGCACCAATCGTGTACCTAGGACAAAATCGTGACATCCAAAAAGGCCACAGTGATTTTGCAATAACATGGCAAACGGAACTGTCGATGATAATAAAAACTGCTACTACCATAAATATGAACAACCGCACAGAACGCACCAAAATCAAATTTGCCCGCAACCTATCATTTAGCTCAGCTCACTAATCGTTAGTAGTTATTTCCCGTGACACTACTCACGTGAAATAACTGGAAATGATTCCAGTGATATGTTCTTTAACAGAAAGGTCAAACCCCGATGTGTGAAGTCTGTGATTTCAACCACAAACTGCAACCCGCAACCAAGGAAGATGCAGCGCTCGATGATACGGGTGCACGTACCATTTGGGGACACTACTCCCCATCCGATGCTGCTATCCTGGCAGAACACTACCCTCGGGTGGGAGAAGCTCTGATCACGGAAATCAGCCAGCAAATCAATCACCCCAGACTACTGGAAGTTGCTGGTGTAGCTGAAATGGTTGAACGGTACCTTGAAGGTTCGTTTTCGACCATTCGCGATCTGACCATCAAGCTGGCTGCCAATCCGCTGTCGATTCTCTACTGGAATGGTGCTGGCGTTCGTCGGGTCAAAACCTTCGAAACTGAAATGCTACACGGACCAATGGAGAAACTGGCCCTGCGTGCTGGTAGCGTACTCAAGATCAATCGCTTGCTCGATAATCGTCACGGCATGCAACTGACGTTCGGCTGCAGTTGCTGTGTGATTGCAGTGGCAACGAACGACCTCGATACACTTCACGAATCGTCTTACTACAACCTGCGTGAAGGGTTTGGACGACTGTATGATTCAGACGTGTTGACTGCCTCGGGACAGCTCTTTGACGGCGTATCAGTGGCTGATGTGCCGTCGCAAATACTGCAAAAAACAGCTGACTTCCACGACACTGAAGTCACCAGTTTTCTCAGATTTGCCCAGGCCTGCCGCGACACGCAACAGCGTAATCGGGTACATCCTGACCAACAGTCAGCTCTGCCGGAACTGAGTCAATTTCTGACCGGGCAAACCGTGACCACCACAAAGGCTGCGTAAAATCCAACAATCCGTCCCTCACCATGCATGGTAGGGGGCGGATTTTTATTTGCAGATTTATCAAAAGTATTGTTTACTACATACACTACATATGCGTCTCACGAAACACCGAAAAGAAATCATCGACACGTTGAAAAAAAGTCATGGCACTTTGTCCGCGAACGATTTACATAAACTCCTCCCCACTATCGACCAGGTGACTATTTACCGTAACCTCGATTTGTTTGTAGCCGAAGGAATTATTAAAAAACTTCACCTCGACGGGAACGAAGCCCGATTTGAGTACCAAGCCCACCCCCACCACCACGCTATCTGCAATGACTGCGACCGGGTCATTCACTTTAATGCGACCGAAGAAAAGCTCCGCCAAGTCCTCAACATCCCCGATTTTGACATCACCTCAATTGATTTAGTAGTCCGAGGAAACTGCCACCACAAAAAATAGCTCTGCAGATCGTCTGGAACTATATTATAACTGTTTACTATATAAATGCGGCGCCATCCAAAAAAGCGGGACAATCAATCAGAGTTGTTTTGGTCTTAATTTTACGAACTAGCTTCTTGTTCCATTTTTAATAATCGTGTGTAGTAATCTGGAATTTCCATGAGATGTGCCCAAGCAATTTTAGCCGTAACTTCGTCCAAGTCATTGGTGACATTAGTTTCTTCATGAGTTGTCCCGTGCTCCAACTCGACAGACAAACCTTTCCTAAATTCTTCCAAGTTAATAACTGAGAAATCTATTCCAATTCTTTCGCCCAACACCTGAGCTTCTTGTGGACTAAATTCTTTTTTCATATATTCAAAGTATAGCAGGATATATTCTTTAAGCGCGAGTGGGCTGACCGGGACAATGTAAGAACTTTTACTGCACTATAACTCGCCACTCCCAATCCTTTAGATAGACCGTTTCTAGTTCTGGCTCTGTGTTCATCAAAAGTTCTAACGCTTCTGGGTTTGGAGGTAAATCTTTACTCTCATAATGACATACTACTTTTAACGGTAAAAGACCTAACCCCTGGCGGACTTTACCACCAGATTCATCATCATGGAAAGCACTGTACTTTCCAATTACATATGCACCTGCTGAAGATCCAGCAACTGTCTTACCCCCTAACAACTCTTTGAAATTAACATACTGACCTAAAACAGAAAGGAGTTTTGGTGTACTGCCTCCTCGAAGGTAAAGCGCGTCTGACAATTTGAGCTGGTCAATAAAACTGTTTTCTTCAGCTTCTATAAAGTTGAACTGCTTACCGTGTGATTGTTGTTTAATTCTCTTACTATCTTCAACAAATCTACCAGAATTATCATCGTCTTTTGATGCAAAGTAACAAAGTAGTATTTTTCCATGATCTGGAACATCACGAGCTATTTCTTGGTAAAAAGTGTGATTGAGTTTGTTATCAGCACTTGTATACCCACCATGTAGTATGTATTTAGTAGTCATTAGATTTTTAGTATAACAAAAGATTACAAGTAACTAAATCGAAGTGTAATTTAGGCTAATTTTTATTACTAGATGTCTGGGACTCGAACTTCGTAGAGGGGTGCTTGAAAAAATAATTTAAAGCAAAAGCAACGCACCAAACCCTAACAGCGCCAACATACCAAACACGTCAGTGGCGGTTGAGATAAAAATCATTGAGGTTGAGGCCGGGTCTTTTCCTAAGCGTTTAATCAAAAGCGGCACAAAGGCACCAAACAAACCGGCTACAATATGGACCACAATCATAGCGAGCGCCACCACTACTCCCAAGAGCCAGCTTCCGTTAAAGACAACCGAAATGGTGGCGACGATTGATCCAATTACTAGACCATTGAGCGCACCGGCGAGTATCTCGTGCCAAATTACCGGCCACCCGTTTTCAAAAGAAATAGTACCCATAGTGATGCCGCGGACCATAACCGCAAAGGCCTGACTCGCCGCATTACCACCCATCCCCGCCACAATGGGAATATATACCGCGAGAATGGCTAGTGCTGCAATGGTATCTTTAAATACTAAGACCACCGAACCAGCAAGGAACGCGGTGGCTAAGTTTAAGATTAACCACTTGTACCGCTGACTGAACTTTTTTTGCACACTATCAAACGGGCGCTCACTCTCGTCGACTCCGGCCACTATATACAATGATTCAGCCGGTAATTTTCCAAACAGCCCTAGCGCATCATCGGAATAAATAATTCCTAATACACTATTGTCATGGTCGAGAACCACAATTTTTTTATGCTCAGTTTCTGAAAACGTAGCGATGATTTCATTGACTTCAGCCTGGTACGTAATCGTTTGGACTGGTTTAATAAATTTATCAATTGAAATGTTACTTCGTTCCTTAACGAGTGTAGTCAGGGCAATTTCACCAATTAATGAACCGTCACGTTGCACTAGGATTTCCGGGAACTTCCCAAGCTCTTGGTAATGATCGTCTATCGCTTCGGCCACGTCACCCATCGTCGCGGTATCAGGCAAAATGACATAGTTAAAATGAATTAAGGCAGCGGTAGCTTTGGGATGGAACCGCAAAAAATATTCAATTTTGTCACTGACTTCAGTTTTGAGACGCTTAATAATTTTTGAACGACGTTTAGCATCTGTCATGCGCATGATGACTTTTTCAGCCATCCGTAAATCAAGATGATCAACCAAATCAACTACTTCAGTCACGGTCAGCTCCTGCAAAATTTGTTGTTGGATTTGATTTGAGAGTTCAGCAAACACCGCACTGCGTTGCCCCAAAGTCAGTGCACGCATGTTTTTAAGCCGGTCAATTTTATTGTAGGTAATCGAATTTGCGAGCTCGGATTTTGGTTGTCTCATATTTGAAATCAATTGAACTGACCATGTATGGTCAGTTCAATACATTTTAAATCAAGATTTCGATGGTGGCCGCTTCGCGCAGTTCTGTGATATACGCGTTAACGAGCTCTTGCTCCTTATTTGTCTTTAGTTGCGCTTCGAGCTGGGTTTTGATTTCTTCGAGTGGCGGTACAGTGACCCCAGTGGCTGCTGTGCCACTGATTTGTGTGTAGGCATCAGTCAGCTCTTGTTCACTAATGGTTACTTTTGAGATATCAACCGCTTTTGAAAGATGACCTTGAATTAAAATTTCACCTTCAATATCTTTTCGTAAGGCTGGCTCAGTAATACCCAATTCCACCATCTTGGCAGCGAGTTGTTCTTCCCCTCCAATACTCGTTACAATTTCTTGATAGCGAGCTTCGATTTGTTCGTCAGTTACGAGCGCTCCCTCACTGTATGCTGCTTGTCGTAATAACTCAGTGTTAATCAAAACATCAATTGCTTGTTGTTTAATTTCACTTTGAATAGACTCGTTATTGACATCAATACCTTGAGCAGTAGCTCCTGTTTGTAGTTGGGTGAGGTTTTTATCGTAATCTGCTTTAGAAATTTTGGTGCCGTTTACTATCGCTGCAGCTGGGACTGGATTTACCAATGCACTCACCTTATCAAATAAACCCGTATTGATTCTCCCTTGTTGTTCAAGAGCATACACCAAACCAGCGCCAATGATAAGAATTATCACCGTCGCAATTCCATACTGTTTAATCATCTGCTTTTTTAATGAATCACCGGAAGGAGTATTCGTAGCTGTATCAGCAACAACTTCAGCCGGTACTGCTGTAGTATCAGTTGTTGGTACAACTTCATCTGCCGTAGCGGTTGTAGATGTAGGTTCAGTCACTACTTCTACCGTCGGTGTGTCAGTAGTACCTACAGCTTCAGGACCGCTGCTCGCCACAGAACTGGTTTCTGGTGCAGGTGCGGGTGTTGGATTGGTATCTGTGGATGTGCTTGATGTATCGTTAGTGTCTTTATTTTCTTGCATACAATAAATTAGTTACAGTAAATTCCCCAAAAATTGAGATATCTACAATTTACCATATTTCAAGTTCTTTTGGTATGAAAAAACCTTATTTCGTGGACAAAGAATCTGGATGTTGGGCGCTCCACGCATACATAACAACAGCGGCTGATGCGGCTGCATTTAATGACTCACACCGAGGATGCATCGGAATAGAAACCAGAGTGTCACAGACTTCACGAGTTTTTTCCCGCAACCCTGAACCTTCATTCCCTAGAATAAAGGCCGTTGGCTTGGTGAACTCTTCACCTGTTACTGGCACTGCCCCCTCTCCCGCCAGACCATAAATCCAAAAACCACGCTCCTTCAAATCACGTACGGTAGCGTTCACATTACGAATCTCAATTAAGGGAATCCGAAAAGCCATTCCCGCAGATACCTTTACTACTGTTCCGGTGACTGGTGACTGATTATGAGGCGGGATCATTACGCCAGCTAGACCAAAGGCGGCGGCACTGCGAATCACCGCTCCGACATTATGAGGATCTTGGACCTCACCTAAAATTAAAAAACAGGTGTTCGGGTTTGGCACAATCCCCTTCATAAACTCTTTGTAGTCGACCATCAAGTCACCCACTGAAATAGCAGCGATAATGCCCTGATGTACCGCTTCACCTCGCAAGCCACCCGGGAGACGTTTTGGGTTAAGAGGTTTGGGAACAATTTTGGTTTTGGTCAGACGGGCAAAGATTTTTTCATCATTAAATCCATGTTCAATATGAAGTTCTCGAACTAATTCAGGCCGATGAATAAGCGCCTCAAGTACAGCGTGTTTTCCGAAAATATAGACTAATTCAGTTTGTGACATAGTATGTATGCGTTATTGTGAGGCTACTGTACCATAAATGTTACATCATCCAAATTAATCATTTCACCAACCGTCCAGGATTTTGGCTGCAAAACTTCACTTCGTCCTCACCATATGTCGATATGATTCGGACTCCAGTTCGCTTTTCACCTAAAACCTTGAACTGTTGTATAGTGAAAGCATTAGTTTGAATGATGTAAAAAGACGCGAGAATAGACATTCTTGCGTCTTTTATAAAAAAGTTCCTACTTCTTAGTAAATTTCATTTCACCATTATCCGCATCACTTTTGAGACTCAGTGTTAACTCGGTATCTACAATGCGATACGAAACGACCTGACCGAGCTGGCTTACAAACGTTCCTTCTTTGATGTCCCCTTCACAAGCCATTAGGGTTGAAACCATCTCACTAAATGAAATCGCTCCATCAGTACCCCCAACAAAACCGCCACCAACATTATTACAATCAGTGTTGGCACTGAAACGATTATTCTCCGAAAACGTCAAAATAAAATCTTCTGGTTCATTTGGCTCTACACTACTCGCTGTTGCAAAACTTGTTTGTGTCCAAACCCACTGCGTACCTGACAACTCACTCGTAGAGGTAGCAGTCGCGGCAGTATCTACCATTGATTTAACCTGACAATTTGCAAAAATTACTTCTCCATCTTTTTCCACCAACGCCACACCACCTTGTTCCCAAAAAGCAATTCCGCTCTCATGGGTATACCGTGCACCGGAGGCCGCTTCTACCTGTATCATCACTAATGGATTACTATTAGGAAGTGAGACTTCAAGGACCGTTGTATCACCTGTTTTAAAGGCTGCCGCCACCACACTATCATCAGAACAGGTATAGACCGTTGCCTGATCAAATGTCAGTGGCGCAGTGGTCGTAGCTACAGGCTCAGATGTATTTTTTGCAAACGGACTAGTAAGATTAGTCACTTGACTCACTAAAAACAAAATCGTTCCTGCTAGTGCGGTAAGTAATAGCGTCCAAATTAATGATGTTTTCATATCTGTTAAATTGTAATTAGACACAATCTTTTGCTTGATAAAATTCAGTCATCGTTGGAGTATCACCAGCTTTGATTTCATTTACCCGTTGCTCTCCTAAGATACCGGTAAAACACTCAATTTGTTGAGGAGTGAACTGAGCAGGTACCGCTGTCGGACTAATCCCCACTGCTTCTAAAGCCTGCTCTTGTTCAACAGTCATCATGTTGGTAGTTGTTTCTGGCGCATCATTACTTGTCTGTGGTTGCTCATTTGTTAATTGTGTCTCATCAGCACGCACCTCCTCTCTTGAGTTATAGAGACTCATAACTACTGGTCGCAGGTTTAATGGATCAGCAATCACAAAATATGTCACCCCGATAAGGATGAAAAAGAAAATTACTCCGAGTGCTACAAAGAAACGATATATCCATTTCATAGAGACAGTATATCATAATACGTACCATACCCTGTCGAGAACAACGCTTACAAAAACAGCATTTTTATGACATACTCATACGTATTATGGTTCAAAAGACCAAACCTCCACTTCCCTATACAAAGCCGCCCCTTGCTCGCAGAGTCGTTGTGTGGCCATTAACAGTTGTCGCTATTTTAGTTTTTACCGCCCTCATTTTTCTCCTGCAAGTAAAAATCTTGTCTATATCTGAACCTGCACGAACTCACACCCAAAGTGACGCGGCAATTACCACACCCTTTCCCGTGAGTGTTAATCCAAAAACCAAAACCATTACCGACAGTACAGCTGCTGAAAGTTATATCACCGACCAAGTAGCAAGTAATCATAGTAATTTTAAAACTGCGGGTGGCTTCATTGCTCTCATCCAAGCAAAATTAGCCCAATTCAGTTTGTACCAGCATCTCGCCACTCCAGTCAGTCGAACACTCATTGTTAATTCGGGTGAACGGAGCGAACAGATTACTGAAAATTTTGCAGGAATTCTGGGCTGGACTGGGGCAGAGCAAGCGGAGTTCATTAAACGCATGAGCGAAGAAACCCCCACCTCAACCAACGGAAAAATATACCCCGGAAAATATACTGTCGATAAAGAAACCACCCCAGAGGAAATGGCTCGCATTATTGCCGACCGATTTAATGCTGAGGTCCGTACTCGGTATACGGGAGACGTTGAAGCGGTAGTACCGCTTCGGGACGCTCTGATTATTGCCTCCCTCCTTGAACGTGAGGCCTATGATTTTGAAGATATGCGGTACATTTCGGGAATTATCTGGAACCGACTGTTTATTGATATGCGTTTACAAATTGATGCCACATTACAGTATGTACGCGGAGCCAATAAAAATGAGCCGTGGTGGCCAGTACCAGTCCCCGCAGACAAATATTTGAAATCACCCTTTAACACCTACCAGAATGCGGGCTTACCACCTGAACCAATTGCTAACCCTTCTATTGATGCCATTATTGCCGCCTTAAATCCACGAGAAACAGATTGTCTATTTTACTTCCATGCCAATGACGGTACGTTTTATTGCAGTGTAACCTACGAAGAACATGTCGCAGGCCTCCGAAAAGTTTTTGGCACGAAGTAAACAAAATTATACTGTCTATTTAATTAGTACTACAAAAAAGTCCCCAGATGGGGACTTTTTTGATTTAAAACTTTCAGAATCGAGTGCAGTGCTAGAAGCGCAAGGACATTTTCTGGAAACGTACTTCTTGTACGATGGAAGAAAATGTACCGCAGCTGGTCCAGCGATTTTCCCAAGGGAAGAAAAAATCGGGACAGAAATTCAGAATTGTCGCTACGCTCTGTTCTTCATTCCACAACGCAATGTGCCGATTCTGGAAGTTTTAGAGTTGGTCTTCGGCATCGGCGATTAAATCCAACGCCTCCTCAATCAAATCTTCTGCCTCGTCTTCGTCACCATCATCAATGGCATCTTCGGCGTCATCGAGGAGATCATCTGCTTCATCTAGATAATCTTGGGCATCATCCATGTTCTCTCCGTCATCTTCGGCCGCATCAACTTCGTCTCGTAGATCATCAAGCTCATCACGCGCATCATCAAGCTCATCTTCAACATCAGTACCCTTTGAACCAATGGCATCAATGGCATCGTTCACTAAATCTTCAGCTTCTTCTGCTAATTCAAGAGCGTCTTCGTAATCTTCGTCATCAAGAGCAGTCTTGGCTTCATCGAGCACATCTTTAGCTTCGTCGAGAATGTCTTCAGCATCACTGGTCGCCTTACCATCTTCATCAGCAGCATCAATCTCATCTTCTGCTTCATCAATTGCATCATCAACTTCATCAATCAAATCTTCAGCTTCTGAAGCTTCGCTTGAAGCACCTACCGCATCCAACGCATCTTCGATACTATCTTCGACATTATCGAGAGCATCTTCTGCATCGCTATCGTCACCAGCAAGGTACGCTAACACCGCGGTAAAGAAATCATCTCGTGCATCAGCTAAACTATCGAGTGCATCTTCGTAATCATCGGCATCATCATTATCTGCCACTTCTTCTTCTGCATCACGAAGTGACTTGGTAACATCTTTGAGCTGATCTGAAACATCACTGTCGTTTGTGGTAGTTTTGGTAGTATTTGAAACAACAGCACTACCGAGCAACTGTGCTTTTAGCTCTTCAACTTTTTTCAAGAGCGCATCTTGTGAAATATCGACGGTAGTTGAAGTTGCTGCCCCTAACACTACTGGCTTAGGAGTAGTTCCTTGTACTAACGATTTATAGACAGCTTGTGAACGCGGACCGAAGTATCCACTGGCTGGTGACAACTTATTGGCTTGTTGCCATTTAATCAAGGCTGCCTCAGTTAATGTTTTAAACTCTGTCGTCTCTTTACCCGGAGCACCTCCGCCGGTTGTTGTAATAACAAATCCATTAGCATTTAAATATTGCTGAAGACATCTCACGTCTTCACCAACCACGCCCATCTGTAAATCACGATCAAATGTACAGACCGTTGCGGCCTTAACATCACTCGATACAAAGAATACTGATCCAATAATTACTGCCGTTACTAATGCTTCTTTGGCGCCAAAGCCAATTTTTGTATACCGATTCATATACCCACAGTATACCGCACTCGTGACTCTATAGGTTGGGTATAACTCATTTGGTGCGATGCGGGCACCCCGGCCAACAACATGGGCGTCGCTTTCCAGCGTCCACTTCTGCGAGGAGACGCTCAATATGGTGAGTCCGGGTTTCTTTTTTCTTGACCGAAATAGTCCAGCAAATCCACTCATTACGCCCCAATGGCGTGAGAGCGTTCCATCTATCAACCGTAATCGGTCGAGATACAAGGGCCTGTCTCAAATCAGCAGGAACTGTATGAGCCACACCAGATGCAATTTTCTTACCCATAAAAATGAAGTGTCCCTTACTGATACTGGATAAAAATAGGCTTGGGATTTAGTTGTAACGCCTCAGCAGGAGTCATGATACCGGTACTTGGCGGTTTAAGGTCGTTTTTATAGAAAATTTTTAACCCGGTGAACTGAACAGGCTCAGGCACAATCACCTGACCATAGGTCCCCCGCTTGAGGTCTTTTGGACCCCAACCATCCATAACCACTATTACCTGCACTTCTGGCGTTGGCGTAATATCTGCATACCCAGTAACCATATTTTGCGTAAACCGATGTACCAACAATACTTTAGGTGGCAGTTTATTCGCCCGTACGATTTCTGACATGTAGTTAATGACGTAGTTAATATCAGCAGCACTGTGACTCCCAATGACTGTCCCCGGACGATCTCCAGTCTTCATAGAAAATTCTGGGTCGAGCGCTAAATGCACTTCGGGACGTTCCAGGTACGTTTTAAATTTAGGCAACTCCTGCTCAATCGTACTGAGGCCAATTTGTAAATCTAAAATTAAAATCGCATTTGCTCGTTTTGCCAGATCATACGCTTTTTCTATTTCACGCGCTGGCATCATGGCTCGATACATACCGTCTGCTCCTGCTTCTGCCTGCGCCACCATAGCAATATACTCAATGGCTGGCTGTACCGGAGTACTAGGGTCGGCTTCTTCCCAGAGTTTCTGAGTAGCTGCTAAACGGCGCAAAACTTCATCTGGTTCATATTCCCCTAAAATACCCATCTGTCGGGAAAAGAAATTTCCATAGTAGGACAAAATTCGTTTGAACGGCACAATTGCTCCGCCATTTGGATACACAGCTTCAGGTGGCCACCGTTTTCCGGGAATGGTTACATTGCTTGAACTACTGTATTGCGGTAGCACAGTTTTCTCAAGCGTCGATGTCGCTACTGAAGTTGTCCCCGTAGAAGCGGATATGGGTTTCGGAGGCTGATAGTTCACTAACGCCAGTAATCGTTTATCGTATTCAGTAGTATCAAGCGGTGCCGGCCACGATGGTATGGCTGCTGCCGCAGCTGATTCATTTTCTTTTGGCACTGAACCTGAATCTGTTTCATTCTTGACGGCTTCGCTCACATACGTAACTTTACTTACACTCAAAGCATGAACAACAAACACTCCTGCCAATATGACCGGCAGTGTTAGAGCAAACAGCGTGATACTTTTTTTAGCTTCCTTTGTCACTAGTTTGATAATACCACGCGATACCTCATTTTTCTCATGCTTTTAGCAGTAAGAGCTACTGCTGGGAGTCGTCTTATAGCAATAACCAAATGTAATATGTATATGAAAAAAGCCTTATTTATTGTTCCATTATTTGTTTTTGTAGCATTGAGTACCGTAGCCAATCCAGCCCAAGCGCTCAGTTGTCTACCGACAGATATGTACATTACCAGTATAATTGGAAACGACGACACCGTTATTTTTGTTGCTAAAACAGATTCTACAATCGAAGCCACTGATTACACTGCCGAAGCCCTAACAGTCACAACGGCATATCAAGGATATGTCGAAGCAAAGCTCATGGCGTATCATCGCAAAGATGCTACTTGGGGATACCTCTGTAACAGCGGACCAAAAGGTACCAATACCGAGAGTGTATACATCGCAACTAAAGATGCTGCTGGCAAATACCAAGTGAGTCAACGACTCGATATGGATAGTAACTTACTACCAGACATCAAAGAAATGATTTCGGATAAAGAAGTTGTTGGTGAAATCATAGAATTCAATAAAACAGACCGTATCAATCAAATTGGTACGACCATTATGGAACTCTTGCAGGAAGTAATGATTCTACTTAAAGAGCAAATGTACTGGAAAAGTGTGAAGTAGCCAAGAGCTTACACCTCTAAAAAACAACCGCGAGAGCGGTTGTTTTTTATACATTCAATTTAGAATGCCCTACCATTTTCTCTCCTCACAAATTCATTCATCCGTATTCTCTACCGAAACCATACTGAGCTACAAGCGTACCTGGTTACGATTCATAATTCGTACTTTATCGGCAACGGTACCTTTTTCAAAATTACGAAACTTGCCAATGACGAGTTTTATGAGCTTGGGTGGCTGCAAAATTCTTTTTCCAATTACCGCCACATGATGATCACGTAGCTCAATAAATGTTTGTCGTTCCTTTTCAGTTTGTAGTTGTGCATAGGCTTCGGCCAGATGCCAGGCATCAGTACGAGATTTAACGATACCCAAATGAGCGATTGGCCAATATGAGTTACCGGTTATTTTATCGAACGTGGTAAGCGGATGAAATATTTCGCGTAACTCTGACTCTACTTCTTCAATGAGGGAATCTAATATATCGTTAACCTGATCAAAGTCATTTTTAAGTGAAGCTAAATTGTGAGTTTCGGTTTCAGCAGCCGATATACCGAGATCTAAACAAATGTGTGCATTCATACTGGCAATCAAATGTTGAATCACCATTGGACTCCATTTTTTAGACGCTTCGAACGTTATCTTCCATGATTCAGAACATGGCTTTCCTTGTGCATACGCGTAATATGCAACCAAGTAACGGTTAGCAAAGATAACATCGAACCGCTCCATGCGCTCGTTATCTTCAAACGAACCTTCTAAGATGCGCTGCTTAACCTGTCTGGTGACACGATTGTACATCGCCGGAAAATAACCCATCCGACAACCTGTAGCTTCACACGTCGCTACGATAGCATCCAGATGATCAATAACTTCATCAATGGTAGTGGGTAAAGTAATGCTGGAAGAATTCATTTTATTTGATGGTAGCATGACCACTTCATGATGATGTCACATTCTCCCCTGCAAAAAGCTTCTCTTGATAACAACGTACTACTTGCTTCAGGCGACACGAAAAAACATCCCGAAGGATGTCTTTTCTACTCGCTGACTGTCTGGGACAATATAAGGATTTTAATATAAATGTGCCTAACCCTTTATTCCTTCTGTAAGTTTAATAATCTGTGGAGCAGTATTTGATTGCGTATAGTCTACTCTGTATCTAACAAGTTGTGTGTAGGTCCAGGTATTAATTTTTGCATTAAGCCATCTGACTCGTATTTCAGGAAAAACGAAATTTGCAGTTGAATCATACACTGTGGACATATTTATTTGCCTCGGTTGGCAATTAGCCAATACATACGAAATCTTGTTCTGTTCAGAAAAAAGTAGTTCTACCTCCATTTGTTCCGTCCCGATGCAATTTTTAGGTGGCGTAATTACGCCAGTAATTTTTATAGAACGATTACCAGTACTTACCACATTCATCGTTGCCGTTACATCAGGTGAACTAAACAGAGGTGCTGGTCTTTTGGTATCTGTTTGAATAATTTCATTCTTGATAACAACTTCCGTGGTTGCAAGCACTCTGCCTTTCTTTGAATAGGCAACTGTGTACGTTCCATCCTTTTCATACACATGATCTACAACACCCTTACAGTCTGCTTTTGCTGATTTTCCGTCTCCAAACGAGATTTTATATTCAGGCATTACTGAAACACACGTTGCCTGTCCTTGATATCTAAAAGTCACACCGTATTTATTAATTGTTTCATCTACATAGTTACTCTTTCGTTCATATGTTAGGAATGGAGCCTTATTAGAAACTGCAGGCTTTGTAAGCAATGCTAATTGTTCTTGTAATTGCAAAAGTAATTTTTGAAGCATTTCAATTTGTGCAGCGTTGTTGGAACTTACTGTTGCATGAACAGAAACTGGCATGAGAGTACTCATCGCTACAATTCCAATAAGTACTATACAGATACATTTTTTCATATACTAAAATTATACTATACACAGAAACTACAATTTGAGTTTAGCTATGATATACAATTACTTCATGTATAGACTAATGACTCTTTTTATTCTCAATCCAATAATCATATTTTGCTCGTATTTAGTTATTGGTTACTTTTTATTTAGCTTTTATGGCTGTACTCGAGGATGTGTGCAGAATATCCCTTTTGAAATATTTGGGTTAGGATATGGATTCATATATTTTACAATATTAACGTTACCCTTTTCACTTATTGGCTGGCTTATTATTTTACCACTCTTAGTTATCGCTATACGTAATCACAGTTTACGCTTTACAATTAGTACACAAAATAAAATTGCACTCTTAATTGGTAGCTCATTAATTCCACTACCTGGAATTATCTTTGTAATTAATCGAGCAAATCAACATCCGTATTATTGGGATGTAGTTCAAAAAGGCAGTGATGTGTCCTACCTAAGTTTCATTAGTGGTGACATCATTTGGTATACCTGTCTTTATTTAGTATTTTTGTTAGCTGTTTATTTTTTGATTAAACTATACGAAAAAAAGATTTAGGACAGACTGACAGGGACTCGAAGCTTACATGTTCAGTACCCGTTGTCGCTCTTTTTTCAAAAGAGCTGGCAACGGCTTCGAGTCCGCGCAGACGCTTTCTTTCAGAAAGCTGCGCCTGTCAGGCAGCGATACGAAAAAACATCCCGAAGGATGTCTTTTCTACTCGCTGCCTGACAGGGACTCGAATTCTACGAATTCAGTATCCTGATTGGATACTTTTGTTCGCTTCGCTCCCAAAGTATGCTCAATCAGGCTTCGAGTCCCTGGCGCAAGGTGTCCCACACCTTGCTTCAGGCAGCACGAGAAAACCGCCAAAAGGCGGTTTAACTCTCGTGCTGCCTGACAGGGACTCGAACCCCAATAGCTGGTACCAAAAACCAGAGTCCTACCATTAGACGATCAGGCAATAAGTGCAGTGGCGAAACTGGTTTGGTTCACATTGGCTTTTGAAACGACCAACTATACCCTACCAATCTTTCTCGCCACCCAACACTTCAGGATTCGAACCTCAGACCCCAATGGAGTGTTGTTGCTGGGCAATAGTAGCTTATTTTGGGGATTTGTTCAACCGAGACTATGAACGGATCTAGGCTTTACTTTTTTTATAACATTCAAGACATTTTAGGTTACTGGTGTCGCGCGGGGTAAATGGGAGGCTGGTAATAGCAGCACCACAACCACCGCAGGACCAATTTCCGGCTACTTTTGGTTTTTCACCTGCTGGGGCGTCTGATGACTGGGCTCCGTCAGCTGGTGCAGCATTTCGACTTTTGGCGAAACAGGCACTGCAAGTGAGGCCACTGTTACTACGGGGTTCAAATGGTAGTTGGGTGATGGCTCCCCCACAGGTACTACAGGTCCAGTTTCCTTGATGCATATGATTGGATTAAATTAAAGTTTATTTATAAGTATACACCCATCTTATAAGTGTTTTTCAGAGGCTTTAAATTGCGTTAATAACGCGAAGCGGGAGAATAATTTGGCGAGCCGTACCTATCGTACGGTGAGATAAATTATTTGAACCAGCGACAAAGTTAGTGACGTGATTTTAAGCCTTTGATTCGTAGGAGGCGCGAACGAAGGCAGTAAACAGAGGATGCGGCCTCAGTGGTCGTGCCATCAATTCCGGATGGAACTGAGTACCGACAAAAAACGGATGGTCAATTTTTGGTAATTCTACAATTTCCATTAACCTGCCATCAGGTGAGGTTCCTGAGAATACCATACCGGCTTTTTCAATCGCCTCAATGTAGTCTGGATTAATCTCATAGCGGTGACGGTGACGTTCGGTAACTTCTGCCGATTTGTAGGCGAGAGCCGCTTGTGATTTAGGTTTTAGTTTTGCAACGTATGCCCCCAGACGCATCGTACCGCCCATATCTGATTTGGCAATTTTTTCTCGTTGTTCTGGCATGATACCGACGACCAAATCAGCGGCTTTTGGATTTATCTCTTCGGTACTCGCATCTTTAAGTTTTAAGACATTGCGTGCATATTCTAGAACTGCTAATTGCATTCCGTAACAAATACCAAAATATGGGATTTTATTTTTGCGTACATATTCAATGACTTTGAGCTTACCCTCAATTCCCGTTTTACCAAAACCTCCTGGTACCAACACCCCATCATATTTTTTGAGATCTGATAGTTTCTTACCATCTTCAAATTCAAGTGATGACCGGTACTCAATGATTGGTTTCAATCCTAGCTTGTAGGTAGAGTATTTAATGGCCTCAATCACTGAAATATATACGTCGGACAATACAAAATCTCCTGAAGTTAAATACTTCCCTACCACTGCAATTTTGACGGTATCTCGACCATTTTTACTATGGGCTACAAACTGTTTCCAGCCGCGCAAATCTGAAGTTTTAGAGTGCTGCAGATTAAGTAACTCACACAATCGGGTTGATAGGTTGTCTTTTTCAAAATTAAGCGGAATGTCATAAATACTCGGGACGTCCGGTGCTGAAATAACATTCTCGATTTTTACATTGCAAAAACGTGAGATTTTCTCTTTTCGTTTTTGGTCCACTCCTACTGGACTACGTGCAATAATCACATCCGCAAATACCCCAGCATTATTTAAGGTACGTACCGCAGTTTGTGTCGGTTTAGTTTTCATTTCTCCGATACTCCCTGGCACCGGAAGATAACTCACCATAACCACCGCTACATTTTCAGGCATCTCACCCTTCATCATGCGGACCGCCTCAAGAAACAACACATTTTGGTATTCACCCACCGTTCCACCGACTTCAATTAGTGTCACATCGGCATCGGCTAGTTGTGCTGCTGTTTTAATGCGAGCAATAACTTCAAGAGGAATATCCGGCACTACTTCAACGGTCTTACCTTTATATTCGAGATTTCGTTCTTTGCGGATTACTGACTGATAGACACTACCAGTCGTCATGTAGTTTACGCTTGGTAAATCAACATTAAGGAACCGTTCGTAGTTGCCCATGTCCTGATCTGTTTCTAGTCCATCGTGCAATACAAAACATTCCCCATGTTCGGTGGGGTTCATTGTGCCAGCGTCAACGTTAATGTATGGATCGACCTTGAGGGCGGTGACATTAAGTCCCCGCGCCTGCAGTATAAGAGCAATTGATGATGAGGTAATCCCTTTTCCGACACCACTCATCACCCCGCCGACGACAAAGATGAATTTAGATTGTTTAGTTTTTTGGGGAGAAATATTTTTCTTGGCAGTTTTAGTGACTTTCTTCATACAACTTTATACACGTAGATAGCGGGTAATAGCGAGCACGCTCGATACGAGACCAAGCGTAACGCCGATGCCAATCAAGACCAAGAATATATATGCGAAGTTATTTACAAAATATTCAAAGATGTTTACTTCAAAAAACTGAGCTGTTTTTGGACCGAGCCACAAGACAATTGGGTACAAAATGAGGAGAGCCAACACACCTGAGATTACACCATACATTACTCCCTGCAACATAAATGGACCACGAATGTACATGTTACTTGCTCCTACCAACCGCATAATGGAAATTTCTTCTTTCGCAGTAAAGATTGCCAGACGAATAGTATTAAAGGTAATCAGAACTGAAGCCATAATAAGCACCATTAGTGCCACAAAACTGGCTTGTTCAACCGCATCAATAATTGAGGCTAATTTCCCGATTGATTCTTTGTTTTTCGTATAGTTAATTTCGTCAATGATAGGATTTTTTTGTTCTTCGAGATAGCGATTTATACTTTCGTACTGGGAAGCTTCTTGGGCACGGATGGCAATAGTTGCTCCAAGCGGGTTTTCTCGCAACTCATCGAGTGCCTGCATTGCTACACTGTCATTTTGATTTTTAGCTCGATACTCTGCCAAAGCTTCATCTCGTGAAGTATATGTCACCTCCTGAACATCAGGGAGTGCCTTAACTGAATTAATGAGAGCATCAATTTCTTCTTGCGGGGCTGTCGTTACAAAATAAACATTGATATCAACCTTGGCTTGCAGTTGCGAGAGAGATGCCCCGAGCAACTGATCAATCAGCATGGTTGAACCAATCACAAAGAGCGCCACGGTAATGACAAATATTGAGGCGAGTGATACATACGCATTACGCCAAAACCCTACAAACCCCGCTTTAAAAATTCTTCGAAGACTTGTTACCATAGTAAATATATTTATAGCACGTACTTACCTGTTTGGTCATCACGAACAATCCGTCCTCCATCCATGGTAATCACTCGCTTACCTAATTCGTCTATCACTCCTTTATTATGGGTCGTCATTACTACCGTTGTTCCCAGGTCATTAATTTTTCGCAAAATCTGCACTACTTCGTAGGTAGCAATTGGATCAAGATTTCCTGTTGGTTCATCCGCCACAATAATGTCTGGCTGATTCACAATTGCGCGAGCAATCGCTACTCGTTGTTTTTCACCGCCCGACAGTTCATTGGGGAAATTCCACGCTTTATCTGAAAGATCAACGAGCGCAAGCGCCTGCGGAACATTCTCCGCAATTTCTTCGTCACTTCGACCATTAGCTTCCATAGCAAAGGCAATATTTTCATACGCCGTTTTATGAGGGAGTAATTTAAAGTCTTGGAAGACTGTTCCAATTTTTCGACGATATTGTGGCAGACGAGTGCGCGGAATTTTATGAATATCGAGTGATTCAAAGAAAACTTGTCCGTGAGTCGGAATGTCCTCGGCAATAATCATTTTCAGAAGTGTCGATTTCCCTGCTCCAGAATGTCCCACAATCGAAACGAACTCTTTGGGATCAATCTGAAACGTCACTTCTTCAATTGCAGCCGAGCGTCCTCCGTTGTAGAGCTTGGAAACATTGTCAAAGTAAATCATAGATACTCTATTTTACGCTACTACGGGGTGTGCGTCTAGGAAGACCTGTATATCACCGTCAAGAATCGGAGAGATGTTACGTATTTCAACATTTGTACGATGATCTTTTACTAATTGATAGGGATGTAATACGTAGGAGCGAATCTGGCTACCCCATTCTATTTTTACTGTTTTCTCAATTGAAAGCCCAGCGAGTTCTCGAGCGCGCTGCGCCTCTTCAAAGGCAAATAGTTTCCCGGCTAACAGTTTCATTGCTAACTCACGATTTTGTTGCTGTGAGCGCTCAGTGGAGACATGGACAGAAATGTTTGTTGGAATATGAGTCATACGGACCGCCGTCTCACGTTTGTTCACGTTTTGCCCTCCTGCACCACCAGAGCGCGCAAAGGTGACGTCAATATCCGTTTCAGGAATAGTAACTGCCGAGAGATCGTCAATTTGTGGCGACACTTCAATCAATACAAAAGAAGTTTGCCGTTTGCCATTACTATTAAACGGCGAAATGCGAACTAACCGGTGCACACCTGACTCTACTCGTAGTGTACCGTACGCATTTTTACCCTGAATCTCAAGTGTCAGGTTTCGATACCCACCGTTATCATTTTGGTTACTATCGACTTCAAGCACTCCCCACCCCCGACTGACCGCATATTTTTGATACATGTCGCGTAACATCCGAGCGAAGTCTTCGGCATCGTCCCCACCGGCACCAGCTACAATAGTCATCATGGCGTTGTTGCGATCATATTTTCCTTTTCCATCAGCTGAGTCTTTTAACTCCTGCAGCTCCTTTATCATTGCCTGAGCCTTTTGCGGATTCTGCCAAAAATCAGCCGCCAGCATGGCGGTTTCAATTTCGGTAATGCGGGGATTTTGGTCTGACATACTTGAATGTAGTATACCAAAAAAATCCCATACTGGGATTTTTTGTTTTGAGCCATCAAACAGAATCGAACTGTTGACCTTCGCCTTACCATGGCGATGCTCTACCAACTGAGCTATGATGGCTGACTACTCAAATATCTTGAGTGTTAGTATCCTACCAAAATAAACCGGGAACGCAAAATATTGGGCGAATAAATTCAATAGCAATTTTATACAGTTACTTTAATCGTAAATAAAAGTACCAAACGATAGATATAACTAAACCTAATACATTGATTAACTTCCAGAGTAAAAGCCATTGTGCGGTATGTAAAAAGCCCCCGGTATAAACTTCAACCCCATCTGAAACACCAAAGAGTAATATGTTTACACCGGAAAACATTACCCATTTTTTAAATTTTTGCGGTACACGACTATATACAAGAAACAGTGCTCCACTGAGAGTGAGCCAGAAAATACATTCAATAACGTTAAATTTTGTCGGTGACATACTACCTACCTAGCCATATTCAAGAGTCCAAACCATAGAACAGAAATCCCTAGCAAAATTACAAAAAAGATAATTTGTAGTTTCTTTTTACGTAACGGTATTTCATTTTGTAAAAAACGACCGATGTACCAGCCGCATACAAAAAAAGGCAATGAAGTGATTAACATTTTTATAAAGTATTCATGAAATGGGTCCGGGAGTGTTTGCGCTAATTTTCCGTAAAGTGAAAACGTTGCTGATACCCCAATCCAAATGCAACTCCACAGTAGTGTTGTTTTTTCATTTTTCGTCATATAAATAAATTTACGGTTTTTGCTTTCATTACACTAACGCAGTCTCCTCACCCCAAACAAAATTCCTAATGCGAGCACCGCTCCACTAAAATTAAAGATTAAATCCAGCATGGCATTTTCGTACCCGCCGACACCATTTTCCTCGAGCGTCACTGCAATCAAAAACTCCATTATTTCATTAAGTCCACTGATACCAAGTGAAATCATCGCGGCTGCCAAACCAACCAGGAACACATGTCCCGTTACCTTAAGTGGCACCCTGAGCGTGTGGTGCGCCATTAGAGCAACCAGGCCGTACAAATACGCATGGACTACCTGGTCGTATTTGAGAATATAAAAATCACCACCGAAATCGAGGAACGGATATATTTTATGGGCAAATAATACATGGTCCCCAATTTGTACTGCCCCACCCGCCACATGCATCAAGCCCCAAATAGACAGGAGCCACAGCATCCAGATTGGAAACTGTGTTGATTTAAGAGTTGCAAATACTCCGGCAAAAATCGCTACGATGACAGCGACATAGATCACAAACTCATTATTGAAGTCTCGCAAAAAATAAACACCACCCGCTATTAAATACAGTGCAGAAAATCCAATAATGTACCAGTGGTTTTTAGTGAGAGCTGACATAATAAACATGATTACTATTATGAGCTTATTTTATCACGAACATATACCTTAATTTGGAAACAAGGAACTTTGAAAACGAGTAAAATTCGCGACGGGTAAGGAAAATAGAACGAGTCGTATGTTTATACGGCGAGGATTATTTTACCGCAGCCCAACAAAGAAGTTTGCCGTTTTCAGAATTCCGACTAATAGTCTCGAGCTCCTTCATCTCCTAGGCCGTACCGTTTCAGCGCCTCCGCGCGGGCTAGTTTATGTTCGATAATCGGAACACTCGGTGCCGTTAGACTAAATGTACTATCGCTTCGCAACCACTTATTCTGGTACGCTCCCGAGGCATCGTAATTTTTTGCCTGCAGTTCAGCGTTAAAAATCCGAATCGGTTTAGGGTCAGCTCCCACCGATGCTCCCCACTGCCAACCACCACTATTTGATGCTTCATCCAAATCAATGAGAACTGCCCGGAAATATTCCTGTCCCCAGCGCCAATCTACCCCAAAGTTTTTGGTTAAGATACTAGCCACAATCATCCGCGAACGATTATGCATCCACCCTGTTTCTGCCAATTGCTTCATAGCCGCGTCAACAATTGGATATCCGGTTTCGCCTTTAATCCAGGCAATAAATCGAGCATGAGCAGTTTTTGTACCTACCCACTGTATTGTCCCTTGAAACTTTTTTTGAAATTCTGTATCCATTAAATCCGGACGATGGAATAGTTGGTAACGATAAAACTCGCGCCAGATGAGTTCGGAAATATACGTTAGTGCCCCCTCACTCACCCGGGTTGAAAACGGATTATCAAATGATTCATCAAAATGTGTTTGCATCATCTGCATCAAGGTGCGGGATGACACCAATCCCCAGGCGAGCGCTAAACTCATTTTTGAAGTTTTGCCGGTGTAGGCAATTCGAGTTTCATCCTGATTCGCAACATCTAGCTCGAGCGAATCTCGATTTTTCTTGTATGCGTCGAGGTCGCCTGATTTGAGGTAGTCTGAAAAGCGTTTTAGAGCATCAGCTTCACAGGTATACCAGCCAGTGATTTTTTGCTCAGGAATGAGTTCATCGAGATCAAGGGTAGTATCTCCAATCGTTAATAATCTTTTTTTGCTAAAGGCACTCAAAATAGCGCTTGAGTCGTTGGCGATCAAATGAGAAAATTGTGCAATTTCTTTTTCTGCGAGATACGTGAGTTCGGTACCAGAAGTAAATGTCGGTTGTGGTTTATGGGATATAAATCGGGCCCAGACATTTTTCTTAAATGGGGTAAAAACACTGTACAAATTACCCTCGCCCGAACGGGTTTCTTTTGGTACTGATAGTGCGTCCTCGAGTACTGTCACGGTTACGCCAGCATTTTGTAACTTAGTAATTTGTTTGTAGAAATCTATATACACGTCGTCGTTCACAAAGACCGTAAGCTTAAATTTTTTATTCAAATCAATAAGGTACTGGGCCCCCTTTCCTTGCACAATTGCAAACTGTTCAAATTGACTCGCAAATTGCGGAAGGGCTTCTGAGATAAACCAACGTGATGGGTACCCAAATTGAAACGCTGGGTCACCGGCTGTCATGTAATCTTCTAAAACAAAGAGTGGGAGGAAGGCGGTTTTATGTTCTACTGCATATGATGATGCAGCAAGTAACGCCGGGTTGTCAGCGAGGCGAAAATCGCGTCGGGACCAGTAGATGGTAAGTGGGGGCATGGATGATAGTGTAACAGAAGATGAGGAGTGAGTGTAGATCGATGGGGTGCGGTCACAATTGGTTTCGTTGGGTCTTTTTTGGTCACAGGTTACTATCTATAAGTGTTCGCCCGTGGCTCCG